>NZ_JAHKRK010000216.1 GCF_019396355.1 Pseudonocardia nigra
CCGCGGCGGCCCGGCGGGCGGACGCGCCACCCGTCACGCCAGCGGCGGCTGCCGAGGCGGCGCGGGAGCTGGCGGCCGACCACGACCTCGTGCTCGTCGAAGGGGCCGGCGGGCTGCTGGTGCGGTTCACCGACCACGGCGGCACCCTCGCCGACGTCGCCGCCCTGCTCGACGCGCCCGTCGTCGTGGCCACCGCCGCCGGGCTGGGCACGCTCAACGCCAGCGAGCTGACGGTGGAGGCGCTGCGCGCCCGCGGGCTGGTGTGCACCGGGCTGGTGATCGGGGCGTGGCCGGGCGAGCCCGACCTCGCCGAGACGTGCAACCTCGCCGACCTGCCCGCCACCAGCGGCGTACCGCTGCTCGGGGCCGTCCCGGAGTCGTCCGGGACCCTCCACCCGGAGGTGTTCGCGGCCGTCGCACATCACAGTCTGGCCCCGGTCCTGGGCGGTGGATGGCACACTCCCGTGCCGTGACGACCACCGAGACCGGCATCCTCAGCACCGCCCGCGCCCAGGTCCTGGAGGACGGGGTCGGCCTCGACGAGCCGCAGGTGCTCGAGGTGCTCCGGCTGCCCGATGAGGCGCTCGACGAGCTGCTCGACCTCGCCCACCAGGTGCGGATGCGCTGGTGCGGGCCGGAGGTCGAGGTCGAGGGGATCATCTCGCTGAAGACCGGCGGCTGCCCGGAGGACTGCCACTTCTGCTCGCAGTCGGGCCTGTTCGAGTCACCGGTGCGCTCGGCGTGGCTGGACGTCCCGTCGCTGGTGGAGGCGGCCAAGCAGACCGCGAAGACCGGGGCCACGGAGTTCTGCATCGTGGCGGCGGTGCGCGGGCCGAACGAGCGGCTGATGGCCCAGGTCGCCGCCGGGATCGCGGCGATCAAGGACGAGGTCGACATCAACGTCGCCTGCTCGCTCGGGATGCTCACCCCCGAGCAGGTCGAGCAGCTCGCCGCCATGGGCGTCCACCGCTACAACCACAACCTCGAGACGGCGCGCTCGCACTTCCCCCACGTGGTCACGACGCACACCTGGGAGGAGCGCTGGGAGACGCTGCGGCTGGTGCGCGAGGCCGGCATGGAGGTGTGCTGTGGCGGGATCCTCGGGATGGGGGAGTCGCTGGAGCAGCGCGCGGAGTTCGCCGGGCAGCTGGCGTCGCTGACCCCGGACGAGGTGCCGCTGAACTTCCTCAACCCCCGCCCCGGCACGCCCTTCGGCGACCTCGAGCCGCTGGACGGGCGCGACGCGCTGCGGGCCGTGGCGGCGTTCCGGCTGGCGCTGCCGTGCACGGTGCTGCGGTTCGCCGGCGGGCGCGAGATCACCCTCGGCGACCTCGGCGCCCGGCAGGGCCTCCTCGGCGGGATCAACGCCGTGATCGTCGGCAACTACCTCACTACCCTGGGCCGGCCCGCCGAGTCCGACATCGACCTGCTCGGCGAGCTGCAGATGCCGATCAAGGCGCTGAACGAGACGCTGTGACGGCGTTCTGCGACCAGTGCGGGCAGCCAGCCGCCGAGGGCGAGCACACGCGGTGCGACGCGCGGCGCGAGCTGGAGCCGCCGCGGTTCTGCCCCGACTGCGCACGGCGGATGGTCGTGCAGGTGACGCCCACGGGCTGGACGGCGCGGTGCAGCAGGCACGGGGAACGCGCCTCGGCGTAGCACAACTGCGCTACAGTTGGGGCATGCCCGAGACCATCGGCCAGCGGCAGCTGCGCAACGACAACGCCGAGATCATGCGGCGGGTCGAGGCGGGGGAAAGCTTCATCGTCACCCGCAACGGCAAGGCGATCGCCGACATCGTCCCGCATCAGGCCGAAGGATCGCAGGGGAAGCGGCGGCTGACGCTCCGCCAGCTGCAGGAGCGTCGCCGGCAAATGCCGCATGTCGATATCGAGCAGTGGTACGCCGACCGTGCCGCGGACGACGAGGTCTTCGGCGACGACCGGATCGAGTACTGATCGATGCAGAGGTCTTTTCTGCTCGACACCTGCACGCTGATCGACCTGGATGTCGTCGATCTGGGCGAGTTCGCCGACGGACTGGCCCTCGTGAGTGCGGTGACGATCGGGGAGCTCGCGTATGGCCTGGACATCGGCGAGGCATCCCAGCGGGCGGCCCGCGCCCACCTGCTCGAGGACACGCTTGCCACCTACGAGGTGCTGTCCTACGGAGTGGAAGAGGCCAAGCTCTACGGCGTGCTCGCCACGCTCGTCCGCGCCGCGGGCCGCAACCCTCGCCCCCGGCGGCTCGACCTCCAGATCGCCGCGACCGCCGCCGCGGCACGCCTTCCGCTGCTCACCTGCAACCCGGACGACTTCCGGGGGGTCGAACGGCTCGTGGACGTGGTCGCTGTCGGTCGTCCGGCGTAGCAGGCCGCCACCCGGTGCGTCATGCTGCTCGCGTGGCGAACTGGGGACGGGCCCTGCGGCAGGCGGCCCGGATCGGCCTCGACCTGCTGGCGACCGGTACGCAACGCCGCCTCGCCCCGCAGCGGACGCCCGCTCGCAGCATCCCGGCCCAGGATCGGGTCTGCACGATCGTCTACGCGCCCGACCTCGACGGCGCAGCCGACCCCGGCGAGATCGTCTGGGCCTGGGTGCCTTTCGAGGAGAACGACGGGCGGGGGAAGGACCGGCCGCTGCTCGTGGTCGGCCGCCGGGGCCCCGACCTTGTGGGGCTCATGCTCTCGAGCCGGGCGGACCGCGCCGACGACCGCGACTGGCTCGAGATCGGCTCCGGGGCGTGGGACCGGCAGGGGCGGGCGTCCTACGTGCGGCTGGACCGGGTGCTGGAGGTCGACGAGCACGGCGTCCGGCGGGAGGGTGCGGTGCTGGACCGCGACCGGTTCGAGCGGGTGGCCCGGGAGCTGCGCGCACGCTTCGGCTGGCGATAACGGCCCGGGCGACTCGCCTGTCCGGATGGGGCGACTCGCGTGTCGGGATCGGGCGACTCGCGGTCAGTTGGAGCTGTGCTCCACGGCGTAGGTCGTGATCGGCGCCGGGACGGCCCGCAGCTGCTCCATCAGCCCGGTCTCCCGCGCCAGCAATGCGCGGACCAGGCGCAGCCGCTCGACGGGGCAGGTCTGTTCGAGCAGGCGCTGCCGGTCGGCGATGGGCAGGAGGCAGTCGGCGGCCAGCACGTGCGGCAGCGCCGACGGGTCGATGTCGGGTTCGGGCTCCGACCAGTCGCCGGTCTTCCAGGCCGTGGCGCAGTAGCGGCGATGGGCGTCTCGGGCCGCGCCGGCGAGCATCCGGATCAGGTCGTCGGCGGGCGGCGTGTCCGCGTCGGGCAGGAACTCCACCGACGCGATCAGGTAGGGCATGGACTCGGCGTCGAGGTCGAGCAGCCGGAACCGGCGCGCCCCGCGCGTGACGATGTCGAAGCGGCCGTCGGGCAGCCTGCGGACGTCGCGGAGCTCCGCCGTGCAGCCGATGCCGTGCAGCCCGGCCATGCCGTCGTCGTCGGGGGTCCACCCCTCGCGCACCGCGACGACGCCGAACTCCTTGTCCGGGACGGCTCCGGTGACGAGGTCGACGGTCAGCTGCCGGTACCTCGGCTCGAAGACGTGCAGCGGCAGCGAGGCCCCGGGCAGCAGGACCGTGCCCAGCGGGAACAGGGGGAGGGTCTCGGCCACCGGACTACGGTACGGCGCCGCGGTCGGGCTCGCCGGGTGGCCGCAACACCGCGGAGGCGTCGGTCACGCGCAGCGTCCGCTCGGTGAACCGGAACAGTGCCGCGGGTCGCCCACCGGCCGGTCCGGGGGGTGCAAGGTCGCCGGTCGGCTCGAGCACGTGCCTGCGGGTGAGCACGCGCTGCAGGTTGGTGGCCGACACCGGATGGCCGAGCGCGGCCACGTAGAGCTCGCGCAGTGCGGAGATCGTGAACGCGCGCGGCGCCAGCGCGAACCCGAGATTGGTGTAGGAGAGCTTGGCGCGCAGCCGGTCGCGCGCGGCGTCGATGATCGCGGCGTGGTCGAAGGCGGTGGCCGGCAGCGCGGTGAGGGGGTGCCACGCCGTGTCGGCCGGCACCGCCGGGTCGGCGTCGGCGGGAACCAGCCCGAGGAACGCGGTGGCGATCCGCCGCGCCCCCGGCACCCGGTCCGGGTCGCTGAACACCGCGATCTGCTCGACGTGGGTGACCTCGCGGAGGTCGACCTTCTCCGCGAGCTGGCGCACCACGGAGCGCTCGACGTCCTCGTCGTCACCCAGCCTTCCGCCGGGCAGCGCCCAGCGGCCGGAGTCCGGGGGCTGCGCGCGCTGCCAGGCGAGCACCTGGAGAGTGTCGTCGCGGATCTGGAGGACGGCCGCCAACACCTCGTGTTCGGTTGGGCGCGGCATGTGGCGGATGGTAGGCCGCGGCGCTGCTGCGCGGCGCGCAGGGGAACGTGAACGGCCGGTTGCCCCGCGGTGAGTTCCCGGTCACGACGGGGGTGTGGGCGCCGATCCCCGCTGCTACGATCACCCCTGTTTCCGACTCGTAGGCGAAAACGCCGTGGAGGGTCTCATGACCGCAAGTCCGACCGTCGCCGAGGCGCCCCCCTGGGTCGACGCCGACTGGGCCGACGAGGTGCGCGAGCTGGCCCGCCGCCGAGACGCCGTACTGCTGGCGCACAACTACCAGCTCCCAGCCATCCAGGACGTCGCGCACCACACCGGCGACTCGCTGGCGCTGTCGCGGATCGCCGCGGAGTCCGACGCCGCGACGATCGTGTTCTGCGGCGTCCACTTCATGGCGGAGACGGCGAAGATCCTCGCCCCGGAGAAGACCGTCCTCATCCCGGACGCGAACGCCGGCTGCTCGCTCGCCGACTCGATCACCGTCGATCAGCTGCGGGCCTGGAAGGCCGACCACCCGGACGCGGTGGTGGTCAGCTACGTCAACACCACCGCCGCGGTGAAGGCCGAGACCGACATCTGCTGCACCTCCTCCAACGCCGTCGAGGTCGTCGCCTCGATCCCGGCCGACCGCGAGGTGCTGTTCCTGCCCGACCAGTTCCTCGGGGCGCACGTCCGCCGCGTCCTCGGGCGGGAGAACATGCACGTCTGGGCGGGGGAGTGCCACGTGCACGCCGGCATCAACGGCGCCACGCTCACCGCGCAGGCGCAGGCCAACCCGGACGCCGAGCTGTACGTCCACCCCGAGTGCGGCTGCGCCACCTCGGCGCTCTACCTCGCGGGCGCGGGCGCGGTGCCCGCCGACCGCGTCAAGATCCTCTCGACCGGCGGGATGCTCGACGCCGCCCGTGCGAGCTCCACGTCGCGCGTGCTGGTCGCCACCGAGGTCGGCATGCTGCACCAGCTGCGCAAGGCCGCGCCGGAGGTCGACTTCCGCGCCGTGAACGACCGCGCCTCCTGCACCTACATGAAGATGATCACCCCGGAGAAGCTCCTGCGGTCGCTGCGGGAGGGCACCGACGAGGTCCACGTCGACCCCGAGCTCGCCGCCCGCGGACGCGCCGCCGTGCAGCGCATGATCGAGATCGGGCAGCCCGGGGGTGGGGAATGACCGCCTGGGAGGCCGAGGCGGACCTCGTCGTCGTCGGCTCCGGCGTTGCGGGGCTCACGGCCGCGCTGGACGCCGCCGAGGCGGGCCTGCGCGTCGTGGTCGTGACGAAGGACGCCGCCGACGCGGGCTCCACCCGCTGGGCGCAGGGCGGGGTCGCCGTGGTCGTCGGTGACGTGCCGGGCGACAGCGTCGAGGCCCATGTCGCCGACACCCTCGCCGCGGGCGGCGGCCTGTCCGACGCCGGTGCCGTGGCGGAGATCATCGCCGAGGGTCCGGCCGCCGTGGCGCGGCTGCGGGCCCGGGGCGCGGACTTTGATCCCGGACCCGGCGGCAGGCTCGCCCGCACCCGGGAGGGCGGCCACTCGGCGTTCCGGGTGGTGCACGCGGGCGGCGACGCCACCGGCGCCGAGATCGAACGTGCCCTCGTCACTGCGACGACCGACCGTCGCCTCCCGCTGCTCACCGGGCACGTGGCCGTCGACGCGCTGCGCGACGAGCGGGGTGCGGTCAGCGGGCTCGCGGTGCTCGACGACGCCGGCCGACCCGGGGTGCTGCGGGCGCCGGCCGTGCTGCTCGCCACCGGCGGCTACGGGCAGCTGTACGCGAGCACCACGAACCCGGAGACGGCCACGGGCGACGGCATCGCGCTCGCGCTCCGGGCCGGCGCCACGGCAGCGGACCTGGAGTTCGTGCAGTTCCACCCCACCGTCCTCTACACCGAAGACCTGCTCGCAGGGTCGAGCAACAGAAGAGCGCCGGCGGTGGGCCGTCGCCCGCTCGTCACCGAGGCGGTCCGCGGCGAGGGCGCCGTGCTGCTCGACCGCGCCGGGCGCCGGTTCATGACGGCCGTGCACCCGCTGGCCGACCTGGCGCCGCGCGACGTCGTCGCCGCCGCGATCACGCGGACGCTCGCCGACACCGGCGCCGACTGCGTCCACCTCGACGCCCGCGGGATCGAGGGATTTCCGCAGCGGTTCCCGACGGTGTACGCGGCCTGCCGGGCGGCGGGCATCGACCCGGTGCGCGAGCCGATCCCGGTGACTCCGGCCGCGCACTACGCCTGCGGCGGGGTCGTCACCGACCGGCACGGGCGCACCGGCGTGCCCGGGCTCTACGCGGCCGGCGAGGTGGCGCGCACCGGGCTGCACGGCGCCAACCGGCTCGCGTCCAACAGCCTCCTCGAGGGGCTGGTCGTCGGCGCGCGGGTCGCGCACGCGGTGGCCGCGGACCGGTGCGTCCCGCGCCCCGCGACCGCCGAGGTCCTCGCGCCGTCGCCCGCGGTGGCGCTCGCCCCGCGGCCGGTCGTGCAGCGGGCGATGACCGGCGCGGCCGGGATCGGTCGGGACGCCGCCGGGCTCGCTGCGGCGTCGGACGTCGTCGAGGCGCACACGGCGCTCGGCGTGCCCGTCGACCGGGCCGGGGTGGAGGACGCCGCACTCACGCTGCTCGCGCAGGCCGTCCTCGCCGCGGCGGGTACCCGCACCGAGACGCGCGGCTGCCACGTGCGCACCGACTTCCCGGAGCGCGACGACGTCTGGCAGCGCCAGAGTCTCGTGGTGGCGCTGGACCCGGACGGCCGCCCGGTCGTGCGGGACGAGACGGCAGCGGTGGGTGCGGCGTGACGGGCGTGGTGACCGGACCGGACCTCGACGACCTGCGCCGGGTCGTCGCGACGGCGCTCCAGGAGGACCTGCGCTACGGCCCGGACGGGACGACGGCGGCCACGGTGCCGCTCGTCGCGGTGGCCGTCGGCACGTTCGCCGCCCGCGAACCGGGGGTGCTGGCCGGGCTGCCCGCGGTGCGGGAGGCGCTCGACTCCGTGCTCGGCCCGAGCGGCTACGAGGTGCTCGACGCCCGCGCCGACGGCGACCGGCTCGCGCCGGGCGACGCTGCGCTGACCGTCCGCGCCCGGGTGCAGGGCCTGCTCACCGCCGAGCGCACGGCGTTGAACCTGCTGTGCCACCTCTCCGGGGTCGCGACGGCGACCGCCGCGTGGGTGGACGCGGTCGCCGGCACGAAGGCCCGCATCCGCGACACCCGCAAGACCCTGCCGGGGCTGCGGCTGCTGGAGAAGTACGCGGTGCGCTGCGGCGGGGGCACCAACCACCGGCTCGGGCTCGGCGACGCCGTCCTGATCAAGGACAACCACGTGGCGGCGGCCGGTTCGGTCGGCGCGGCGCTGGCCGCGGCGCGCGCGCACGCCCCGAACCTGCCCTGCGAGGTCGAGGTCGACACCCTCGAGCAGTTCGACGAGGTGCTGGCGCTGGGCGCGGAGCTCGTGCTGCTGGACAACTTCGACGTCGAGCGCACGCGGGAGGCCGTGCGGCGCCGGGGTTCGGCGGCGACTCTGCTGGAGTCGTCCGGCGGGCTGGTGCTCGCGAACGCGCGGGAGTACGCCGAGACCGGGGTGGACTACATCTCGGTGGGCGCGCTGACCCACTCGGTCCGCGCCATGGACCTGGGCCTGGACCTGTCCTGAGCCGCGTTCGTGCGATCGGCCGTCAGGCGTCCCCGGGCCCGTAGGAGAACGTCGGCCAGCCGTCCACCCACTCGACCTCGCGGATCTGCATCCGGATCGTGCCGCCGGTGTTCGCGTCGTAGTAGTGGTGCACGGCGTAGGTCCGCCCGCGGTCCTCCAGGACGTCGAGCGCGCCGGTGCCGACCTGGTTCCCGCGCCGGTCGAGCAGCACCGTGCCGCCGCCCTCGGTCATCGGGCGCCCCTCGCGGTCGACGAAGGGCCCGGTCGGGTTGGTGGACCGGCCCACGACCGTCTTGTAGGTGCTGTCGACGCCGCGGCAGCAGAAGTCCCAGGACGCCGTGAGGTACCAGTACCGGCCGTGCTGGAAGACCTGGGGGTTCTCGATCGCGTTGGGCGGGTCGACCGGGTGGCGGGCCAGCGCGGTCCGGGGTCCGACCGGCGTGTGCATGTCCTGCAGCTCCTGGACCTTGATCCCGGACCAGAACGAACCGAACGCGATGTACCACTTCCCGCGCGCGGTGAAGACGTTCGGGTCGATGGCGTTGAAGTCGTCGCCGGGCTCGGAGGTGAGGATGGGGCCGTGGTCGACCCAGCTGGCGAGGTCGCCGGGGGTGCGGGTGGTGGCCAGCCCGATCGCGGAGCGGTTGCTGCCGAACGAGGACGCCGAGTAGTAGAGGTGGAAGACACCCGCGCGCTCCACCACATGCGGCGCCCAGAGGTGGTGCACCCCGTAGGACCTCGTCCACTCCGGCAGGGCGATCGCCCCGAGCGACTCCCACTCGCCGGCCAGGCTCCCGGTGGAGCGGCGGGCGAAGATTCCGCCGGGGTCGTCGGGGTTCGCCACGCCGGTGGAGAACACGTAGTACGTGCCGCGGTCGACGAACAGCGTGGGGTCGTGGACGGGGTCGTCGATCACACCGGCCCGGTAGTCGCCGTCGCCGGTCATCTCCAGCTTCCCGCTCGGCGGCGGGCCCGGGTCCTGCGCGACGGCGGTCGCCGCGGGTGCGGCGACCATGGTCAGGCTCAGCACAGCGGCGGCGAGCAGCCGCATCGTCGTCCGTGGCATCAGTGCGCTCCTCCTGC
Source organism: Pseudonocardia nigra (assembly GCF_019396355.1). GTDB lineage: Bacteria > Actinomycetota > Actinomycetes > Mycobacteriales > Pseudonocardiaceae > Pseudonocardia > Pseudonocardia nigra. The sequence goes on from NZ_JAHKRK010000216.1 coordinate 9,068, forward strand.
TCCTCGATGAGCACGTCACCAGGCCTATCGAGGGCGGAGGCGAGAATGTTAGCGCTCACATCTCCGGTCCGGTCGCCGCGCGCCGCCGTCGGACCCGCCCCGTACCCTGGACCCATGCTCCGCCGACTCGACCTGCGCGCCGAACCGCTGCCCCGTCCCGCCGCGCTGCGCACCCTGCTGCCGCGGGCCGATGTGGACGTCGACACGGTGCTGCACCAGGTCCGGCCCATCGTCGAGGACGTGCGCGAGCGCGGCGTCGAGGCGGCGCTGGAGTACGCGGAGCGGTTCGAGCGCGTGCGGCCCACCGCGGTCCGCGTGCCCTCCCAGACGCTCAACGGCGCGCTGGCGGCCCTCGACCCGGCCGTCCGCACCGCGCTGGAGACCTCCATCGAGCGCGCGCGGAAGGTGCACGGCGACCAGCGGCGCCGCGACGTCGTCACCGACGTGGTGCCCGGCGGCACGGTCACCGAGCGGTTCGTCCCGGTGCGGCGGGTCGGGCTCTACGCCCCCGGCGGGCTGGCCGTCTACCCCTCCAGCGTCGTCATGAACGTGGTCCCGGCGCAGGCCGCGGGCGTGGAGTCGCTCGTCGTCGCCTCGCCGCCGCAGGCCGAGCACGGCGGGCTGCCGCACCCCACCATCCTCGCCGCGGCGGCGCTGCTGGGCGTCGACGAGGTGTGGGCCGTCGGCGGCGCCCAGGCCGTGGCCCTGCTCGCGTACGGCGGCACCGACACCGACGGCGCCGAGCTGGAGCCGGTCGACATGGTCACCGGGCCCGGCAACATCTACCTCACCGCGGCCAAGCGGATGCTGCGCGGCCTCATCGGCATCGACGCCGAGGCCGGCCCCACCGAGATCGCCGTGCTCGCCGACGCCGGCGCCGACGCCCGGCACGTCGCCGCCGACCTCATCAGCCAGGCCGAGCACGACCCGTCGGCCGCGTCCGTGCTGGTCACCACGTCGGAGGAGCTGGCAGGGGCCGTCGACGCCGAGCTCGCCCGCCAGGTCCCCGACACGAAGCACACCGAGCGGATCCGCACCGCGCTCACCGGCCCGCAGTCGGGCACCGTGCTGGTCACCGATCTCGACGACGGGGTCGCGGTCGTCGACGCCTACGCCGCCGAGCACCTCGAGATCCAGACGGCGGACGCCCGCGAGGTCGCCCTCCGCGTCCGCAACGCCGGTGCGATCTTCGTCGGCCCGTACGCGCCGGTGTCGCTGGGCGACTACTGCGCGGGCTCCAACCACGTGCTGCCCACCGGCGGCTGCGCCCGCCACTCCGGGGGGCTGTCGGTGCAGACGTTCCTGCGCGGCGTGCACCTCGTGGAGTACACCGAGGAGGCGCTGCGCGACGTCGCCGACCAGGTCGTCACGCTGGCCGCCGCCGAGGACCTGCCGGCGCACGGGCAGGCCGTCACGGCGCGGTTCCCCCGATGACCGCGTCGAACCTGGTGGGTGTGCAGGAGACGGTCGGCGCCGAGGTCACGCTCGACGACCTGCCGCTGCGGGAGGACCTCCGCGGCCGCTCGCCCTACGGGGCCCCGCAGCTCGACGTGGCGGTGCGGCTCAACACCAACGAGAACCCGTACCCGCCGCCCCCGGAGCTGGTCGCCGACGTGCGGCACGCCGCGGAGGCCGCCGCCGCGGAGCTGCACCGTTACCCCGACCGCAACGCCGTCGGGCTGCGCGGCGACCTCGCCGCCTACCTGACGAGCGCCACGGGGGTGCCGCTGCGCACCGAGAACCTGTGGGCCGCCAACGGCTCCAACGAGGTGCTGCAGCAGATCATGCAGGCCTTCGGTGGGCCGGGGCGCATCGCCGTCGGGTTCGAGCCGTCCTACTCGATGCACCCGATCATCGCGGCGGGCACGCGCACGGAGTGGCTGCCCACCCCGCGCCGCTCCGACTTCTCGATCGACGTCGCCGCGGCCGCCGCCGTCCTGCGCGAGCACTCGCCCGACCTGACGTTCCTCACCAGCCCGAACAACCCCACCGGGCAGTCGCTCGAGCCCGACGAGCTGGCCGCGCTGATCGACGCCGCCCCCGGTCTGGTGGTGGTGGACGAGGCGTACGCGGAGTTCTCCCACCGGCCGAGCGCGGTCACGCTGCTGCGCACCCACGGCGCCAAGCTGATCGTCAGCCGCACCATGAGCAAGGCGTTCGCGTTCGCGGGTGGGCGGCTGGGCTACCTCGCGGCCGCGCCCGCGGTGGTCGACGCGCTGCAGCTCGTCCGGCTGCCCTACCACCTGTCGGTGCTCACGCAGGCCGCGGCGCGGGCCGCGCTGCGCCACGCCGACGCCACGCTCGGGTCGGTGGCGCTGCTGCGCGGCGAGCGCGACCGCGTCGTCGCAGCGCTCGCGGCCATCGGCTACGACGTCGTGCCGAGCGACGCCAACTTCGTGCTGTTCGGCAGCTTCACCGACGCCCCCCGCGCGTGGCGGGCGTTCCTCGACCGTGGTGTGCTGATCCGCGACGTGGGGATCCCGCACCGGCTGCGCGTCACGGTCGGCACCCCGGAGGAGAACGACGCGTTCCTGCAGGTCGCGGGCGACGTGTTCGAGCAGGAGGTAGGTAAGTGACCAGGGTTGGGCGCGTGGAGCGGGTCACCAAGGAGTCGAAGGTCCTCGTCGAGATCGACCTCGACGGCACCGGCACCACGGAGATCGCCACCGGCGTCCCGTTCTTCGACCACATGCTCGACGCGCTGGGCAAGCACGGCGCGTTCGACCTCACCGTGCAGGCGTCCGGCGACGTCGAGGTCGACGTGCACCACACGGTCGAGGACGTCGCGATCGTGCTCGGCCAGGCGCTGCGGCAGGCCCTGGGGGACAAGAAGGGCATCCGCCGGTTCGGGGACGCCTGGATCCCGATGGACGAGGCGCTCGCGCAGGCCGTCGTCGACGTGTCCGGGCGCCCGTACACCGTGCACACCGGCGAGCCCGACGTGATGCAGGGCTTCGTCGTGGGCGGGCACTACCCCACGGTGCTCAACCGGCACGTGTTCGAGTCGCTGGCCTTCCACGGTCACCTCGCGCTGCACGTCCGGGTGCTGGACGGGCGCGACCCGCACCACGTCACCGAGGCCGAGTTCAAGGCCATCGCACGCGCGCTGCGCGCCGCGGTGGAGCCCGACACCCGGATCACCGGGATCGCGTCCACGAAGGGCACGCTCTGACGCCGCCTGTGGACGGCTTCGCCGTGCACAGGGTCACCGCGTCCTGATCACGGTCGCGCCGCCCGGGTCGAGCGTGCGGGCGCGGCGCAGCGGCGAGGCGAACACCGGGACCCACACCACCGCGAGGACGGCCGCCGCGGTCCAGAGCGCGGCGCGCGGGCCCGCGAGCTCGCCGATCGCCCCGCGAGCAGCGACCCCGCGGTGACCGCGCCGATGAGCACCACGCGGGCGGTCGCGCCGACCCGGCCGAGCGCCCCGTCGGGCGTCACGGCCTGGCGGAAGCTCACGAGGAGCACGTTGTCGTAGCCGATCTTGGCGCACAGCACCCCCCATCCCGCGGCGGCGACGGCGACGGGCACCGGATCGCCGATCAGGGGCGTGAGCACGGCAGCGGGGGCGACGGCGAGCCCGGCGAGCCAGAGCGAGCGTCCTTCGCCGACCCGCCGCGACACCGGCCGGGCGGCCACCGCGCCCAGCAGCCCGCCGACCCCGCCCGCCGCCAGCCACGCCCCGAGCACGGCCGCGGACGCGCCGAGGTCCCGCGTCAGCACGATCGGCACCATCGCCAGGCTCGCGGCGACCGCGAGGTTCGTCAGGGCGCCTGCGGCCAGGGTCGCGCGGAGCACCGGGTGGTGCAGCACCAGCGCCAGCCCGGCGCGGATCTCGGCCGCGACGCCCCCCGTTGCCGGCGGGGGCGGGGGTTCCGGGCGGCGGAGCCGGGTGAGCCACCACGCCGACCACAGGTATCCGGCGGCGTGGACGGCGACCACCAGCGGTGCGCCCAGCAGCTGCACCAGCCATCCGCCGGCCGCCGGGCCCGCCACCTGCCCGACCGAGTCGATCGACGCCAGCCGGGCGTTGGTCGCCACCAGGCGCTCCCGGCCGACCACGTGGGGCAGGTGCGCCTGCGCTCCGACGTCGAACAGCACGGTGCCGGCACCGACGAGCAGCACGACGACGAACAGCTGCGGCAGGCTCAGCGCGCCCAGCGCCCAGGCGGCCGGGACGGACAGCAGCAGCACGGCTCGAGCCAGGTCCGCGGCGATCATCACCGGACGGCGCCGGACGCGGTCGAGCCAGACGCCCGCGGGGAGCCCGATCAGCAGGAACGCGACGGTGCTCGCGGCCGCCAGGAGGCCGGTATCGCCCGGCGACGCCTGGAGCGCGGTCACCGCGACCAGCGGGATCGCGAGGCGCCCGACGTGCTGGCCCGCCTTGCTCAGCACGGCGGCGATGACGAAGCGGCGGGCGTCGGTGGGGTCGGGCTCGAGGATCGGCGGCACGGGTACACCCTCGCCGCGACCGCCGGGGACGCGGAGAGATTCGGCCTAGACTGAATCCGTGGTCCGGCTGGAGGTGTCGCTCGACGACGTCCTCGGCCTGCGGTTCGCCGTCTCGCCGCTGTAGGAGGTGGTCGCGAGCGTCCGTGTGCTCCGGGCACCGGGCGCGCATCCGCTGCACCGCGCGTGGGCCCTCGACGCGCGGCGGCGACAGCGCGCCGTGCGCGCCGAGGTGGGCCTGCTCGAGGCGCTCGTGCCCGTCCCGACGCGCGTCCTGCCCGGGTTCCTCGCCCCGACGCCGGTGACGGCGGCGCCCACGCTCGACGAGGAGCTCGCCGCGCTGGCCGCCGCGGACCCGGACGAGTGCCGGGACGACATCCGGGGGTGTTCGGCGCGGCGCCGCCCGGGCCGGTCGCCCGGATGGCGGCCGATCCGGCGGCCGGGCTGCGGGAGCTGGCCGAGCAGGCCGCGGCCTGGTTCGACACGGTCCTCGCGCCCCGA
>NZ_JAHKRK010000217.1 GCF_019396355.1 Pseudonocardia nigra
GGTCTCGTCCTTGGACACCACGACCTTGCGGGCGCGGCCCAGCAGCGACAGGTCGGCGTTCTCCAGCTTGAGGCCGACCTTCTCCGAGATGACCTCGCCTCCGGTGAGGATGGCCATGTCGGCCAGCATCGCCTCGCGGCGGTCACCGAAGCCCGGGGCCTTGACGGCGACGGACTTGAAGGTGCCGCGGATCTTGTTGACGACGAGCGTGGCCAGGGCCTCGCCCTCGACGTCCTCGGAGATGATCGCCAGCGGCTTGCCCGACTGCATGACCTTCTCCAGCAGCGGGAGCAGGTCCTTGACCGTCGAGATCTTGGAGCTGACCAGGAGGACGTAGGGGTCCTCGAGCTCGGCCTCCATGCGCTCGGCGTCGGTGACGAAGTAGGGCGAGATGTAGCCCTTGTCGAAGCGCATGCCCTCGGTGAGCTCGAGCTCCAGACCGAAGGTCTGGGACTCCTCGACCGTGATCACGCCCTCCTTGCCGACCTTGTCCATGGCCTCGGCGATCAGGTCGCCGATGGACTTGTCGGCCGCGGAGATCGAGGCGGTGGCCGCGATCTGCTCCTTGGTCTCGACCTCCTTGGCGGTCTTGAGCAGCTCCTGAGACACGGCCTCGACGGCCTTCTCGATGCCCCGCTTCAGCGCCATCGGGTTGGCACCTGCGGCCACGTTGCGCAGACCCTCGCGGACCAGCGCCTGGGCCAGCACCGTGGCGGTGGTGGTGCCGTCACCGGCGATGTCGTCGGTCTTCTTGGCAACTTCCTTGACGAGCTCGGCCCCGATCTTCTCCCAGGGGTCCTCGAGCTCGATCTCCTTGGCGATCGACACACCATCGTTGGTGATGGTGGGCGCGCCCCACTTCTTCTCCAGGACGACGTTGCGGCCACGCGGGCCGAGCGTCACCTTCACGGCGTCGGCGAGGGTGTTCATGCCGCGCTCGAGCCCGCGGCGCGCCTCCTCGTCGAACGCGATCTGCTTCGCCATGGGGGTGTAGTCCTCCGATTGGGATGACCCGAAAGTCTCGTGTCGAACGCGGCGCCCGCGACGGACGACCGGCAACCCTGCGCCGATCTCACCGGCCCGACTTCTGGCACTCGGGCATGCCGAGTGCCAGACCCGGTTTTAGCACTCGATGCCGACGAGTGCAAGGCGGCGCCGACCCACGAACGGGTCGGGGGGACCGGCGAACCGCCGATCCCCCCGGAAGGCCGCCAGGGCGGCCCGTCGGACCCTTCCTAGATGCGACGCACGGCGTCGGCCTGGCTGCGGCCGTCCCGACCTGCCGTCGTCTCGAACTCCACGCGGTCGCCCTCGTCCAGCGTCCGGAACCCGTCCGACTGGATCGCGCTGTAGTGGACGAAGACATCCGGCCCACCGTCGGTGGCGATGAAGCCGAAGCCCTTCTCCGCGTTGAACCACTTGACCGTGCCCTGGGCCACGGCACCTCCACGTTGCTCGCTGACTAACGGGGCCGACGCTACCTCAGAACGCGCCGTTTCGGCCCTCGCGCAGACGACTCGGATCGTCGGGCAGGATGCGGGCGTGGCCAGCTTCTCGAGGACCGTTGCGCAGCACCGTGCCGTCGTTGCAGGGCTGCTGCCACCGATGCCGGCCGAGGAGGTCCCGATCGCGCAGGCACTCGGCCGCGTGCTGGCCGCCGAGGTGGTGGCCGCGGTTGCGCTGCCCTCGTTCGACAACTCCGCGATGGACGGCTACGCCGTGCGGGCCGGCGAGCTCGTGGGTGCGGACGACGGAAGCCCCGTCGAGCTGCCCGTCGGCGCCGACATCCCGGCCGGGCGCACCGACGTCCCGCCGCTCGCGCCGGGCACGGTGCACCGGATCATGACCGGGGCGATGCTGCCGGTGGGCGCCGACGCCGTCGTGCCCGTCGAGCGCACCGACGGCGGGACGGAGCGCGTGCGGCTGTCGGCGGCGCCCGCCCCGGGTGCGCACGTGCGGCGCGCGGGGGAGGACGTGGCGGCGGGCGACGTCGTGCTCACCGCGGGCACGGTGCTGGGCGCGGCGCAGATCGGCGTGGCGGCGGCCGTCGGGGCTGCGACGCTGTCGGTCCGCCGCAGGCCGTCGGTGCTGGTGCTGTCCACCGGTTCGGAGCTGGTCGCCCCCGGCGAGCCGCTGGAGCCGGGCCGGATCTACGAGTCGAACGGGCCGATGCTCGCCGCCGCGGTCGAGGAGGCGGGCGGTCGCGCGGAGCTGCTGCGGTTCGTCCCCGACGACGTCGAGCAGTTCCTCGAGCGGCTGCTCGAGCGCGTCGGCGCCGGGCCCGTCGATCTCGTGCTCACCTCCGGCGGGGTCAGCGCGGGTGCCTACGAGGTGGTCAAGGACGCGTTCGCCGGGCGTGGCGTCGAGTTCGGGAAGGTCGGGATGCAGCCCGGCGGGCCCCAGGGTGCGGGCCGCGTCGCCGAGCTCGGCGGGGTCGCCGTCGTGACGTTGCCCGGCAACCCGGTCAGCTCGCACGTCTCGTTCGAGGTGTTCGTGCGGCCGGCCCTGCGCGCCGCGCTCGGCCATCCGTATCCCGAGCGCCCCGTCGTGACGGCCACGCTGGGTGAGCGCTGGACGTCGCCGGCGGGCCGGCAGCAGTTCCGCCGCGGCGTGCTCGACGCCGTGCGCGGCACCGTCCGGGAGATCGGCACGCCCGCCTCGCACCTGCTCGGCGCGCTCGCGCGGGCGGAGTGCCTCGTCGTCGTCCCGGCGGAGGTCACCGAACTCGACGAAGGTGCGACCGTCGACGTCTGGCTGCTCGATGGCTGATCACCACAGGGAGATGTGAGCTACATCACAGGCGAAGTGGGCAACGATCTCCGCGATCCTGGCGTCTAACGGGTGAGTGTTCGGCCGATCGGTGCACATCGCGAGGTTCCTGTCCCTCTGAGCTGGACGGCCGCTCGAACACTCGGGGATACTTCCAGCACGACGTGGGTACCCACATCGTGACGCAAAAGCCCACCGCCCGTCGCTGGGGAGCGGACGAGCGGTTCCACGGCCGGGGTCGTCGTCTCGGGGGATGACGGCCCCGGCCCTTTGCGTTCCCGGGTGTCCCGGCAGTGTGGCAGACAGTGACCGTCTGCTCTCGCGTACCGTAACCGCCGCCACCGCGGCCCGTTCGAGGTCGCCACGCCGGAGGAGCCGACCCGCCCCCATGTCAGACCCCAACGGGACCCCTCCCGGGGTTCCCCCTGCCCGGCCGTCCAGCGCCGGCCTCTCGCCGGGCCACGTCGCCGGGCTGATCCGGGCCACCATCCCGCCGATGCACCCCGGCGGCCGTCCGATCGTCGCCGCGGTGGCCGCCGCAGCGGGCCTCGTGCGCGCCGTGACCGGGCGCGGCGCGGTGGTCGGCGCGCTCGCGACCGCGGCCACCGCCCTCTTCTTCCGCAACCCCCGCCGGGTGCGCCCGCCGCTCACCGGCGTGGTGCTGTCGGCGGCCGACGGCACGGTCGCCACGATCTCCGAGGTCCTCCCGCCCGCGGAGCTCGACCTGCCGCAGGTCCCGGTGCCCCGGGTCAGCGTGTTCCTGTCCCTGCTGGACGTCCACGTGCAGCGCATCCCCGTGGACGGGCGCGTGCTCGCCGTGGAGTACCGCCCCGGCGTGTTCCTGTCCGCCGACCTGGACAAGGCCAGCGAGGACAACGAGCGCAGCGCACTCCTGCTCGAGACGACCGGGGGTGCCCGGATCGGGGTCGTGCAGATCGCGGGCCTGCTCGCTCGCCGGATCGTCTGCGAGGTGGGGCCCGGCGACGAGGTCGCGGCCGGCGAGACCTACGGGCTCATCCGGTTCGGCTCCCGCGTCGACGTCTACCTCCCGCCCGGCTCGCGGGTGACGGTCGCCGTCGGCCAGCACACGATCGGCGGCGAGACCGTCCTTGCGCAGCTGCCCGACGGGAGCGGCTGATGCCCACGCCCAGCTACGCCGCGGGCGTCCGCCTGCTGCCGAACGCGGTCACCGTCCTCGCGCTCTGTTCCGGGCTCTCGGCGGTCTACTTCGCCCTCGGCGGCCGGTTCGAGCTCAGCGTGGCCGCGGTCGGTGCCGCGGCGCTGTGCGACGCGCTCGACGGCAGGCTGGCCCGGCTGCTGGACGCGAGCACCCGCATCGGGGCCGAGCTCGACTCGCTCGCCGACCTGGTGTCCTTCGGCGTCGCACCCGCGCTGGTGCTCTACATCTGGGCGCTCGAGGGCAACCGGTTCGGCTGGGTGATGGCGCTCGTCTTCGCCGTGTGCATGATGCTGCGCCTCGCCCGGTTCAACACGCTCATCGACGTCGAGGACGAGTACCCCTTCTCCCAGGAGTTCTTCGTCGGTGTCCCCGCGCCTGCCGCTGCCCTGTCGGCCGGGATCCCGCTCTTCCTCACGCTGCACTTCGGTCCCGGCTTCTGGTGGTCCTCGCCGGTCGTGGTCGGGCTGTGGGCGCTCGTCATCGCCGGGCTGATGGTGAGCAGGCTGCCGACGCTGTCGTTCAAGACAGTGCGGGTGCCGCCGCGCTACATCGCGCCGCTGCTCGTCCTCGTCGGCCTCGCGGCGGCGGTGCTGATCACGGTGCCGTTCCTGGGCCTCGCGATCGGCGCGGCCGTCTACCTGGTGCTGATCCCCTACACCGTCCACCGGCACCGTTGGCTCGCCCGGCACCCGGAGGCCTGGCACGTGCCGGGGCGGGAGCGCCGCGCCGTCGCCCGCGCCGCGCGGTCGGCGCGCCGGCTGGGGCTGCGCTCGCCCATGCGGCACCGCGTGGCCGGCCGCGCCAGCGCGATGGCGCGCGCCGTGCGGCGCTTCGGCGACGACCCGTCCGGGGCGCTCCAGCGCACCCGCCGCGTCGACGGGCGCGCGCCCGGCGCCGTGCCGCAGCCGCGCGGGCGGCTCCGGCTCGGGCTGCGCCGGGCCCGCCGCCGCTGAGGGGATCGGAACCCGGGGCGGGGCCGGCTTGATCGCAGCAAGGCCACTTTGCTGCAACATGGTTGCGTGAAAGTGGCTTTGCTGCAACTCGGCGGGCCCACCCGGGCGGTCTCCGCGGGCCGATAGCGTTCCGGTGTGGCCGCTCCCTCGATCACCCTCGTCGCCCGCCTCGCCGCCTCCGCCGCCGATGCGCGCCGGGGCGTCGTCCGGCTGCACCCCGAGGTCCTCGACGCGCTCGGCCTGCGCTCGTGGGACGCCGTCACGCTCACCGGCGCGCGGGTGACCACCGCGCTCGTCGCGCCCGCCGACGGGCCGCCGGGGCAGGCGACCCTCGACGACGTCACGCTCTCCAACGCCGGGCTCGCGGACGGCGCCGCCGTCGTGGTGGCGCCGGCGCGCGTCGAGCCCGCCCGCCGCGTGCTGCTCACCGGTTCCCGGCTCGCCCGCGCCGCGCTGACGCCGGAGACGGTGCGGTTGGCGCTGCTGGGCAAGGTGGTCACCGGCGGGGACGCCGTGTCGCTGCTGCCGCAGGACATCGAGCCCGCCCCCGGGCTGGACGCGTCGGCCGCCCGGCGACGGGTCGCTGGGGCGCTGGGCAGCGCGTGGACCACCGAGCTGCTCACCGTGGCCACCGTCGAGCCTGCGGGCGCGGTGGCCGTCCGCCCGAGCACGGTGGTCGGCTGGGAGGGCGGCGCGGCCACCGGCGCCCCGGCGCCGCCCGCCGCCCCCGCGGGCGGTGTGGGCACCCCCAGCGCCGCGCGGCCGTTCGTCGCCGCGTCGCCCACCGCCGCGGCCGACGGGCAGCAGCAGCCTCCGGCCGAGCCCGCGGTCGCCCTCGAGGACCTCGTGGGCAACACCGCGCCCGCCCGCAGGCTCGTCGAGTGGCTGGAGCTCACCCTCGACCGCCCGGAGCTGCTCGCCCGCCTCGGCGGCTCGGCGCGCCTCGGCGTGCTCGTCACCGGGCCGGAGGGGGTCGGCAAGCTGACGCTGGCCCGCAGCGTCGCGGCGGCCGTCGGCGCGCAGTGCGTCGAGCTGGCCGCACCCGGCGTGGCGGCGCTGGAGGCGGGGGCCGCGGCCCAGCGGGTGCACGAGCTCGTCGGCGCGGCCCGCTCGGCCGCCCGCGCCGGCACCCGCACCGTCCTCGTCGTCACCGACGTGGAGGCGCTGCTGCCCGCCGCGTCCCCGCCGCCGCTGGCCACGATCGTGCTGGACGCGCTGCGCGAGGCCGTCGGCACGCCGGGACTCGCTCTCGTCGCCACGACGTCCGCCCCGGAGTCGGTCGACCCGCGGCTGCGCGCGCCCGACCTCGTCGACCGCGAGCTGGGGCTGGCCCTCCCCGACCTGCGCACCCGCACCGAGCTGCTCCGCAAGCTGCTCACCGCCGTGCCGCTGGCCGACCGCGTCGAGCTGAAGGCCGTCGCCGAGCGCACGCCGGGGTTCGTCGCCGCCGACCTCGTCGCGGTGCGCCGGGAAGCCGCAGTGCAGGCCGCGCTGCGCCACCCCGACGACGACGAGCCGCGCATCGTCCAACAGGACCTGCTCGACGCCGTCGCGTCGGTCCGGCCCATCTCGATGTCGTCGTCGGACACCCTGCAGACCGGCGGGATCACCCTCGACCAGGTCGGTGACATGGCCGAGGTGAAGCAGGCGCTCACCGAGGCCGTGCTGTGGCCGCTGCAGTACCCCGACTCGTTCGCCCGGCTCGGCGTGGCCGCGCCCCGCGGCGTGCTCGTCTACGGTCCGCCCGGGTGCGGCAAGACGTTCCTGCTGCGCGCGCTCGCCGGCACCGGGCAGCTCAACGTCCTCGCGGTGAAGGGGGCCGAGCTGCTCGACAAGTACGTGGGCGAGTCCGAGCGGGCGGTCCGGGAGCTCTTCCGCCGAGCCGCCGACGCCGCGCCCGCGCTGGTGTTCCTCGACGAGGTGGACGCGCTGGCGCCGCGCCGCGGGCAGTCGTCCGACGCCGGGGTGGCCGACCGGGTCGTCGCCGCGCTGCTCACCGAGCTCGACGGCGCCGAGCCGCTGCGGGACGTCATCGTCGTCGGCGCCACCAACCGGCCGGAGCTGATCGACCCCGCTCTCCTGCGGCCGGGGCGACTGGAGCGGCTGGTGTACGTCCCGCCGCCGGACGCCGCCGCGCGGGCGGAGATCCTCCGGGCCGCGGGCCGCAACACGCCGTTCGCCGAGGACGTCGACCTCGACGCGCTGGGCGCGCAGCTGGAGGGCTACTCCGCCGCCGACTGCGCCGCCGTGATCCGGGAGGCGGCGCTCACCGCGATGCGCGAGTCGCTCGACGCAGCCGAGGTGACGAGCGAGCACATCGCGGCCGCCACGGCGGCGGTGCCGCCGTCGCTGGACGAGGCACAGCTGGCGACGCTGGAGGCCTACGCCGAGCGCCGCTGACCGGTGCCGGTCAGCGGCTCCGCTGGCCGTAGTCGTTCGTGACGATCACGATCAGGCCGGGACTTGCCTCCGTCAGGCCCTCGAACCGCGGCTCGACCCGCAGGTCGAACTCGCGGCCCAGCGCCTCGGCGGCCTGCTGCTCATTCGTGCCGGGCCGGAAGTAGACGGTGCTCGTCGGGATGATCCCGTGCGGGTAGTTGGCGACCTCCTCGACCTGCCAGCCTGCCCGCCGGAAGTCCTCCGCGGCGCGGGCCGCGAGCCTGCTGATCGTGCTGTTGTTGTAGACGCGGACCGGGGCTCGCACGGCCTCCGCACCGCCGCGTGCGGCCGGGCCTCCGGAGTAGGTGCCTCCCGAGGAGCTGCCCCCGGTGCCGGCGCTGCCCGAGCCGCTGCCACCCGTGCCCGCGGCGCCCGGGGCGTCGCCGACCTTGCCCTCGCCGCCGGAGCCGTTCGGCGCGCCGGCCTCCGGCGCCGCGCCGGGCTGCCCCGGTGCCGGGGCGCCGGGAGCGGGGGCGTCAGGGGCTTCCCCCGGGACACCCGGTGCGCCCGGCTCGGCCCCGGGTGCGCCCGGTGCCCCGGGCTCGGCGCCGGGAGCTCCCGGAACCTGCTCGCCGGGGGACGGGATCGGGACGAGGTCGTCGAGTGCGGGGCCGCTCGGGGGGACGGACCCGTCGGTCGGGCCGCCGCCCGGGGACGGCGAGGCCGTGTCGGTGACCGAGGCGGCCGGGTCGGGCGCCGCCGACGGGGTGCCGCCGCCGCCGTCGTTCATCGCGAGTGTGGCGAGGCCGATGATGCCGGCGACGACGCCCGCACCCAGGAGCGCGAGTCCGCCGACCCGCAGCGGCGACGGTCCGCCGGATGGAGAAGGTGTTGCCACGTCTGCTCCTCGGTGACGATGATCGCCGCCGTTGCCGGCGGTGCTGTGGAGGTGCCGCGGCCGGTCAGCGTCCGCCCATGGCGTGGATCATGGTGCCGTCACCACGGCTCCATGCCCAGGCGACGCGCCGCGCGGGTGCGCTGCCTGCTGGCCCGGAGCCTGCGGAGCCGCTTGACCAGCAGTGGGTCGGCCGCGAGCGCTTCCGGCTTGTCGACGAGCGCGTTGAGCACCTGGTAGTAGCGTGTAGCGGACATGTCGAACAGTTCGCGGATCGCCTGCTCCTTCGCGCCCGCGTACTTCCACCACTGACCCTCGAAGGCGAGGATCTCGCGCTCCCTGCGGTCCAGTTCGCGGCTCGCGCTGCCGGCGGGGGACACCCCGCTGGGCTCGGTGGCGGACTCCATCACGCTCCTTGCTGCGCCTCGCTGACCGGGAATGACATGTCTGTCATTTCCCGCGGCAATTGAACCACGGGGGACCGACATCACCCGGGTAGGGACGCACCACTCCGTGGAGTGGATCGGCGGGTCGGGAGCGGGCGCCGCGTAGGGTCCTCGCCGTGGCCGTTCGACCCATCCGCATCATCGGCGATCCCGTCCTGCACACCCCGACGCGCCCCGTCGAGATCTTCGACGACGCGCTGCACGCGCTGGTGGAGGACATGTTCGACACGATGGCCGCCGCCGAGGGCGTCGGGCTCGCGGCGAACCAGATCGGTGTGGACCTGCGGCTGTTCGTCTACGACTGCCCCGACGAGGAGCCGCGCACGCGGGTGCGCGGCGTCGTCGTCAATCCGGTGCTGGAGACCTCGGAGCGCCCGGAGACGATGCCCGACCCGGACGAGGACGAGGAGGGCTGCCTGTCGGTCCCCGCCGAGCAGTACCCGACCGGGCGGGCGGAGTGGGCCCGGGTCACGGGCGTGGACGCCGACGGCGAGCCGGTGCAGGTGGAGGGCCGCGGCTTCCTGGCCCGGTGCCTGCAGCACGAGACCGATCACCTCGACGGCGTGATCTACCTCGACCGGCTGATCGGCCGCAACCAGCGCGCCGCGCGCAAGATGCTGAAGCGCAACGGCTGGAACGTGCCGGGCCTCGCGTGGGACCCGGCCACCCAGCAGGCCGAGGAGGTCTGAGGAACAGGGCTGTGCGGCGCGACGTTTCCCTTGCAACGCAACGCTGTAAGCAAGGGAGGTCGCGGTGGACGAGCTCGACTCCTACTCCCGCATCGTGAGTGCGGTGGCCGCCGAGCTGACCGGCCGGGTGGCCGCCGTCCGCACCGGCCGGGGCAGCGGCTCCGCGGTCGTCGTCGACGACGGGGTGCTGGTGACCAACGCGCACGTGGTCGGCGAGGCCCGGCGCGGGCGGGCCGACTTCGTCGACGGCACTCAGGTCGACGTGTCCGTCGTCGGCTCCGACCCGCTGTCCGACCTCGCCGTGCTCCGTGCCGCCCCGGCGGAGCTGCCGCGGCCGGTGCGGCTCGGCAACGCCGACGATCTCGTGGTCGGTCAGCTCGTCGTCGCGGTCGGAAACCCGCTGGGGCTCGCCGGCTCGGTCACGGCGGGCGTCGTCAGCGCTTTGGGCAGGGCCCTGCCCACCCGCAGCGGCCGAGCCGGCCGGGTGGTCGAGGACGTCATCCAGACCGACGCCGCGCTCAATCCCGGCAACTCCGGTGGAGCGCTGGCCGACAGCCGGGCCCGCGTCGTCGGGATCAACACGGCCGTCGCGGGCGTCGGGCTGGGGCTCGCGGTGCCGGTGAACGCCACGACTCGGCACATCGTCGCCACCCTGCTCGCGGACGGCCGGGTGCGGCGGGCCTACCTCGGTGTCGTCGGCAGCCCGGCGCCGGTGCCCGCCACCGTCGCCGACCGCTACGGGCGCGCCAACGGGCTGCGGCTCGCCGAGGTGATCAGCGGGAGCCCCGCCGAGCGGGCCGGGCTGCGCGCCGGCGACCTCGTGCTCGACGTCGGCCGCCGCCCGGTGCAGGACGCGCAGGGGATCCAGCGGCAGCTGTTCGGCGAGGCGATCGGCGTCCCGCTGTCGGTGACGGTGCTGCGCAACGGGGCGATGGTCGACGTGATCGCGGTGCCCACGGAACTGGGCTGACACCCTCGTGAGTGCAAAACGTCGTCAGGACGACGTTCGCACTCACGGGCGCGTCAGCGCACCAATCCGTGCTCCCAGGCCCACACGGCGATCTCCGTGCGGTTGCGGGCCGAGAGCTTCGTCTGCACGTTCGTGAGGTGCGTCTTGACCGTCGACAACGAGACGAACAGCTCGGCGGCGATCTCGGCGTTCGTCCGCCCGCGGGCGACCGCCCTGACCACGTCCAGCTCGCGCGGCGACAGCGGCTCGCGCAGCTCCTCCTGGCCGTTTGGCCGGGCGGCGAGGTGTTCCAGCAGCCGGACGGTGACCGACGGGGACACCAGTGCATCGCCCGCCGCCGCGGCCCGCACGGCCTCCACGAGCAGGCGCGGCCCGGCGTCCTTGAGCAGGAACCCGCAGGCGCCCGCGCGCAGCGCCCCGTAGACGTACTCGTCCAGGTCGAACGTCGTGACCACCACGATCCGCGGCGGCTCCGGGTCGGCCATCAGCGCGCGGGTGGCCTCGAGCCCGTCGAGTTCGGGCATGCGGATGTCCATCAGCACCACGTCGGGGCGCAGCTGCCGAGCCAGCTGCACGGCGGTGACGCCGGTGCCCGCCTCGCCCACCACCTCGACCCCGTCCTCAGCGGACAGGATCAGCCGGAAGCCGGTGCGGACCATCTCCTGGTCGTCGGCGAGCAACACCCGGATCATCGCGCACCCTGCAGCGGCAGCCGGGCCGCCACCGTCCAGACGCCGGGCGCGGTCGGACCGGCGGTCAGGAACCCGCCCAGTGCCTCCACCCGCTCGTGCATCCCGACGAGGCCGAACCCGCTCGACCCCGTCCGCGGCACCACCGGCACGGCGGGGACACCGTCGTTGCGCACCGACACCAGCAGGGCCTCCTCACGGATCCGGACGTCCACCTCGACGATCGATGCGCCGAGCGCGTGCCTGCGGACGTTGGTGAGAGCTTCCTGCACGACCCGGTAGCCGGTGGCGGCGACCCCAGCGGGCAGCACGGCGTGCTCCAGGCCGGGATCGGCGTCGAGTCGGACGAGCGTGCCCTCGGGGTCGAACCGCCCGACCAGCGTCCGGATCTCCCGCAGCTCGGCGCCGGGCGTGCGCGCGCCCTCGGCGTCCTGGCCGCGCAGCACCCCCACCATGCGGCGCATCGCGGCCAGCGCGTCCGTCCCCGCGCCCTCGATCGCGGCGAGCGCTCGGTCCACGTCGTCCGGGGAGGTGCGGGCGACGACGGCGGCGGCCTGCGCCGCGACGACGATGCCGGTGACGTGGTGGGCGACCACGTCGTGCAGCTCACGGGCCAGCTCCATGCGCTCGGACGAGCGGGTGTCCTCGACCGCCGCCCGCCGTTGGGTGGCCACGTCGCGCAGCACCAGCCCGATCGCGACCGCCCCGCCCCACCCCAGTGCGGACAGCACGGTGAACAGCCCGAGCGGGCCGCCGAGACCGGTGTCGCCGGTCCGCACGATCGGGGACCCGACGATCGCGACGGCGGCGGCCGCGGTGAGCAGCAGCGCCGTGCGCAGCTCGCAGCGGTGCAGCACGACGACGACGATGACGGCGAGCGCGAGCTGCTCGGCGAACGACAGGAACGCACTGTCTCCCCCACCCATGACGAGCAGCTGGGTGGCGCCCGCGAACGCCGAGACGGCGATGGACGTCCCGATCGCGCCCATCGCCATGGGCACGACGGCAAAGCCGTCCCGCCTACGGAGCAGGACCAGCACGGGGACGAGCAGACCCGCCACGGCGGTCAGCGGGGAGCCCACGCTCACGGTGACGGCCACGTCGATCAACAACCAGAAGCCGTAGGCGGCCACCTCGGCGACCAGGCCGAACCGCCGCCGGGCCCCGCGGAGCAGGCGGACCATGGCGAGCAGCCTATGCCGGGGGTCGCGAGCCACCCCTCGGCCGGAAGTACGACGTCGCCCACCCGGGTTCCGACCTCCGGCCGAGGCGGAGGGACGCCGGACCGGGAGATCGTCTTCGGCATGACGGAGATGTTCGCCGCGGTGCTGGGCACCGGGGCTTGGATGGCGGGGCTGCTGCTCCTGCTGGTGATGGCGGCCCTCCCGCTGCTCGAGCACGTCGGCACGGCAAGGAGCGGGCGGTGACCCGGCCCGTCCTGCGCGGCGTCGGCATCACCCACCGCTTCGGGGCCACCACGGTGCTGAGCGGCGCGGACATCGTCGTGCACCGCGGCGAGGTCGTCGCCGTGACCGGGCCGTCCGGGTCGGGCAAGTCGACGCTGCTGCACTGCCTGGCCGGGATCCTGGCGCCCGCCGAGGGCGAGGTGTGGCTCGGCGCGGACCGGATCGAGGGGTGGTCCGAGGCCCGGCGGACGGCCCTGCGCGGCTCCCGGCTGGGGTTCGTGTTCCAGTTCGGCCAGCTGCTGCCGGAGCTGCCCGCCGTGGAGAACGTGGCGCTGCCGCTGATGCTCGGCGGCATGCGCCGGACCGACGCCACCGCGCGCGCCGCCGGCTGGTTCCCCCACCTCGGGCTCGCCGGGCTGGAGGGACGCAGGCCGGGGCAGCTGTCCGGCGGGCAGGAGCAGCGCGTGGCGATCGCGCGGGCGCTGGTGACCGAGCCGGAGGTCGTGTTCGCCGACGAGCCGACCGGGGCGCTCGACTCGGCCACCGGGCAACGGATCATGGAGCTGCTGGCGGGCCTCGCCACCCGCACCGGCACGGGCGTCGTCGTCGTCACCCACGACGCGGAGGTCGCCGACCGCTGCCACCGGGTCGTCGGGATCCGGGACGGGCGCACCGCCCCCGTCGGCGTCGCGGAGTCCCCGGTCGCGGCGGTGCAGCCGTGACCCCCACCCCGCGAGTCGGCACAGAGTGGCGGCCGAGTCGCGACGATCTGGCGCCGGAACGCCGCCACTCGCGCGCCGATTCGTGCCGACTCGCGCGCTGTTTCGTGCCGACTCGCGGACGGATCGCGGGCGCCGGGGGGTGCCCGTGATCGCGCGGACGGCCGGGCTGAGCCTGCGGCTGCTGCGGCTCGGGGGCAGGCGGGCGTTCACCTCCGCCGCGCTGGTGGGCGCCGGGATCGCGGTCGGCACGCTGCTGCTCGCGGTCGCGATCGGGGCGCTCCACGGCTGGGACGAGCGCGAGGCTCGCACCGGCTGGCGTACCGAGGAACCGGTGGCGACCTCGGGCGAGCCGGTGGCGCTGTTGCGCACGACCACCGGCGCCGTGGCCGGGCGGCCGCTGCACCTGGTGGACCTGGTCGGCCCGCAGCCGGACGCCGCCCCGCCGCCGGGGCTGTCGCGGATGCCGGCGCCCGGCGAGCTGTGGGTCTCGCCCGCGCTGGCCGAGCTGATGCGGCAGCTGCCACCGGACGCGCTGGCCGAGCGCTTCCCGGCGCCGACGGGGGTGATCGCGAAGGAGGGGCTGCGCGGCCCCGACGAGCTCGTCGCGATCAGCGGCAGGCCGGCGGGCGACCCGGTGTACACCGAGGACGCCGTACCGATCGCCGGCTTCGGCGACACGTCCGTCGGGATGCTGGAGTTCTACCGCCAGCTCACGTTCGTGGCGGCCGCGCTGCTGGTGTTCCCGGTCGCGAGCCTGCTCGGTGCGTCGGCCCGGCTGACGGCGGCGCGGCGCGTCGAGCGGCTGGCGCTGCTGCGCCTGCTGGGGGCGTCCACCGGTCAGGTCACGGTCGCCGCGGTCACCGAGGTGACCGCGATCGCCACCGGAGCCGCCGTGCTCG
>NZ_JAHKRK010000218.1 GCF_019396355.1 Pseudonocardia nigra
CTCCGGCTCGGACACCCCAAGATCACACCGCAGACCAGCCGATCATTCGTGATCGACACGCCACTGCCGCCAAGATCACACTGACCCCGACACGAGGTCACGCTCAAGATCGGGCTGAATGCTTACATCGAGCAGGCTTGTCAGCGCGCGACACCTGTCCTTGTTGACGTAGTTGGACGCTATCCTCTCGCACCCGTCGGCAAGGACCGTGTCGCACAGCTGATGAAGACGTTGGACACATCATTGCGGTCGATCTGAGGCCGCGATGGCTTGTGGGCCATGGTGATTGCTTCCCAACGGCGGGTGACCCTTCGGCGCCATCCCCGCGATCCTGCCCGGGCACGCTAAGACGATCTGCGGCCAGCGTGGATGACCACTACTCGACGTCGCCCAGCTTCCCCTTGCCGGCGCATGGCCGGCGGTCCTCAGGCGCGCGGCCGCCCGGAAGCGGAGCGGGAGGTAGCGGCCGCGCATGCCGTCCGGCGCAGTCCGGCCCGTCCCCGGCAGGGGACGGCTTGACCGTCTCGATGACGAGCTGTCCGGGTGAGGGGCCGTTGCTGTCACCAACTGTTGTCAGCCGGGATGCCAGGATCGCAGGCATCCCGGCCGACCTGCTGCTCCGCCGCCAGGATTCGAACCTGGACCATCGGAACCAAAATCCGAGGTGCTGCCGTTACACCACGGCGGACAGGCCTTCATCCTGTCACGCAGGGCGAACGGGGTAGCGTTGACCGCCCGCCGCGGGCGTTTTGCCCGATGTTCCCGTTCCAGGAGCTGTGCGTGGCACCCCCGTCACCTAACCTCCCTCACGGAGACGCCCGCGCGTCCCGCGGGACACCGAGCCGGCACGAGTCGACCCCGAGGAGCCCGATGACCGCCACCGCAGAGGACACCGGAGCGTCCCCGCTCGCAACCGGCCCGAACCCGGTGATCGCCGGGCGGCGCACCGCCTTCCAGCACTCGATGATCTACGTGTTCGTCGCGGTGCCGATGATCGCGCTGGTCGCGGCCGTGCCCCTGGTGTGGGGCTGGGGTGTCGACTGGCACGACCTCGTGTTGCTCGCCGTGTTCTACATGATCGCGGTGCTCGGCATCACCGTCGGGTTCCACCGGCACTTCACGCACAAGTCGTTCAAGGCCAAGCCGTGGCTGCGGGTCACGATGGCGATCGTCGGGTCGCTCGCGGTGCAGGGCAACGTGCTCAACTGGGTGGCCGACCACCGGCGCCACCACGCCTTCTCCGACCGCGAGGGCGACCCGCACTCGCCGTGGCTGTTCGGCACGTCGCCTCTCGCGGTCGCCAAGGGGTTCCTGCACGCACACATGACGTGGTTCTTCGACCGCAACGAGACCAATCACCGGCGCTTCATCCCGGACCTGCTCGCCGACCGCGCGATCGTCCGCGTCAG
The DNA here is from genome assembly GCF_019396355.1 of Pseudonocardia nigra. Classification (GTDB taxonomy): domain Bacteria; phylum Actinomycetota; class Actinomycetes; order Mycobacteriales; family Pseudonocardiaceae; genus Pseudonocardia; species Pseudonocardia nigra. Next base: position 1,410 of record NZ_JAHKRK010000218.1, read on the forward strand.
CCGCACGTTCGGCGTCTGGGTGGCCGTCAGCCTGCTGCTGCCGGCCGTGCTGGGCGCGCTCATCTCGTGGTCGTGGATGGGCGCGGTCACCGGCTTCTTCTGGGGCGGGCTCGTGCGGCTCGCGATCTCCAACCACGTCACCTGGTCGATCAACTCGATCTGCCACATGATCGGCGAGCGTCCGTTCCGGTCGCGGGACCGGTCGCGGAACTTCTGGCCGCTGGCGATCCTGTCGATGGGCGAGTCGTGGCACAACCTCCACCACGCCGACCCGACGTGCGCCCGGCACGGCGTCCTGCGCGGCCAGATCGACATCTCGGCGCGGCTCATCTGGATCTTCGAGAAGCTCGGCTGGGCCTACGACGTCCGGTGGCCGACCACCCGGCGGCTCGCCCGCATCAGCAACGGGGGCTGACGCAAGAACCCCTGCTCCGGCCCGTCTCGGCGTCCTGACCTGGGCGAATCGGACGAACGATCGGAACTTCGCGACCCGGTCCGAACCTCGGTGCGGCCCCCCACCCCAGGGAAATCGCCCGCTCGCGCGTGGAACACTGCTGCCGTGCGCAGCGCGGTGAACGAGCGCTGGTGCGATGCGATCAGGGGGGTCCTGGAGTGTTGACCTACAGTGCGGTGAAGCCCGGCGAGTCGACGCACGCCGCCCCGGCACTCGTGTGCAGGCTCTGCGGCTCCGCCGAGATGCGGAGCTTCCTCGACCTCGGGGCGACGCCCCCGTGCGAGCGGATCCTCACCCCTGAGGAGGCCGAGGCACCCGAGGTCACCTACCCGTTGCACGTGCGCGTGTGCGAGCGGTGCCTGCTGGTGCAGCTGCCGCCGCTGATCACGCCGGAGGATACGTTCACGGAGTACGCCTACTTCTCGTCGTTCTCCACGTCCTGGGTGGAGCACGCGAAGCGGTTCGTCGAGTCCTCGGTCGAGCGGATCGGGCTCGGGCCGGACTCGTTCGTCGTGGAGGTCGCGAGCAACGACGGCTACCTGCTGCAGCACGTGGTGGAGCGCGGGATCCGGTGCCTGGGTATCGAGCCGTCGGTGAACGTCGGCGAGGCCGCGCGGGAGAAGGGCGTGCCCACGATGACGGCGTTCCTCACCCCGGAGACGGGGCAGCGGGTGCGTGCCGAGCACGGGCCGGCCGACCTCGTCTGCCTCAACAACGTCTACGCCCACATCCCGGACCTGGTCGGGTTCACCGAGGGTCTGCGGTCGCTGGTGGCCGACGACGGCTGGGTGTCGATCGAGGTGCAGCACCTGCTCACGCTCGTGGAGCGCACCCAGTTCGACACGATCTACCACGAGCACTTCCAGTACTACACGCTGCTCACGGGGCAGCGGGCGCTCGCGTCGGGCGGGTTGACGCTGGTGGACGTCGAGCTGCTGGACACCCACGGTGGCTCGATCCGGATGTGGGCGCGGCCCAGCGATGTGGCGGGGGAGCCGTCCGCCCGGGTCCGTGAGGTGCTCGCGGCCGAGGAGGCGGCGGGCCTGCACACCGCGGAGGGGCACGACGGGTTCGCCGAGGCCGTGTCACGGGTGCGCGACGACCTGGTGGCGTTCCTCATCGAGGCTCGCCGGGCCGGCAAGACGGTGGTGGGCTACGGCGCCCCGGGCAAGGGCAACACGCTGCTCAACTACTGCGGCATCCGCCCGGACCTGCTCGCGTACACGGTGGACCGCAACCCCTACAAGCACGGCAGGCTCACCCCGGGTTCGCGCATCCCGGTGCACGCTCCGGAGCGGATCGCGCAGGATCGCCCCGACTACGTGCTCGTCCTGCCCTGGAACCTGCGCGACGAGCTCGTCGAGCAGCTGTCCTATGTCCGGAAGTGGGGCGGGCAACTCGTCTTCCCGATCCCGGCACTGGAGGTCGTCGCGTGAAGGTCGTCCTGTTCTGCGGTGGCTACGGCATGCGGATGCGCGACGGCGTCTCGGACCTGCCGAAGCCGATGCACCCGGTGGGACCGCGGCCGCTGATCTGGCACGTGATGCGCTACTACGCGCACTTCGGCCACAAGGACTTCGTGCTCTGCCTGGGCTACGGCGCCCACCACATCAAGGACTTCTTCCTCAACTACTCCGAGACCGCGTCCAACGACTTCGTCCTGCGGGGCGGCGACGTGCAGATGCTCGGCTCGGACATCCAGGACTGGACGATCACGTTCGTGCACACCGGGCTGGACTCCCCGATCGGGGAGCGGCTGCGGCGGGTGCGGGCGCTGGTGGAGGGCGAGGAGATGTTCCTCGCCAACTACGCCGACGTGCTGACCGACCTCCCACTGAACGACATGGTCGACAGTTTCGCCGCATCGGACGCGGTGGGCGCGCTGCTCGCGGTGCCCCCGCAGTCGGCGTTCCACTGCGTGGACCTGGGCGACGACGACCGGATCAGCTCGATCACGACGTTGCAGCAGATGCCGCTGTGGGAGAACGGCGGCTACTTCGTCCTGCGGCCCGAGGTGTTCGACTACCTGCCGGAGAACGGCGACCTGATCGAGGATGCCTGCGGCGTGCTCGCCAAGGAAGGCCGGATGATGGCCTACCGGCACAAGGGGTTCTGGCAGCCCGCCGACACGGTGAAGGAGCGCACCGCGCTGGAGGCCGCCTACCAGGGCGGCACCCGGCCGTGGATGTTGTGGGAGGCCCCGGACCGCGATCCGCTGCAGGCCGCCATCGCCGCGATGAACGTCCCCCACGAGCGCTGACGCCCGATGCTCAGCCTTCTGCCCGAGCGCCTCGACCGCATGCTGCTGCTCGGCGCCCACTGTGACGACATCGCGATCGGCGCGGGCGGCGCCCTGCTGGAGCTGTGCCGCGCGCACCCCGGCGTCAGCGTCTCGGCGCTCGTCCTGACCGGCGGCGGGTCGCTGCGCGAGGAGGAGGAACGGGCTGCGCTGGCCGCGTTCTGCCCGGGCGCGCGGCTCGACGTCACCGTGCTCGACCTGCCCGACGGCCGGGTGCCGACGCGGTGGGAGCGCGCCAAGCTCGCGGTGGAGGAGCAGCGCGCCCACGGCGAGCCCGACCTGATCTTCGCGCCGTCCCCGCACGACGCGCACCAGGACCACCGCACGCTCGCGGAGCTCGTCCCCACCGCATTCCGCGACCACGTCACGCTCGGCTACGAGATCCTCAAGTGGGACGGCGACCTCGACCAACCCGTGGCGTACCTACCGCTGGCCGAACCGGTGCTCCGCGAGAAGATCTCCAAGCTGCACGAGCACTACGGGTCGCAGCGCGACCGCCGGTGGTTCGACCCGGAGGTCTTCGGCGGGCTGGCCCGGATCCGCGGCGTGCAGTGCCACGCGCGGTACGCGGAGGCGTTCCACGTCTCCAAGCTGATGCTCGGCTTGGCCCCGCTCACGGGGCTGGACCCGGTGGACTGAAACCGGTAACTGCGGCCCGTCCGGGCCCGATGGATGTACGACGACCACACCGAAGGGACCACATCTCGTGCGAATTCTGCTGACCGGCCACCAGGGCTACCTGGGCACTGTGATGGCCCCGATCCTGAAAGCAGCAGGCCACGAGGTGACCGGCCTGGACAGCGGGCTGTTCGCCGACTGCGTGCTCGGCTCGCTGGACACCCCGGACGTCCCGGGCCTCGACACCGACCTCCGTGACGTCACGGTCGAGCAGCTCCAGGGCTTCGACGCCGTGGTCCACATGGCCGCGCTGTCGAACGACCCGCTCGGCGCGCTCGCCCCGGAGATCACCTACGACATCAACCACCACGCCTCCACCCGGCTCGCCCGGCTGGCCAAGGAGGCGGGCGTCTCCCGCTTCGCCTACGCCTCCACGTGCTCGGTCTACGGCGCCCAGTCCGGCGACGACCTGGTCGACGAGGACGCCCCGCTCAAGCCGGTCACCCCGTACGCGATCTCCAAGGTCCGCGTCGAGGACGACCTCGCCGAGCTCGCCGACAGCGACTTCGTGCCGTTCTCGCTGCGCAACGCCACCGCGTTCGGGTTCTCCCCGCGCCTGCGCGCCGACATCGTGCTCAACAACCTCGTCGGCCGCGCGATCCTGACCAACAAGGTCACCGTGCTGTCCGACGGCACCCCGTGGCGTCCGCTCGCGCACGCCGAGGACATCGCCGGTGCCGTGGTGGCGGGTTTCGCCGCCCCCGCCGACGTGGTGCGGGCCCGGGCGTTCAACGTGGGCACCGAGAAGAACAACCGCACCGTCGCCGAGATCGCGCAGGCCGTGATCGAGGCGGTGCCGGGCTCCGAGCTGGAGATCACCGGCGAGGCCGGCAACGACCCGCGCTCCTACCGGGTCGACTTCTCCCGCGCCCGCAAGGAGCTGGACTTCGAGGCGCAGTGGACGATCGCCGACGGCGCCGCCCAGCTGGCCAAGGAGTACCGCGAGCGCGGCCTCACCCAGGACGCGTTCGACAACAAGTTCACCCGCCTGGCGGTCCTGAACCGCCGCCAGCAGGCAGGCGAACTGGACGGGAACATGCGCGTCCAGGGCTGACGACTGCAATTCGGAGCCGTACTGCTGTTTCCGCATTCGTGGGACAGCGGTACGGCTCTGAACTGCTGTCAGGCGGGTAGCGCCTGCCAGATCGAACAGCGCATCCCAGCCGAGGGCGTGCACCTGGTTCAGGCGGTTCCGGTCGCGGTTCAGCGCCCACAGCTCGCCGTCGCGCCAGTCGCCGTCGTACTCGATGGCGAGCTTGTGCTCGGGAAGGGCGAGGTCGACGCGGGCCACCCGCTCGCCGCGGTCGGTGATCCAGTACTGCGGTTCCGGACGCAGGCCGGCGAGCACGACGTGGACGCGAAGCCGGGACTCCGGGAGCGACTCCGCGCGCCGATCGGCGAGCTCGACCGCGCGCCGGGCGACGACGATCCCGTTGTCCGAACGCGTCCGCACGAGCTGGGCCACGAGCTCCGGCTGAACCAGGCCGGCGCGCAGCACCGCGTCCAGGTCGGCCACCGCATCGGGCAGCGGGCGGCCGAGCAGCAGATCCAGGACCATCCGCATCGGCGTGGCGAGCCGCCCGCCCGCCCATGGCTGCCAGTCGGTCGCCTCGATCTCGGTGCGCCGGACGGTCAACCCGGCCCGATGGGCGAGCCGCATGTCGGGGGGCGCGACGACGTCGTCGTCCTCGGGCCAGCACAGTCGTACGCCCCGGATGGTGGCCGCCGACCGGCCGGTGATCACGGCCCCGGGTGCCAGGGCGAGCGCCACCGCCCGGCACCGCAGCTCGTGCGTGACCTTGCGCGACGCCTGCGTGTAGACGTTGCGGCACAGCCTCCGCACGGCCGGACCGCGCAACTGGCCGCGGGTGAGTGTGCCGGCGGCAACGGCGTGGGATCCGCGGAACACCGCGGGCAAGGTGTCGAGGGCCATGGACGAAGCCTGCCGCGAACGGCGGGCGAGGGCCGAAAGTTGTCCACAACCCGTGGACAACAGCAGTTGGGAGCCCTACTGCACTCTCGGCGTCCTCCGAGGAGCAGTACGGCTCCCGACTGCGGCACCATCGGGTGCATGTGTCGCAACATCCACGTCCTGCACAACTTCGAGCCCCCTGCCAACTCCGACGAGGTGCGGGCCGCCGCGCTGCAGTACGTGCGGAAGGTCAGCGGGTCGGCAAAGCCGTCGCAGGCCAACGAGGAGGCCTTCGCGCGGGCGGTCGACGCCGTCACCGACGCGACCCGGCGCCTGCTCGACGAGCTGGTCACCACCGCGCCGCCCAAGGACCGCGAGGTGGAGGCGGCGAAGGCGCGCGAGCGGGCCGCGGTGCGCTACGGCCCTCGCTAGTGCACTACGGAGCCCAAGCGCTGTCCAGACGGGCCCAGGACAGCATCAGGGCTCCGAAGTGCGTCGCGTCAGGCCGGGTCGATCCGCAGTACCTTGTCGTCCTCTCCGTTCGACGTCGTGACGAACAGCGCGCCGTCCGGGCCGAGCCGCACGGCGCGGAGCCGCCCGAACGTGTCGTCGAGCGGGGCGGGCACGGACACCTCGGTGACGGCGCCGTCCGGCCCCAGCGTCATGAGCAGCAGCTTCTGTCCGCGTAGGGCGCCCACCGCCAGCACGTCGTCGAGCTCGCCCCACTGCGGGCCGTCGAGGAAGGCGGCCCCGCTGATCGCCTCCACCGGGCGGCCCGAGCTCCAGGCCGCGGGCACGGCGTCGGGGAACCGCTGGAGGTCGGTCATCGGGACCGACTCGTCGTAGCCGCCCACCGTGCCGCCCTGCGACGGGTCCCACCCGTAGTTGCCGCCCGCCTGCAGCCGGTTCACCTCGTCGTCGGTGTCGGGGCCGTGCTCGGCGGAGTAGGCGTCGCCCGACTGCGGCGCCACGGCCACGCCCTGCACGTTGCGGTGCCCGTAGGTCCACACCAGGCGCAGGGCCGGGTTGTCGGCGTCGGCGAACGGGTTGCCGGGCGCGGGACCGCCGGTGGCCAGGTCGACCCGCAGGACCTTGCCGCCCAGCGACGTGAGGTCCTGCGGGACGGAGCCGCGTGCGGTGTCCCCGGTGCCCACGAGCAGCGCGCCGTCGGCCGCGATGGTGGGCCGGCAGCCGGAGTGCCTGCCGGAGGGGTTGATCGGGAGGCCGCCGACGAGCGGGTCGGCCACCCGGGAGGCGGCCGTGCCGTCGGGGGAGAGCTCCCAGGTCACCAGCCGGATGTCGGTGGGGTCGCCGCCCTCGGCGTGCGTCTGGCAGGTGGTGAACCGGCGGGTCTGCGCGAAGTCGGGGTGCACGACGAGGCCCATGAGCCCGCCCTCGCCCTGCACGTACACGTCGGACAGGTCGGCGGCCACAGGCGTGACGGCGGCCCCGGGCGCGGTGCCGGACAGGAGCGAGATCCGTCCGGCGCGCTCGGTCACCAGCGCGCGGCCGTCCGGGAGGAACCCGATGTCCCAGACGTGCTCGAGTCCGGCGGCCACCACGCCGACCCGCAGCCCGGGGGTGCCGGTGCGGGTCGGGAGGGCGCTGCTGCTCGCGGCCGGGGCCGTGCCCGCGCCGCCGCTCTCGACCGACGTCGGCTCGGCGGCGGCACAGCCCGCCAGCCCGAGCCCGGTGGCGAGCAACCCGGCGACGGCACCGCGTGTGAACGCGTTCCACCTGCTCCCCAGCATGGCGCCATCGTGCAGCCGATGTAGTGAGAGCACCGTGTGCAGCGCGCCGGGGTTCACCCCGCCGGGCACCGCACGAGGACGCAGGCGGACGGCGGCCTGCTGTCGGTCCGGGTCGCTACGGTCGCGTCATGGCCCCCAGCTACCTCCGCTTCCCGCACCTGCACGGCGACTCCCTCGTCTTCGTGGCCGAGGACGACGTGTGGACGGCTCCGCTGTCCGGCGGCCGCGCCTACCGGCTCACGGCCGACGGCGAGCCGGTCGCGCACCCGCGGCTGTCCCCGGACGGCTCGCAGGTGGCGTGGACGTCCTGGCGCGACGGGGCACCCGAGGCCTACGTGGCCGACGCCGACGGCGGGAGCGCGCGGCGGCTGTCCTACTGGGGCGACCCCAGGGCGCAGGTGGTGGGCTGGACGCCGGAGGGGGAGGTGCTCGCGCTGAGCGCCACCGGGCAGGCCTCGCCACGGCGCACCTGGGCCCACGCCATCCCCGCCCAGGGCGGCACGCCGCGGCGGCTGGACCTCGGCCCGGTGTCCGACGTCGCGCTGCCCCGCGACGGCGGCCCCACCGTCATCGCCAGCACGCTGATCTCGCGGGAGATGGCGTGGTGGAAGCGCTACCGGGGCGGCACGGCGGGCAAGCTGTGGTGGGACGCCGACGGGTCGGGCGAGTTCGTCCGGCTGGCCGCGGAGCTGAACGGGCAGCTCGCCGCCCCGATGCTCGTGCGGAGCGGCGGGGGCCTGCGCATCGCGTTCCTGTCCGACCATGAGGGCTGGGGCAACCTCTACTCGCTCGCCGTCGACGGCACCGGCCTGAGGCGCCACACCGACCACGGTGGTGCCGGCGCCCCCGCGTTCTACGTGCGGCACGCCAGCACCGACGGGGAGCGGGTCGTCTACGAGTCGGCGGGCGAGCTGTGGCTCCTCGAGTCGCTCGACGCCGCGCCCCGGCGGCTGGACGTGCGGCTCGGTGGTCCGCGCAGCGCCCGCGACCCGTACCGCCTCAGCACGGCCGGCGCGCTCACCTGGGCCGCGCCCGACCGCACCGGGCGCACGAGCATCGCGCTGGTCCGCGGCACGGTCCACCGGCTCACCCACCGCGACGGTCCGGCCCGCACCCTGCTCGGCCAGCCCGGCGTCCGGGCCCGGCTGGCCCGGCCGCTGGGCGAGGATCGCGCGGTGTGGGTGGACGACGCCGAGGGCGAGGACGCCGTGTGCATCGCCCCGCTCGACGGCCGTGCCGAGGCCCCGGCGCTGCGCCGGTTCGCCGCGGGTGCGGTGGGCCGCGTGCTCGAGCTCGCGCCCGCACCCGATGGCACCACGGTGGCGCTGGCCGCGCACGACGGCAGGTTGCTCGTACTGGACACGGGCGACGGCGCGCTGCGTGAGCTCGCGCGGGGCGCCAACGGGGAGATCTCCGACCTGAGCTGGTCGCCCGACAGCGCGTGGCTCGCCTACTGCGACCCGGTCGAGTCCGACCTCACCCGGATCATGCTCGCCCGGCTCGCCGACGACACGCTGGTGGCGGTCACCGAGCCCCGGTTCGCCGACACCGACCCCACGTTCACGTCCGACGGCAAGTACCTCGCGTTCCTGTCCCGGCGCAGCTTCGACCCGATCTACGACGAGCACTCCTTCGACCTCACCTTCCCGGCGTCGTGGCGCCCGTTCCTGGTGCCGCTCGCCGCGCGCACGCCCTCGCCGTTCGGCGCGAGCCCGGACGGGCGCCCGGTCACCGCGGGCGAGGAGGGGCCCGAGGACCTGCCGGCCCCCGACTCCGCCGATCCCGCCGCCGAGCCGGACGAGAAGGGCGCCTCGGAGCGGACGAAGAAGGGCAAGGACGATGCTCCGCCGGAGGTCGTCGTCGACCCCGACGGGCTGGCCGCGCGTGGTGCCGATCCCGGTGGTCGCCGCCCGCTACAGCGGGATGCAGGCCGGCAAGGACTGCCTGCTCTGGTACCGCATCCCCGTCTCGGGCGTGCTCGGCGACGCCCGCGCGGGCACCGACGAGAAGGCCGAGCGACCGGTGCTGGAGCGCTACGACCTCACCCGCCGCAAGCTCGACGCGATCGCCGACCCGATCTCCTCGTTCGCGGTGAGCGGCGACGGCACCCGGATCCTCGCGCGCGACCGCGACACGCTTCGGGTGCTGCGGACCGACCGACCGGGCTCGGAGAAGCCGTCGGACGACTCCGGCGACGGCGGGGCCGACGAGTTCGAGGTCGACACCCGGCGGATCGTGGTCACGGTCGACCCCACCGCCGAGTGGCGGCAGATGTTCGACGAGGCCGGCAGGCTGATGCGCGACCACTTCTGGAGCCCGGACATGTCCGGGGTCGACTGGGCCGCCGAGCTGGCGCGCTACCGGCCGCTGGTCGACGCCGTCGGCAGCCACGACGACCTCGTCGACCTGCTGTGGGAGCTGCAGGGCGAGCTCGGCACCTCGCACGCGTACGTCATCGGCCGCGCGGCGGGCGACGACACCGGGCGGCCGGGGCTGCTCGGCGCCGACCTCGAGCCCGCCGACGGGGGCGGCTGGCGGGTGGTCAGGGTGCTGCCGCCGGAGACGTCGGCGCCCGACGCCCGCAGCCCTCTCAGCGAGCCGGGTGTCGACGTGCGGGCGGGCGACGTGCTCCTCGAGGTGGCCGGCACCCCGATCGACCCGGCGTACGGGCCGGCGCCGCTGCTGCTGTCGCGGGCCGACGAGCTCGTGGAGCTCACCGTGCGCTCCGGGCCCGCCCGGCCCGACGCGGGCGAGGTGCGCCGCGTGGTCGTGCGGCCGCTGGAGTCCGAGGCGTCGCTGCGCTACCAGCACTGGGTGGCGGGGCGGCGCGCGTTCGTGGCCGACCGCTCCGACGGCAGGCTCGGCTACCTGCACGTGCCGGACATGATGGCGCCGGGCTGGGCGCAGCTGCACCGCGACCTCAGCCGGGAGACTGCCCGGGAGGGGCTGATCCTCGACGTCCGGTCCAACGGCGGCGGTCACACGTCGCAGCTGGTGGTGGAGAAGCTGGCGCGCAAGGTGATCGGCTGGGACGTGCCCCGGCACAAGCAGCCGATCACCTATCCGCAGGACGCGCCGCGCGGCCCGGTGGTCGCGCTCGCCGACGAGCTGTCCGGCTCCGACGGCGACATCGTCACCGCTGCCATCAAGCGGCTCGGTATCGCGCCGGTGGTGGGCACGCGCACCTGGGGCGGGGTCGTCGGCATCGACAGCCGGTACTCGCTCGTCGACGGCACCCGCGTCACGCAGCCGCGCTACTCGCACTGGTTCGACAAGGTGGCGTGGGACGTCGAGAACTACGGGGTCGACCCCGACGTCGAGGTCGTGATCCGCCCGCAGGACTGGGTGGCGGGGCGCGACCCGCAGCTGGAGCGCGCCGTCGACATGGCGATGGAGGCGCTGGCGGCCGACCCCGCCGTCACCCCGCCGGACCTGGCCACGCGCCCGTCCCGGCGCCGCCCGGAGCTGCCGCCGCGACCCTGATCCGTCCCGGGCCGGGTTCCGGGCCGCGTCCGGGTTCAGCCCTGATCCGCCGACCCCCTCCGGGGTGTGTGCTGGTGAGTGCCAGGAGAGGGGGGATGGGGATGATCGAGGCGAGAGGCCTCACGAAGAGGTACCGGTCCACCGTGGCCGTGGACGACCTGACGTTCGGCCCGGCACGGTCACGGGGTTCCTGGGGCCGAACGGCGCCGGGAAGTCCACGACGATGCGGATGATCCTCGGCCTCGATGCGCCGACCGCGGGCGAGGTCCGGATCGGGGGGAAGCTCTACGGCGACGAGCGCGAGCGGCTGCGCACGGTCGGCGCGCTGCTCGACGCGAAGTGGGTGCACCCGAACCGGTCGGCGCGGGCGCACCTGCGGTGGCTCGCGGCGTCCAACCGGCTGCCGGTGCGCCGGGTGGACGAGGTGCTCGAGATCGTCGGGCTCACGGCCGTGGCCGGGAAACGGGCGGGGGCGTTCTCGCTGGGGATGTCGCAGCGGCTCGGGATCGCGGGGGCCCTGCTGGGCGACCCCGAGGTGCTGCTGTTCGACGAGCCGGTGAACGGTCTCGACCCCGAGGGGATCCTGTGGATCCGCGGGCTGATGCAGCGGCTCGCGGCGGAGGGCCGCACGGTGTTCGTGTCGAGCCACCTGCTGTCGGAGATGGCGCTCACGGCGTCGGAGCTGGTGGTGATCGGCCGCGGCAGGCTGATCGCCCAGGGGCCCACCGCCGAGTTCGTCGACGGCGCCGCCGGGGTGCAGGTGTACGTGCGGAGCCCGGTGCCGGAAGCGCTGGCCGCCGCGCTGCGGGAGAAGGGGCTCGCCGTCGAGGAGGCCCCGGGCGAGTCGGGCCTGCTCGTCACGGGGGCCGGAACGGAGCTGGTCGGGGAGGTCGCGGCCGCGCACGGCCTGGTGGTGCACGAGCTGGCGCTGCGCAGGGGCTCGCTCGAGGAGGCGTTCATGGAGCTCACCAAGCAGGACGTGGAGTACGCGGCGGTAGCCTCGTGAGTGTGCTGGCGGCGGAGCGGAGCAAGCTGTTCTCGACGCGGTCGCCGTGGTGGTGCAGCGCGCTGGCGGTCGCGGTCGTCGTCGGCCTCACCGCGATGGCGACCGGGGCGGCCTCCGACAGCGCGGGCCCGATGCCCACCGAGATCGCGCAGACGTTCCTGCAGATGGGGATGGCGTTCGTGCTGGTGATGGCCGCCGTGTCGGTCACCACCGAGTACCGGTTCTCGACGATCCGCACCACCTTCCAGGCCGTGCCGAACCGCTCGTCGGTGCTGCTGGCCAAGACCGCGGTCGTGGCGGTCGTCGCGGCCGTGGTGGGGCTGGTCGGGTCGTTCGGGGCGTGGGCGGCGGCGTCGCTGCTGCAGCCCGACCCGAGCCTCGCGCTGAGCGCGGTAGGGCAGTGGCGGGCCGTGGCCGGCGCCGGCCTGGTCTTCGCGGTGGCCGCGGTGATCGCGGTGGCGGTCGGCGTGCTCATCCGGCAGACGGCGGGGGCGGTGTCGGTGCTGCTGGTCTGGCCGCTGCTGGTGGAGAACATGGTCGTCGCGATCCCCGGGGTCGGCGACGACATCTACCCGTGGATGCCGTTCATCAACGCCTTCCACTTCCTCTACGGCACCGACGGGGACGGCATGCCGTTCGGGCCGTGGGGCTCGTTGGCGTACGTGGCGGCGGTCGCGGGAGCGCTGCTGGTGGCCGCGCTCGTGGTGGCGAACCGCCGGGACGCCTGAACCGCCCCCCAAGTGTCATCCTTGAAGGAGCGGGGCTGGTCAACCCCCAATCTCGTTCTTGATCTTTCTTCTTGTTCTTCTGCTGCTTCTCGGCCTGCTTGTGGGCGCGCCGGGGTGAGGCGTCGGGGTCAGGGATCGGGCCCGAAGGGCGACCGCGCAGCGG
>NZ_JAHKRK010000219.1 GCF_019396355.1 Pseudonocardia nigra
GGCGACGGCGTCGAGCGCGCCCGCCGCGCGCTCGACGAGGGCTCGCTGCCCACGGTCGACCCGGCGGGCCTGCGGGTCGGGGCCCCGATCGCGCGCCCCGGCGCCGTCGTCTGCATCGGCCAGAACTACGCCGCGCACGCCGCCGAGTCCGGGGCCGCCCCGCCCGAGGTGCCGATCATCTTCTTCAAGCACCCCAACACCGTCGTCGGCGCCTCCGACGACGTGCTGATCCCGCCGGGCAGCGAGCGCACCGACTGGGAGGTCGAGCTCGCGGTCGTGATCGGCAAGCGGGCCCGCTACCTCGCCTCGCCCGCCGACGCCCTCGCCCACGTCGCCGGCTACGCCGTGTCCAACGACGTGTCCGAGCGCACCTACCAGCTGGACCACTCCGGCGGGCAGTGGTCGAAGGGCAAGTGCTGCGAGACGTTCAACCCGCTCGGCCCCGAGCTGGTCACCGCCGACGAGGTGCCCGACCCGCAGGCGCTGCGGCTGCGCTCCTGGGTCAACGAGGAGCCGCGCCAGGACTCGAACACCGCCGACATGATCTTCGGCGTCGCCGAGATCGTCTACCACCTGTCGCAGTACCTGGTCCTCGACCCGGGCGACATCATCAACACCGGTACGCCCGAGGGTGTGGCCCTCTCCGGTCGCTTCCCCTTCCTGAAGGCGGGCGACCGCATGGCCCTCGAGATCGAGGGACTCGGCCGCCAGGAGCAGCTCCTGGCCGCGGCCGACAAGTAGGTCCCGCGCACGGCACACATCGCTCGTCGTCCGCACACGCCCCGACGCGGTCCGGCGGTGTGTGCGGGCGCCGGGAGGTATGTGCCGTGCCGATGCGAGAACACCGGTCGGGCGATCTGGCCGTGATCGCGGTCTCGCGGTGATCACAGGCGCAGGGCGACGTGCTGGTCCCCCTTCGCGACCATTTGCCCGTGATCGCGTCGGCGTTCAACGAGGCTGGGCGGTCGGGGTGCTGAGGGCGCCACTGGCGGAGATACGGGTGGAGGGCGGCAAGTTCATCGCCGGCCGCGACCGTGTGCCCGTGATCGCGCCGGCCGGGGGCACCCGCGGCCGCGGCGGTCGACGCGGTCGTCGGCGATGTCGTGAGGACGTGGTTTTCGCGGTGTGGGGTGCGGTAACGGGGATGTCGCGGGGACAGTGCGCGGGTGATCGCCGCGAGGTGACCGTTTCGGCGGTCGGGGCTGCGAGAAGTGCGCTCTCGTGGTGATCACGGGCTGAGGGCGGTGAGTCCATCACCGGTCGCGACCGTCTGCCCGTGATCGCGCTGCGGTGGGGCGTCTGCTCGGCGGTCGCGGCGCGGGATCGGCCCCTCCACGACGATCACGGGCGGAGGGCGGCGATTGCCTCGTCGGCCGCGTCCTTCTGCCCGTGATCGCGCCGAACCGTCGGGCTCCGTCCGGCCGCACACGAGCGATGGACTCCGCACGCACGTCCGGCGCGCCGGCTCGGCGCCGGTTCGGCGCCGGTTCAGCGCTGCCCGTACCGGCGGCGGAACTTCTCCACCTGTCCCGCCGAGTCGAGCACCCGTTGTGCGCCCGTCCAGAACGGGTGCGAGTACGCGGTGATGTCGACGCGGATGAGTGGGTAGGTGCCCCCGTCCTCCCAGGTGATCGTCTCGGCCGACGTGGCCGTCGAGCGGGTGAGGAACGCCTCGCCCGTGGCGCGGTCCTGGTAGACGACGGGTCCGTAGCTGGGGTGGATGTCCGGGCGCATGGCGTCCTCCTCGGGGTGTGTTGCGGCTTGCCGACACCGTAATCGACAAGGATTGTCATTGTGTTCGCTGGGCGCCCACCCGTCCGGGTGCCTCCGATCCTGATTGCTCACCGTTGGTGAAAACGACTATCGGTTTCGCCGCGCTTGTTGCCTCCCCGTCGCGCCGCCGTGCGCTCGGCGCCGCCGTGGCGCTCGCCGCGCTGACCCTCGCCGCTTGCTCCGCCGATCCCGCGCCTGCCCCGGTCTCCGACACGGCCGTTGCCCCGATCGACCGAACCGTCGCCCCGCTGGAACCGGCCACCACCGTCAGCGACCCGGCGGGACAGCGGATCAGCCTGCCCGCCCCGCCCAGGCGGATCGTGTGCCTCAGCGGGCTGTGCGACGACCTCGTCGTCGAGCTCGGCATGGTCCCGGCCGGCACGAGCACCCCGGCCCTGCTCGCCAACCCCGCGCTCCTGGGCGACCGCGCGGCCGAGGTCCCCGTGGTCGCGGGCACGTTCGGCAGCGAGGACGTCGAGTCGATCGCGGCGCTGCAGCCCGACCTGGTCATCGGGCTCACCGGCGTGCACTAGTCGCTGCGCGCCGCGATCGAGGGGTTCGCGCCGCTGTGGCTCGCCGAGCCGGGCAGCTGGGAGGAGTCGATCGGCTACCTGCGGGCGCTGGCGCAGCTCACCGGCCGCGTCGACGAGGCCATGGCGGCGGAGGAGCGGTTCCGCGCCACCCTCGCCAACGCCGTCGCCCGGTCCCGGGAGACCGGGCGGGCCGAGCGCACGGTCGTGCTGATGTACGGCAGCGCGGAGTCCATCGGCGTCGACACCAGCGACTCGCTCAAGGGCGACCTGCTCGCCCAGCTCTTCCGCTACCCGTTCCCGGCCAAGGGGTCCGACGCGGCCACCGCGAGCACGTTCAGCGTCGAGGAGCTGCTCGCGCAGCAGCCCGACGTCGCGCTCGTCTATTCGCTGCTGTTCTCCGCCGACGACCGCACCCTCAGCGCCCAGCTCGCCGACCACCCCGTGTGGCAGCTCGTGCCCGCGGTCCAGCAGGGCCAGGTGCACGAGGTCGACGCCCGGCTGTGGGGCAGCGGCCGCGGCACCCGCAGTCTCACCGCGATCGTCGAGCAGGCCATGGCGCTGGTGCCCGCCCCGTGACCGACGTGTGGCGCCGCCGCCCCGTCCCGGCCGCAGCACTCGGCCTGCTCGTGACCGGGGCGGCGCTCGCGCTCGCCGCGCTCGTCCTGGGCCGGCCCGTGATCGCCGTGACGCAGCTGCCCGACGCGCTGGCCGGCAGCGGGCTCGAGCACGTGGTGCTCACCGAGCTGCGCGCGCCGCGGCTCGTGCTCGGCGCCGTGGCCGGGGCCGTGCTCGGGCTCACCGGCCTGCTGCTGCAGGAGTCGCTGCGCAACCCGCTCGCCGTCCCCGAGCTGCTCGGGGTGTCCAGCGGGGCCGCGGCCGCGGTGGCGGTGACCGTCGCGTTCGGGATCGCGGTGCCCTTCGCCCCGCTGCTGCCCGCCGCGGTCGGCGCCGTCGTCGGCGTGGCGCTCACCGTGCTCGCGGTGCGCGGCGCCGTCGGGCCGGCCGCCGTGCTGCTCATCGGCGCGGGGGTGAGCGCCGCGCTGCGGGCCGTGCTGCTCGCCGCGCTGGCCGTCGCCGACGCCCGCGACCAGGGCGTTCTCGTGCGCTACCTGCTCGGCTCGCTCACCGGCACCACCTGGGGGACCGTCGGCGCGGCACTGCCCGGGCTGCTCGTCGCGGTGCCGCTCGCGGTGCTCGCACTGCCCGCGGTCGCGCTGCTGCGGCTCGGGTCGGACACCGCGTCCGCGCTGGGGCTGCGGGCCGGCGCGGCCCGCACCGGGGTGCTCGGCGTGGCCTGCCTGCTGACGGCCACCGTGGTCGGCCCGTGCGGGTCGATCGCCTGGGTCGGGTTCCTCGCCCCGCAGCTCGCGGCGCGGACCTGGCCGGGCGCCGGGCTCGCCGCGCGGGCCGCGGGGTGTGCGGCGTTCGGGGCGCTGGTCGTCGTGGCGGCCGACCTGCTGGCACGCACGGTGCTGTACCCGGTCGAGCTGCCGGTCGGCGGGTTGACGGCGGCGGTCGCCGTGCTCCTCGGCGGGGCGCTGCTGGTCGCGTCCCGGAGGCGCCGGGCGGGCGACCGATGAGCGAGCGCCGGGCGAGCGGAGCATCGGCACTGCGGCTGCGCGAAGCGCCGGGCGAGCGTCAGAGGTTCGGTGTGATGAGCGCACCCACCGACGTGCGCCGCGCGCCCGCCCCCGCGCCGGGCCGGGGCCGCTCGGTCCACCTGCTCGGGCTGCTCGCCGCCGTGGCCGTCGCCGCGATCGCGCAGCTGCTCGTCGGCACCGCGCTGACCCCCGGCGCCGCCCTCGCCGCACTGGCCGGCGCCGCCGACCCGACGACGACCGCGATCGTCCTCGACGTCCGCGCCCCGCGTGCTCGTCGGACTCGCCGCCGGCGCCTGCCTCGGTCTCGCCGGGTTGGCGCTGCAGGCCGTGCTCCGCAACGACCTCGCCGCGCCCGAGGTCACCGGCGTCGGGTCGGGCGCCGTGCTCGGCGCCGTGGCCGCGACGCTGGCCGGTGTCGCCGCGTCCCCGCTCGGCACGATCGCCGTGGCGATGGTGGGAGGCTGCATCGGCGGCGGGCTGCTCTGGGTGCTCGCCGCCCGCGCCGCGGCGACCGACCCGCTCCGGCTCACCGTGCTCGGCGTCCTGGTCTCGGCGGTGCCCGCGGGCGGCACGCTCGTCCTGCTCACCGCGCGCCCGCAGCTGGCGGGTGCGATGACGCGCTGGCTCATCGGGTCGCTGAACGGCCGCAGCTGGGAGCACTGGGCCGTGCTGTGGCCGTTCCTGCTCGCGTGTGTGCTCGCCGGGGTGCTGCTGGCGCCCGTGCTCGGCCTCCTCGTGGACGACGATCACGCCCGAACGCTCGGCGTCGCCGTGCCGGCCTGGCGGACGGCCGCGCTGCTGCTCGCCGTCGTGGCCGCGGCGGCGGCGGTGGCCTCGGTCGGCGCGCTCGCGTTCGTCGGGCTGATCGCCCCGCACGCGGCCCGGGCCGTCGTCGGGGCCGAGCACCGGGTCCTCGTGCCGGCGGTGGCGCTGACCGGCGCCGCGACCGTGGCCGTCGCCGACACCGTCGCCCAGGCCCTCACCGCCGCCGCGCCGACCGGCGCGGACCGGCAGATCGGCGTGCCCACGGGGGCGGTCACGGCCGTCGCCGGGGCGCTCGTGCTCATCGGGTGGTCCGCCGCCGCTCGCGGGCCCAGATCGGAGACTCATGACCCCCGCACTCCAGGCACACGGCGTGCGCGTCCGGTTCGGAAACCGCATCGTGCTCGACGACGTGGGCCTCGAGGTCACCCGCGGCGAGTGGCTCGCCCTCGTCGGCGGCAACGGCTGCGGGAAGACCACGCTCCTGCGTGTCCTGGGGGGCTTGCACCAACCGGACGCGGGCGATGTCCGGATCGGCGAGGACCGGCTCGATGCGCTCCCGCGCCGCGCCGTGGCCCGCCGGGTCGCGATGCTCCCGCAGGCGCTGCCCGCCGTCGGCACGCTGACCGTCGCCCAGCTCGTGGCCCACGCCCGCTACGCCGCGCGCGGTCCACTGGGCATGCTCGGCGGCGGGACGGACGCGGTGGTGGCGGACGCGCTCGCGGCCACCGGCGTCGCGCAGTGGGCGGACGCCCCCGTGGACCGGCTGTCCGGCGGCGAGCGGCAGCGGGTCCGGCTCGCGCTGGCGCTGGCCCAGGACGCCCCGCTGCTGCAGCTCGACGAGCCCACCACGTTCCTCGACGTGCGTCACCAGCTCGAGGTGCTCGACCTCGTCCGGCGGCTGCAGGCCGAACGGGGCCTCACCGTGGTGGCGGTGCTGCACGACCTGGCCCACGCCGGCCGCTGCTCGGACCGGGTCGTCGCGCTGCGCGACGGGCGGATCCACGCCGACGGCGCACCGTCCGACGTCGTCGACTAAGCCCTGCTCCGCGACGTGTTCGGCGTGCAGGGACGGGTGCGCGTCGACGCGGGCACCGGGCGGATCGACTGCAGCTACGACGATGTGGCCGTCGATGTCGCCGTCTAGCCCGGTGTGGCGGGACCCCACGTTTCGCCTGCTGTGCTGGGCGGCACGGCCTCGGTCGCGGGCAGTCAGGTGACCCTCGTGGTGCTGCCCGTGCTGATGTTCCAGCTGACCGGCTCGGCCGCCTTGACGGGCCTGCTGCTCGCCGTCGAGGCCACGCCGTACCTGCTGTTCGGGCTGCTCGCGGGCGCCGTCGCCGACCGGGTGGACCGGCGCCTGCTCATGATCGGCTGCGACCTGTCCGCGGCCGTGGCGATGGCGAGCGTCCCCGCCGCTGCGGCGTTCGGGGCGCTCGCCGTGCCGCACGTGTTCGCCGCGGCCGTGGTCGTTGCCGTCGCGTTCGTCTGGCGCGACGGGGCGTACTTCGGCGCGCTGCCGGCGATCGTGGGCCGCGACCGCCTCGTGGCCGCCACCGGGATCCTCGCCTCGACCGCGGGCGTGCTGCAGGTGCTCGGGCCCGCCGTCGGCGGCGTGCTCGTGGCCACCGTCGGCGCACCTGCCGCATTGTGGCTGGACGCGGCCGGCTACCTCGTGTCGGCGGCGACCCTGTTGCTGATCCGCGCGCCGTTCGCGACCGGGCCGGCGGGGGAGCGGCGCCGGATCCTGGCCGACATCGCCGAGGGCCTGCGGTTCGTCCGGCGCCACCCGCTGATCCGGCCGCTCAGCCTGATGGGCTTCGGGCACAGCCTCACCGGGGGCGCCCTGATCGGCCTGCTCGTCGTGTACGGGGTGGAGCGGCTCGACCTCGGGACCGCCGACCCCCGGTTGGGCTGGCTGTACTCGGCCGGCGCGATCGGGGCGCTGTGCGCCGCGGCGCTGCTGCGCGGCTGGTGCGGTCGGTCGGCCAGCCGCGGCTGGACCTGCTGGTCCGGACCGCGAACACCGTCCTGCTCGGCGGAGTCGTGCTCGCGGCGAGCCTGCCCGTCGCGCTCGTGGCCGTCTTCCTCTGGGTGGGGCACCTACCAGCTGGCGATCACGAGCTCCATCACGCTGCGCCAGCAGCTCACACCGGACCGGCTGCAGGGCCGCGTCAACGTCACCGCCCGCATGATCGCCTGGGGCGGGCAGCCGGTCGGAGCGGCGCTCGGCGGCGCGCTCGCCGAGGCGTGGGGCCTGCGGACCGCACTGCTGGTGGCGGGGATCGGGGCCGCCGGTGCAGCGGTCTACGGGTGGCTCTCGCCGTTGCGCAGGCCTGATGCGACGGCGCCGGGCGTCGGCGTCGCACCGCGAGGGTGATGGCAGGATATTGCTGAGAGGGGGCATTGCTGCCACTGGTGCGGGCGTGCGCCGACGCGCAACCTGGTCCCCATGAACGTGCTCTGGATCTTCGCCCACCCCGAGCGGCACTCCCTGAGCGGCGCCCTGCGCGACGAAGGACATCGGGTGCTCGAGGGGCTCGGGCACGAGGTGCGCACCTCGGACCTTTACGGGATGGGCTGGAACCCCGTCGTGGACGGCGACGACTTCGCCCACGACCCCGGGCAGCGGCTGATCGTCGGCGCGGCGTCGCAGGAGGCGCACGCCCGCGGCACGTTGAGCGAGGACATCCGCGCCGAGCACGAGAAGCTGCGGTGGGCCGACGCCGTGGTCCTGCAGTTCCCGCTGTGGTGGTACGGGATGCCGGCGATCCTCAAGGGCTGGTTCGACCGGGTGTTCGTGAAGGGATTCGCCTACGGGGTCGTCGACGGCGGCCGGACGCTGCGGTACGGCGACGGCGTTCTGCGAGGCAAGCGGGCAATGGCGGTCGTGACCGCGGGCGCGCCCGCGCCGACGATCGGCCCGCGGGGCGTCAACGGCGACATCGACGAGCTGCTCTTCCCGCTGCAGCACGGCGCGCTGTTCTACACGGGGATGGCCGTGCTCCCGCCGTTCGTGGTGCCCGGCGCGGACCGCGTCTCGCCCGCCGACTACGCGTGCGCCGCCGCCGGGCTGGGGGAGCGGCTGCGCACCCTCGGGACCGCCGAGCCGATCCCGTTCCGGCACCAGAACGGCGGAGACTACGACGACCGGCTCGTGCTGCGGCCGGAGCTCGCCCCGGACCGGACGGGCGTGCGGGTGCACTACGCGGAGTCGTGATCTACGCCGCGAGTCCACGTTCTCGCCGGCAACGACAAAAGGGGCCCTGACCGTTGCGGTCAGGGGCCCTTCGGGAGTGTGCCGGTAGCCGGCGGGCGCGTTCCTCCTGGTCGCCGTGCTGGTCCGTGTCGCCCTGTGCGGACCGGTGCCGGGTGTGGTGGTGGCTTTCTGGTGCCTCCGGCCCGGCACTTTGCCCTTGCGCGCTGGGACTCGTGCGTCATCCCGTCGACCTGCCGCCCGGCGAGGGCGAGCAGCGGCCGGAGGGCCTTGGCGTCGATCCCGCTCGGGCGCTCGTTTCAGTGCCAGGATGACCGTGATGGAGTCTTACGTTGAGCGTCCGCCGTTGCCGGGATTGGCGGGGGTGGTGCGGACGGTCTGGATCCAGCGCACCGGTGAGGCGGCGTACGTGCAACGGCACCTGCCCACGGGCGGGGTTGAGATCCACTTTCCGATCGGTGGCCATCCCCAGCTGGTTGGTCCGCTGACCGGTCCGGAGATCGAGGTCATTCCGGCGCACACCACCATCGTGGGTGTGCGGTTCCAGCCAGGGACCCCACCGCTCCTTCCGACGGTGCTTGACGACCTGGTGGACCAGCGCCTGGGCCTGGCGGAGCTCGGGGGAGGTTCGGTGGACCGCCTGGTGGAGGTGATGGCCCGGGCCGGGACGCCCGAGCGGGCGCTCATGGTCTTGCAGACCCACCTCCTGCTGGAGTTTCGAAGTGCGGTCCGCGTCGATCCGCTGGTGGTCGAGGCCGTGAAGGCGCTGATGCCCTGGCACCCGGTCGACATCGACTCCTTGGCCACCCATCTGGCACTCTCCGCGAGCCAACTGCGCCGTCGCTGCCTGCACGCAGTGGGGGTGAGTTCCAAGGTCCTCCAGCGGACGTTGCGGTTTCAGGGATTTCTCGCGCTGGCTCAGGCCGGCGCCATGGCCACGGGCCGGCGTGGTGCGGACGGCATGGCGGGACTGGCGGTTGACGTGGGGTACGCCGACCAGGCACACCTCAGCCGAGAATGCCTCCGCCTGACCGGCCTTACCCCGCGCCAACTCCTCGGCGGCGACATCGACCGGTGCGCCTGTGGCCATGAGCACTCCGCGTCCTACAAGCCCTTCCTTGCCACCCGGAGCAGGCCGCCACTCCGGGTCTGATCCTGCTCGATTTGTTCAAGACCCGTCGTCACGCCGCTCATAGTTTCGAACTCGTGCCCGACCTGGCCGAGTTCCGCACCGCACTCGACGGCGAGTTGTTCAGCCTTGACTCGTCGGGCTACGACGCGATCCGCCGCCCGGTCAACGCCGCCTACCGCGACGTGCGACCCTGGCTCGTGGTCCTGTGCCGCTCGGTTTCGGACGTCGTCGGCACCATGAAATATGCGGCAGCCGCTGGAGACCGCATCGTCCCTCGTGGCGGGGGGCACTGCTTCGCGGGTCGATCGTCGACGGACGGGATCGTGCTCGACATGTCTGGCCTCGACCGGGTCAGCGTGTCCGACGACGGGGTCGCGACGGTCGGCGCGGGTGCCCGCCTGGGCCCGGTGTATGCCGAGCTGCACGCGTACGGGCGGACCATTCCGGCCGGGTGCGGGGCCACGGTGGGCATCGCGGGGCTCACGCTTGGCGGCGGGATCGGTCTGCTCGGACGCAAGCACGGGCTGACCTGCGATCGCCTCGTCGGCGCACAGGTCGTGCTCCCGGACGGCAGCGTCGTGGAGTGCGACCACGACCACGAACCGGACTTGTTCTGGGGTCTGCGCGGCGCGGGCGGCGGCCAGTTCGGTGTGGTCACCTCGCTGCGGTTCGACACCGTCCCTGAGCCGATGACCACCCGCATCGAGGCGCACTGGTCGGACATCGCTCTCGAGGAACTGGTCTCGGCCTGGCAAGCCTGGGCACCGGACGCCCCGGACGAACTCACCGTCGACCTCAACCTTGTGTCCGAGCCCGGCGCACCTGTCCAGGCCACCCTCTTCGGCGCCGCTACCCTCGAGGAGGAATCGACCCGGGAGCTGCTGCAGGAGTTCATCGATCGGGCGGGCGTGGCCCCCACGATCGAGGTGCGCACCGGCCTGCCCTACCACCACCTGAAGAGCACCTTCGCCGACCCGCGGGATCTACCCGAACGCGCCCTGCGGATCAGGTCGGAGTTCTTCTCCCACCCGATGGCGCAGTGCACCCTCGCCTCGCTCCTGACCCAGCTCGGCGCCCCAAGGACCACGGGCCGACGGCAGATCATGTTCACCGCCATGGGCGGGGCCTACAACAGGATCGCCGAGGACGCCACCGCGTTCGCCCATCGCAACGAACGCTTCCTGCTCGGGCACATCGCCGAGGCGGCCGATCCTTGGGTCGACGGATCATGGGCGACTGCCCACGCCGACGGGTCGGGACGTGTCTACCCCAACTTCCCCGATCCCGCGCTCGACGACTGGACCGTGGCGTACCACGCGGGCAACTACTCCCGGCTGGCAGCGGTCAAGAACGCCTACGACCCGCACCGATTCTTCGACTTCCCCCAGGCGGTCTGATCAACAGCGAAGGAGAGACATGAGCAAGGTCTTCAGCGCCCACGCCGTCGCGGTCGACGGCTATATCAGTGGTCGCACTCCCGACGGCGGCGAGGAGTTCGGCCGCGGTCTCGGTGACGCGCCCATGCTCTTCGACTGGTATATGGACGGGGACACACCGAGCCAGGTGTTCGACGGGTTCAAGCTGAGTGAGCCGAGCGCCCGGTTCTTCGACGCCATCGCGGCACGAGTGGGGGCGACTGTCGCGGGGCGCACCACTTACGAGCACTCCGGCCATTGGGGGGCGGTGGCCCGCACCCGACGGCGCGACTGTTCGTCCTCAGCCACCGGCCCGCGCCCGAGATCAGCGAGACGCAGACGCTCGTCACCACCGGCATCGAGGACGCGGTCGCCGCAGCCAGCGCGGCCGCCGGCGACAAGGACGTCTGCCTGATGGGTGGCGGTCTGGTCACCGAGGGGCTCAAGGCGGGGCTCGTCGACGAGGTGATCCTCCACCAGGTGCCCGTCCTGCTGGGCGCCGGTCGCAGCTTCTTCCAGGAGCTCCCGGAGCACGTGCACCTCCGTCTGCTGGAGGCCGTCCCGGCACCCGGTGTGACCCACCTCCACTACGAGGTGGTCCCGTGATCCTCGTCACCGGCGGGCTGGGCATGATCGGCGCCCACACCGCCCGCGCGCTCGTCGACCTCGGACACGAGGTCGTCGTCACCGCACATCGTCGCACCGAGGTCCCGTCGTTCCTCGCCGGTCGGGTCACCGTGGAACCCCTCGACGTCACCGACCGGGACGCCTTCCTCGCCCTCGCCGGTCACCACGACATCAGCGACATCGTCCACCTCGCCGGCACCATCCCCGACGAGGACCCGGTCCGCTTCTTCCGCACGGACACCACCGGCCTGCTCAACGCGCTGGACGCCGCCCGCACCTGGGGTGTCCGCAGGTTCGCCGTCGCCAGCAGCATCGGCGTGTACGTCGGTCGGACCGAGATCCGCTGGCACGAGGACCTCGCGCTGCCCGCCGCGGACCTGCCGCACCTGATCGTCGCCTTCAAGAAGGCCGTCGAGCCACTCACCACGCACAGCCTCGCACGCAGCGGCGTCCAGCCGGTGTGCTTGAGGATCGGGACCATCTGGGGACCGCTCGTCGACCCGGATTCACCGTTCTTCCCCATCCCCTCCTACATCAACGCCGTGCTCCGCGGTGAGGAGCCGCGGCCGCTGCACGCCGACGACGGCGGTGACTGCTGCTACGCACCCGACGCCGGCCGCGCGATCGCCCTCCTGATGACCGCGGAGACCCTGCGGCACGACACCTACAACGTCTCCAGCGGCCGGCCGTTCACCAACCGCGAGTTCGCGGACGCCCTACAGGCGATCACTCCCGGCCTGCTGCTCGACCTCCTGCCCGGACGACAGCACGGCCCCGGCGACAACCCCTACCTCGACACCACCCGGCTCACCCACGACACCGGCTTCGCGCCGACCTTCGACGTCGCCACGGCGGTCGCCGACTACGTCGCGTGGCGCGCCGACAACCCGCGCTGAAGGAGCACACACATGCTTGACCCCGACGTGCGCCGCGTACTCGGCGGCACCTCGATCGCTCACCTCGCCACCGTCCTCCCGGACGGCTCGCCCCATACCGTTCCCCTCTGGATCGGCGTCCACGGCGACCGAATCGTCTTCCTCACCGGTCCGGGCTCGCGCAAAGCACGCAACCTGCGCCGCGACCCTCGGATAGCCCTGTCCATCGCGCCCGTCGACAACCCGTTCACGCCAGTTGTCGTCCGTGGGCGGGTCGTCGAATGGCTCGAGGGCGATGCGGCGTGGGAGATCATCGACCAGCTGTCCACGAAGTACACCGGTGCGCCCTACCCCCGAGGACAAGAGCGCGTCGTGGCCATGATCGAGCCCGAGCGACAGACCGTCGGCGTCGGCTGAGCTGGTCACGTAGCGACCGTATCCGTCCGACGCGTGTCCCATCGGCAGTGCCGGTCCCGCCGAACATCGTGCAGCGGGTGATGGGTCACGAGCGCTCGTCGCCGACGCTGGATCTCTACACGCGACGGACCGACAACAGCGACCGCATCCTGCACGCGCTGAACGACCCCGACGAGGAGCTGCGGGAGGACGATCCGGACGAGGGCCCTGGAGCCGTTTCCGCTCCGGCGTGAGGTTGCTGCTCCGGGAATGCCGAGTGCTGCGGGCGCTCGACGACGCTGAACAGGACGACGAACGGATGGACGAGTGATCTCACGCCGCCCAGGCACATGCCGACATCGATCAGACGAGGCAGAACTCGTTGCCCTCGGGGTCTGCCATCAACGCGGCGACGTGGTCTGCTGGCTCGTCTTCGGTCCAGCGGATAAGGGCACCACCACCATCGAGAACCTCGTCCACGGCGGTCTGAATCGCCGCGCGCCTGCGCTGGCGAGGTTCGGTGCGCCCCCCGGTGACCCGCAGGTCGAGGTGCAGCCGATTCTTGATCAGCTTCGGCTCCGGGACGGGCTGGAACCACAGGGCGACACCTCGGCCGTCGGGCGGCACAAGTCGGTCGGTCCCGTCGCCTTCGATTTCCTCGGCTGGGACGCCCACACTGAGATACCAGCTACGCCAGGTCTCGTGCGGTGCGGGGGGCGAGGGTACGTCGTAGCCAAGAAGCGGCTGCCAGAACGTCACCATGCTGGAGGGCTCACGGCAGTCGACGACGAGTTGGAAGAAGTCAGCCATGCGCCGCACAGTAGGAGCTCTCACCGACACCGTGGTGCCGTTTTGGTGCCTTTCAGCTCCCGGAGG
This sequence comes from Pseudonocardia nigra, assembly GCF_019396355.1. Classification (GTDB taxonomy): domain Bacteria; phylum Actinomycetota; class Actinomycetes; order Mycobacteriales; family Pseudonocardiaceae; genus Pseudonocardia; species Pseudonocardia nigra. The sequence goes on from NZ_JAHKRK010000219.1 coordinate 13,208, forward strand.
CGGGGGAGAGGTTGCCCAGCACACGACGAAGGCCCCTGACTCTGCTGGTCAGGGGCCTTCGTCGTGGGTGGTGGGCGATACTGGGATTGAACCAGTGACCTCTTCCGTGTCAATTGAGCGGACGGTGTCTCGCCGGTCCGACTGCTCATCGCATGTCCCACTGACCAGCGTATTCATTCTTGATCTTCTCGTGGCGTCTCACGTGGCGCACCTCGTCTGGCAAGCCGCGTTTACCGTCACGTTTACAGGTCGCCAGGCTCCGTGTGCGGCCGACGACGTTCCGGACGCCACGTCGGCCGGGATTGTTGCTGTGGTCGCGACGTGGCGATTCCGTTGCTCCGGCTGACCGTGAACCCGGTGTGGGTGTTCAACACCGTGGGGGGTAAGCATTCAGCCCGATCTGGAGCGTGACCTCGTATCGGGGTCGGTGTGATCTTGGCGGCAGGGGCGTGTCGGTCACGGGTGATCGGCTGGTCTGCGGTGTGATCTTCCGGTGTCCGAGCTGGAGG
>NZ_JAHKRK010000022.1 GCF_019396355.1 Pseudonocardia nigra
TGCACTGGGTGCGCGATGTGACCTTCGCAGAGGACTTGTCTCAGGTCCGCGCCGGTCACGGCCCGCAGGTCATGGCGTCGCTGCGGAACCTCGTGATCAGCCTGCACCGCCTCGCGGGCGCCACCAATATCGCCAAGGCCCTACGCCATCACGCCCGCGACGCCCGTCGACCGCTCCAACTACTCAAGATCATCTGACTTTGCCGACCCCCTGCCCCAGGACCTCCTCACCCAGAGCACGGCCGAACGAGCTCTTCCCCGGATAGCGGAACCGGAGCTGCTGGCCGCCCGAGAAGAATGGGTGGGTGCTGCGGTGGACGCCATAACCACCGCAAGCCGACCACTACTGATCGCCGGCCCGGAGGTCGCCCGGCGAAACCTGACCGATCTCGTCGAAGGCATTGCCACCTCCTCGTGCATACCGATCGTCGACCCGCCCTGGCGGGATGCCGAGTGGGCCACCGCGCGGTCCGACCATCCCCACTATTGCGGTGTCTACCGGCGCGACGACCCCGTCATGCAGTCGTCCGACCTGGTCGTCATCGTCGGGGCTCCACCGCTGCTCGAGTCCGAACTTCGATCCGACAGCGGACTCCCGCGCGAGGCGACCGTGATCCGAATCGTCGACCATCCCTCCTGGCTGGACCCCCTGGAGGAACGTCAGATCGGAGTCGTCGGTGACATTCGGGCAACCCTGGAGCACATTCATCGGGCGCCGACCGAGGCACACCGAGGGGGTTCGGTCCGGAAGTCCCACGTCACGGAGCTCCGACAGCGTTGGGAAGCGCGATCCTCGCTGGTCGAACCGCCGGTCGAGGCGACCACGAGCACTCGTGGAGTGCCCATCCAGACCGCGCTGCGGATCGTGGCCGAACACCTCGACGAGAACAGCACGGCAGTGCTCGACCCGGTCACCGCAACGTCCGCCCTGCTCGACCTACTGCCGAGGCGCACATCGTCCCTGTTCGCCACCGGAAGCGGTGCCCTGGGCTGGGGCATGGGCGCAGCAGTAGGCGTTGCGCTCGCCCAACCCGACCGCCGGGTCGCCGGCATCGTGGGCGACGGCGTGTTCCAGTTCGGTGTCCAGGCGATCGGAACCGCCGTCCGGCTGAAGTTGCCCCTCACATGGATCGTGTTGAACAACAACGGCTATCACGCCGTGCGCAACGCCGTCGCCAAAGGCAAGGGCGCCCGCTCGGCCCAGCCACACCCGCTCGCCGACATCACGGACGTGGACTACGTCGCCATCGCGCAAGGTTTCGGCGCCGACGGCGTTGTCGTCGGGACCACAGATGCTCTCCGTCGAACTCTCAGCCGGCCCACCCCGACGGACGTGCCGACGGTGATCGACCTGCGCCTGCACGGCCAGACGACCAACCCACCCGGAAGTTAGCTTCGCCTGTTCCTGGAGCGCCCCGGCGAACCCCCACGGCGTGGACCTCATCCGCTGCGGTTTCCAGCCGCGCGCAACGCCTCTCCTGCTGCAGGTCGACCCGCCGGCCACCTCGGGTGCTCCCGGCCGAACATGGGGTCGAAGGCCGGCGCCTGATTCTTGATTGATTCCAGACGCAGGGCCACACTTCGACGCATCCCAACGACGCCGGACTTCGAGCGCATGCTGGTGTTCGCCCAGCCCGGTCAGGCCCTTGCCGGCCTGGAAGGTCTCCTCGATGGTCCAGCGGGAGCCGGCGACGCGGACCAGCTCGGGCAGCGGCACCGGGTGCGGGCTGTAGCAGCGGTAGTAGGCCAGCTCCCCGGTGTTCGGCGGGTGGCGGCGGATCAGCAACCAGCGGTGTTCGGACCCCTCGGCGTCGGTGAGCGTGATGAACGCCCAGTCGTAGATGCGCGGGCCCTTCGCCCCGGCCCCGGCCGAGTAGCGCTGCCAGCAGTGCTCGCGCAGTGTGGGGGCGATCTGGTCGGGGCGCGTCGGCCCGCCGTGGGTGACGACGCGGCGGTCGCAGCCGATGGCCAGCACGTAGCCCAGGCCGAGGGTCTCGAGTTGGGCGCGCAGCCCCGGGTCGGCGCCGTAGACCTCGTCGCCGGTGGCCCACCGCGCCGGCGTCCCCGTCTGCACCGCGCGGGTGATCAGGGTGGCGGCCAGCGCCGGTTTGGTGCGAACTTGACCTCGTCGGGCACTGCGGCCGCCGCCCGCCGCGCGGGGTCTTCGGCCCAGGAGCGGGGCAGGTAGAGCTCGCGATCGATCAGCGCGTGCCCGGCCCGGCTGGTGTAGGTGAGATGGACCGCGACCTGGGCGTTCTCGATCCGCCCCGCGGTCCCGGTGTACTCCGCTGCACCCCGACCGTCTTGTCGCCCTTTTTCAGATCGCCGGTCTCCTCGACCACCAGCACCGCATCCGGCTCGGCGAAATGCTCCACAACGAACTCGCGCAGGTCGACCGCGACTGCGTCGGTGTCCCACACCGCCCCGGTGAGGAAGTGCTGCATCCCGTGCGGGCTGGTCTCGCCGACATGTTCGGTGATCGTCGCGCAGTTCTTCCGCGGCAGCTCAACGAGCATGCCGTCCAGGAACGCGGCGAACCGGCGCCGGGGCTCGACCCGGCCGAACCGCCCAGCCACCCGATCGAGCAGCTCCTGCCGTACCGCGGCCCACCGCCCGGGCTCTACGCTGTGGCCCGCGGCCACCGCGTGATCTTCTGATGTCGACACAACTGATGATCATCATGCGGTGGCCGCGGCACGTCCGGGACCGCCACACCGAGCTAAGCCAGACGGGCGCCCGCCCTGGTGACGCGCTCGCCCCACCGAGCGAGGTCGTCCGCGAGGGCGACGTGACCTGATGTCCGCAGCGCGTAGGCGTACTCGCGGGCGAACATCGCGTTGATCGGAACGAGATGCCGGGCGAGCAACGCCTCCGCCTCGCAGGCCTCCGAGATCCCGTCCCGGCGCCAGACCAGGGCCGCCTCCGGCAGGTCCCCGTGCTCCCGCTCCGCGACGAACCACCGCGCCGCCGCCTCGTTGCGCCCGATCCTGCGCGTCGCCAGCGTGTAGAGGAAGCGCACCGGGAACAGGACCGCCTTCGTCACCGAACGGGCCCCCTCGGCGACGAGGTCGGCCGGAGCGCCCAACCGGGCGATGTAGCGATCATCGAACTTCCACAGCGCGAACTCGGCCGCCTGCCGCACGATCACCGCCGGATCCGGGCGTTCCGCCCCGGCACGCTGATCCACACCCTGCAGCAGGCGGCCCGAGTCGAGCAGGTCGAGACGGTCGACCTCGGGCAGCCTCCCGGTCGTCGCGATCCCCTGCTGCACCCCCGGCCAGTCCGACCAGAAGATCGACAGCCGCTGCGCGAGCTCACCCGCGCCGGCGGCCCGCACCCGGTCCCGCACGAGGTCGACCCGAGCAGCGGCGCGGTCGTCGAGCCCGGTGAGGACCAGCATCAGGTCGACGTCGCTCACCAGCGGGGCCGAACCCGCCGTGGGCGAGGCTGCCCAGCGCGAAGGCCGCCGACAGCTCCGGACCGAACACGTCCGCCGCGGCGTCCACCGCCCGCCCCAGGATCCGGTAGCCCGGCTCGTCCCGGTCCTGATCGCTCACGAAGCCCTCCCCCGCTCACCGACGACCCGGGCCGGCACGAGCCGCCGTTGCCGATCATCCCTCCTCGGCCCCCCGGTCGTCCCGGCGATGCTTCCCGCGGCGACTTTCGCCGTCGGCAGCCGGAGGTCGGGAAGCGCATGCTTCATTGGTTGCACAACTGGCAACTGATCACGCGACCAGGCGGCGAGGCTTGGGGGCCCGACTCGCGCGCGGCGACGCACCGACGCCCCCGAACGACGCCGTCGCGCACATCGTGCGCGGCCGACGCCGCCGCGAGAAACGTGCACCGCCCGGGTGTGCTCGACGGCAGGTGTCTTGCCGGGCCGCCCTCGCCCGGATCGGGTGGTCCAGGCGGCCGGCGTCGAGTTGTCGCGGATGGCCTGCTCGAAGAACACCCGCCTGGACGGATCCCGAACCCGACGGCCCCCACCCTCTGACGATGGAGAGACCGATGTGCCGCCGGGCGGCCGCTCCTTGAAGCATCAGGTCGGTCGGGGCGTCCGAGTCCGCGGACGACGCGGACGTCGACCCGCTCGCCGAGCAGCTCCCGGCCCACCCTGTCGCCCAGCGAATCGGCGCTGAGATGGCTCATCCAGCTGACCGGAGTACCGAGCCGGGCCAGAGCGATCGGCACGTTGCTCTCGGCCCCGCCGATTGAGGCGTTGCTCGCCGGCTGCCGCCGCGACTGCCACTGCCGGCGGCAGCCCGGGACGGGGTATCGATCGCGTGCGCATTACCAGCTGCGTACAAGCAGATCCAAGATCAGATCGAGAGGTAAGTGATCTCTCGATTCGGGATCGGATGAGGCGAGCTCGCTGCTGATCGCCGAGGTGCTCCCGCCAACGAAAGGAGGGTGCGGGCGGCACGTTGCCGCGGTGTGCCTCGACGGGCCGGGTTTCGTCGCGCAGCATGTAACACGTTTTAGGCGCGCTCAGAGACGAGGCCACCCATGGCAGTTGCAACCAGCCGACGTGTGTTTCTCCAGCTCGCCGCGGCGGGGCTCGCGGCCGCGACGGCAGGCGGATGTGCCCGGCTCACCGGGAGGGACATCCCGGGCCGCGGCAGCGGGGCGCTCGTGGTGTCGCTGCTCGGGACGTCGGCCGACGCCGCGGCGCGGCAGGCTCTGCTGTCGGGCTTCCGCGCGGAGCACCCGGGCATCGAGGTTGTCCTGCAGCCGATCCAGGCCACGGACTGGGGCGACTTCTTTGCGAAGATCCTCACGCAGGTCGCGGCCGGTACGCCGCCGGACATCGTTTACGTGGCCACCGAGGGCACCCAGCTGTTCGCCGAGCAGCTCGCGGTGCCGCTCGACGACTACGTGCGCCGCGACGCGGGCGAGTTGGCGGAGTTCTTCGCCGACGTCCACCCGGCTCTCGTCGAGTCGATGATGTATCAGGGCAGCCTGTTCGAGATCCCCATCGAGTTCAACGCGGCCAACATGTACTTCAACACGGGGTTGCTCCGGCAGGCGGGTGCGGACGTGCCGCCGGCCGACTGGACCGTGGACGACTTCGTCGCGCTGATGCGGGCCGAGCAGGCGGCAGGGGGTGGCGGCTTTCTGCCCTACTACTGGACCAACCGCCTCTGGGGTGGGGTCGTGCCGTGGCTGTACGCGAACGGCACCAACCTGCTCACGGAGTCCCGCGCTCCGGGCGGCCAGTGGCTGTGGGAGCGCTTCTACGACGCGGACACCGCACGGCAGCGTGGCGGCGGGACGGTGTACGGCGACCCGCTGGCCACCGCCGACCACACCGTCGAGACGTTCGAGTTCCTCGCCCAGCTGATCGCCAACGGCCTGTCCAGCCGCCCGGAGGAGGGCGGAGGCAACACGTTGATCGGGTTGTTCTCCGGAGGCCGGATCGGCTCGACACCTGCGGGCGGTTTCTGGGCGGGCGGGCTGCACGACGGCGGGATGGCGCCCGACGCCTTCGACGTTCAGTTCTCCCCGCGGTGGCGCACCCAACGCCACCAGTTCGGCGCGGCGGGTTACGCGATCATGCGGACGGCCCGCGATGTCGACGCCGCGTGGGAGTTCGTGAAGTACGCGGCACGCCGCGAGTCGATGGAGGCCGTGATGGCAGCGAACCAGACCACGCCCGCGCGCCGGTCGATGCTCACCGCCGACCGCTATGCCGCGACCGGACCGCGCAACTGGCAGGTCTTCTACGACACCGTCGACCGCTTCCCGGACACCGGCCCGATCCCCGCACCCGCGCAGGCGGCGGCGGTGCAGAGCGCGGTGCTGAAGCACGTCGGCACCGCGCTGTCGGCGCCCGGGAACGTGCGCGCGTCCCTCGCCGCGATGCAGGCCGACCTCGACACCGTGATGGGAACCCGCTCGTGAGCGCCCTTCCGAGCACTGCACCGGTGGGCCGCCGGCCCGCCACCACCGGCGACCGGGGGCCTCGGCCTGCTGTCGCGCGCCGCGGCGGCCGGCTGCTCGCCGCGTGTTTCCTGGCCCCGACCGTGGTCGGCATCGCCGTCTTCACGCTGCTGCCGATCGTCGGTTCGCTGGTGCTGACCTTCTTCTCCTGGAACGCGATCGACCCGCCGAGGTGGATCGGCGCCGACAACTATGTCGAGATGGTCGGTGACCACACCGTCTTGACCAGCTTCGCGAACACCCTGGTCTTCGTCGCCGCCGCGGTCATCCTGCAGCTGGCGGTGGCGCTCGCGCTGGCGATGGCCGTGACCGCGAGGATGCCCGCGCGTCTGCAGACCGTCTTCCGGTCGGCGTTCTTCTTCCCACTGGTGCTGTCCGCGGCCTCGATCTCGATCGTCATGAAGTACCTGTTCAACCAGGACTTCGGGATCATCAACCACCTGCTCGCACTGGTCGGCGCGGCCCCGGTGCCGTGGCTCACCTCCGAGACCTGGGCGCCGGTGACGGTGGTGCTCGTCTACGTGTGGCAGCAGTTCGGCTTCACGTTCCTGCTGTTCCTCGGTGGCCTGAACAACATCCCCAAGGAGATCTACGAGGCGGCCGACATCGACGGCGCCATCGGCTGGCGCAGGCTGGCGCGGATCACGGTGCCGCTGCTGAGCCCGACCGTCCTGGTCGCCTCGGTCGTCGCGATCATCAACGCGCTGCAGGTCTTCGACCAGCCCTACGTGCTCGCTCGCGGCGGACCGGGGGACGCGACGCGGTCGGTGGTGCTCGTCATCTACCAGTCGGCCTTCGAGCAGCTGCGGTTCGGTTACGCCTCCGCGATCGGGGTCCTGCTCTTCCTGCTGATCATCGCGGTCACGGCCGCCCAGTTCCGACTCACCCGCCGGTTCGTCTTCTACCAGTGACGTCCAGGCTGCCCGCCGCCGCCACCGCCGAAGGAGCGCGCCCAATGACCACCACCACCGACCCTGCCCCAGCTCGTCGCCCAGCCGCGACCCACACCCCGCGCCTGTCCCGGGGGGTTCCTCGCCGCCGCCCGCACGGCCGTATCGTCGTCCGCATCACGCTGCTCGCGGTGGTGGCGTTCCTGACGCTGGGCCCGGTGTTGTGGACGGTGTCCACGAGCCTGTCCGACCCGGCGGCGTCGTTCCGGAACCCGCCGCAGCTGATTCCGACCGACCCGACGTTCGCGGCCTACCGCGACGTGTGGTCGCAGGTCGACGTGGTGCTGCTGGCCGTGAACAGCGCGCTGGTCACGGGGTTGATCGCGGTGGGCCAGATGCTGACCGCGGCGCTGGCGGGCTACGCGTTCGCCCGCCTCGAGTTCCCGTTCCGCCGGGTTCTGTTCGGCGTCGTCCTGGCCACGATGATGGTGCCGCTGCAGGTCACCATCGTCCCCGTCTTCATGATCATGCGGGAGCTCGGGCTCAGCGACACACTGCTGGCACTGATCATCCCCGCCTGGCCGACGGCCTTCGGGACGTTCCTGATGCGCCAGTACTTCCTCGCGATGCCCGACGAGCTCGCCGAGGCGGCGATGCTGGACGGGGCGGGCCCGTGGCGCACGTTCCGCTCGGTGTACGCGCCGCTCGCCGCCCCCGGCCTGGCGATCGTGGGCATCCTCGCGTTCAACTACCACTGGAACGAGTTCTTCCGCCCCCTGATCTTCGAGACCAGTCAACAGAACTTCACGCTCCCGTTGGGGCTGGTCTCGCTGCAGGGCAACCTCGGTACCGGGAGCGTCTCGACCGTTCTCGCCGGTGTCGTCCTCTCCATGATCCCGGCCATCGCCGTCTTCGCGTTCGGGCAGAAGCCCCTGCGCGACGGCCTGACCTCAGCAGGAGTGAACCGGTGACGAGCGCAGGACCGATCTGGCACGTGCGCCCGGCCGCGGGTTGGCTCAACGATCCCAACGGGCCGATCCGCTGGAACGATCGCTATCACCTGTTCTTCCAGCACAACCCGACCGAGCGCCCGTGCCCGGCGGCCCCGACGAGACCGGAGTGTGGTCGGGATGCACGGTCGACGACGCCGGGACGCCGACGGCGGTGTACAGCGGCGTCCGCGACCGGTCCGGGCGGTCGGCGATCTGCCTCGCCACGGGTGATGACGACCTGCGCACCTGGAAACAGGAGCCCGAGCCCGTCGTGGCCGCCCCCACCGGCCTGGCCGGGTTCCGCGACCCGTTCCTGTTCTCCCACGGCGGCCACCGTTGGGCGCTGGTCGGGGGCGGCGAGCGCGACGACCCCCCGTTCGTCGAGCTCTACTCCTGCGACGACCTGCGCTCGTGGCGCTCCTGCGGACGCCTGCTGGACGGCCGGCACCCGATCGCGGCCCGGCACGCACCCGCGGACATCTGGGAATGCCCTGCGCTCGTGCGCCTGGGCGAGCACTGGGTCCTGGTCGTGTCGCTGTGGGTGGACGGGGCGTTACGGCACGTGTCCTGGCTGTCCGGCACGCTCGTCACCGACGGCGACGGCCTGCGCCTCGAACCCACGTCCGGCGGGCCGGTCGACGGCGGCAGCGACTTCTACGCCCCGACCACGCTCGTCGACGGCGACCGCGTCCTCATGTGGGGGTGGTCGTGGGAATCCGCGGCACCCGACGTGGTGGCGCAGCGCGGCTGGGCCGGCGTCCTGACCTGCCCCCGGGAGCTGTCAAGCGGCCCCCGGGGCGAGCTGCGGGTGCAACCCGCCGCGGAGCTCACCCGCCTGCGGGCCCGAAGCATCACCGACGGCACCACTCAGCTGGCCGCCGGCGGGAGCGCGGTGTGCGGACAGCTCCCGTCCGCCGCCGAGGTGACCGTCGACCTGCACGACGACGATCGCCTCGACGTCGTGCTGCGGCAGGGAGAGGGCCGGGACCTCGTCGTGCGGGTCGACCCGGCCGCGCGGTCCGTCACGCTGGACCGGGCCGGATGGCCTGCCGCCGCACCCCGCCGCGAGCAGCGCGTGCCCACGGCCGGTCCGGACTGCCGACTGCGGGTGCTGCTCGACGACTCCGTCGTCGAGGTGTTCGTCGACGACCGCGCCGCGATCACCGAACGGGTCGAGGTGCTCCCCGGGGACCGCGGCGTGCTGGAGCTGCGCGCTCCCCGGGGACCGGTGGAAGCCGCGGTCAGGGCGTGGGAGCTGGTGCCACCGACGACCGCATGACCACCGGGCAGGCGAGCAGCGTCCGGTCGGGCGTCACCGGCCTACCCTCGGTCACCGCGTCCAGGAGCACCTCGACGCCGACGCGACCCATCTCCCCGTGCGGCAGCGCCACCGTCGTCAAGCCGGGATGCACCTGGTCGGCCAGCGACTCCTGGTCATCGTATCCGACGACCGACAGGTCCTCGGGCACGCGCACACCGTGCCGGGCGGCGGCCATCATCACGCCGAGCGCGACCCGGTCGTTCGCGCAGGCGACCCCGCTGGGCAGCGGGGTGCGCCCGCGCAGCAGCGCTTCCAGCATGCGGTCCCCGTCTGCGATGTCCCATCCGGTACGCCGCACGCCGCCTCGCGGCAGGCGCAGACCGGCGGCGCGTACCGCGTCGCGGAAGCCCTCGACACGCAGGTCCGCGGCGACGTCCCCGGCCGGCCCGGCCAGCAGGAGGATCCGCCGGTGCCCCGCGGCCAGCAGGATCTCCGCCGAGGCGCGGCCTCCCGCTCGCTCATCCGGGATCACGCTGGGATACCTGTCCTGCTCATCGAAGCAGTTGACCAGCACGAACGGGACGGCGCCGAGCCGCGCGGGCGGCGCCGCGCGACGCAGCGACATCGCGGCGTAGAGGGCGCCGTCCACCTGCCGGGACACGAGCTGGATGGCCGCCGACGCCTCCACCTCGGGCACCCCGAGGGCGTCGATGACCAGCAGCAGGTGCTGGCGCGCCCACGCGGCCTGCAGCGCGGCCTGCAGGACCCGCCCCGCGAACGGGCTCGACGCGATGCGGTCGGCGATCACCCCGAGCACCGCGGTGCGCTGCAACCGCATACTGCGCGCGCCCGCGTGCGGCCGGTACCCGAGCTCGGCCGCCGCGGCGAGGATCCGCGCCTGCGTCTCTGCCGAAAGGTGCTTGTCTGCCCGGCCGTTGAAGACGAACGATACCGCGGTCGTCGACACCCCGGCGAGGGCCGCGACATCCCGCGACGTCGCCCGCATCCCGACATGGCCCCCATGATCCCACTGCCGCCCAGGCCCCATGCACGCTGCTCGCCGCAGGCCGACCTCGCTCGCACCCGGCAAGCCCGGTCGTGGTTGGCCGAGGTGCGGCACCGGGGTCTGCGCGGCACCGCGCTGCGGCGCATCGCGGACGGCCAGCATGTCTACACCTGGGCCGAAGACGACACGCTGCCGCACGCCGTCCTGGCTGCGCGGCCCTCGATCACCATCGGACCCGACCACCGCACCGCTCGTCCCCCGCCCGCCGAGCGCGGCCCTCGTCCAACGCCTCTACAACACCCCGCCGCCCGCGGCTGCGACCTCGCCGGGCGCACAATGCGAAATGTGGCGCACAAGGCTGCCGAGACCGACGGCGTCGACAGACACCCTCTTCGCGGCGCTCCCGGCCGGTGCCATCCCGACTCGCCCTGCGCCACGGTTACGCTGGCGTTCTCGTCACTCCGCCTCGAGCCGCGTGTTCGAGGCCTTCACCGCGGCGCTGAAGATCCCTTCGGCCATTAGCGAGTGTTCGGTTTGCTGCCGCTGCCGCTACCACCAACCCGATCCCTGGCACTGCGCGAGCCGGTCATGCGGTTGCCCCCCGGACGGCCGCATGACGGTGAAGCGCGTCGTGGGTTCGCTGGTGCCGAGGCCAACGCGCGCAGCTCCCGGCACAGCTCATCGGAAAGCACTTGCAGGTACCGCGCCAGCACCACGAAGTCGACGTCGTGTGCGCGTTCACCTCGGCTTCCGGGGCGTCGATGCTCATCCGCATGCAGAACGTGCCGGTACCGGGATCGCAGAATTGCGCACTATCGGTGATGTTGCCCTTACCCTCGAACACGGCCTCGGCAACTGCCCGGAACGATCCCGGGGCGGTCGCTGCATTTCAACGTCATAAGTAGCGGTCCACGTGGCTGCCTCTACGACTGCGGCACCGTCGGATCGTGGTTGCCGGGAAACGCGGCGGATCTCACCGGGCCGACGTGCCTCAGCATACGATCGACAAGGCCATACGCCCGCTGCATCGCGGCACCGGCGCGATCGACGGTCTCCGCGAGCAGGGCGGCCGGCGCGACTCCGAGCCGGTCCAGCGAGCTGCGGTAGTGCTCGGCCCACACCCGCACGCTCGTGGCCGTCGCCTCGGGGTGGAACTGCACCCCCAGGTGCGGTCCGTGAGTGAACGCCTGGACGCCGACCGGGGTGCGGGCGATCTCGACACTGCCCGAGCCCGGCTCCATCACGTCGAGGTGCCACACCATCCACGGGCCGGGCTCCACCAGGTCCGGCTGTGACGTCTCGACCGGCAGCCAGCCGATCTCCGGGCCACCGGGGGCCGCTCGCACGGAACCGCCGAGGACCCGGCACAGCAGCTGGGCCCCGAAGCAGATGCCGAACACCGGCACGTGCGCCCGCACCGCTTGGTCGAGCAGCTCCCATTCACGATGCAGGTACGGCACCGACTCGTCGGCGGCGGAGTCGTCGGACCCAAGCGGTACGACCAGGTCGAACCCGGTCGGTTCGGGCAGCCGCCGGGCTCGCGCCTCCACCACCTCGCACGTGGCCCCGAGCATCGCCAGTCGATCACCCACCAGGGCGGGCGGGCAGTCGTCCTGGTGCTGGATGAAGAGGACCCGCACCATCAGCTCCAGGGGAAGGGCGAGTTGCTCGTTGGGTGCAGTCGCCCTGTCTCGTAGCGGGAGAACCGGAACGGCTCCAACAGCACACTCCGCTCGCCGAGCAGCTCCCCCGCGACCAGCTCGCCGACCCCGAGCATCTTGTAGCCGTGATTGGCGTCGGCGATGACATAGGCGTTCTGCCGGAAGACGTCGAACACCGGGAAGCTGTCCGGCGTGAAGGCGCCGATCCCACCCGAGGGCTCGCGCCGGTACAGCTCACGCTTGCCCTCGAACCGCTTGTGGCAGTGCGCCAGCGCCGAGGTCCACATGCGGACGAAGTCCTCGCCGACCACGAACTCCGGGCTGTGCGGGCCGTACGGGTCGATCGCGACCTCGGCCGCAGGCCGCGCGACCGGCATCGGTGCCGCCCCGCCCTGAACCCCGCCGAAGGAGAAGTCGGGCTTGTAGTAGATGCCCCATATCTCGTCGGTGATCAGGCTGCCGTCGGTGTCGTCGTAGAGCGGCTGGTCGGAGTCCACGTGCAGTACCGGCGGGAGCTTGCCCCTGTTGTCGACGAACTCGCTCGGGTCGACCTCGAGAGTGCCCTCCTGCAGCGCCCAGTACGTCCACATCGGGCGATCGGCGTGCACCGTGCCGTCGCGGCCAGTCACGGAGATCCTGTCGGGCAGGTCGAGCATCGCCCAGATGTCGCGGATCCACGGCCCGACGGCCACGACCAGTTCGTCGCAGCGGATGTCGCCCTCGTCGGTCTGCACCGCCGTCACCGCGCCGCCGTCAACGGACAGGCCAGTCACCCGGACGCCGGTCCGGATTCGGACGCCCTCCGCTTCGGCCTTGATCGTCAGACCCTTCAGGGACGCCACGTTGTTGGCGTAGCCACCACGCTTCTCGTGCAGGACGACGGAGATCCCGGGGGCCTGCCAGTCGGAGAACATCGCGGTCATGTACTCCCGGCACGCCGCCTCGCCGACCACCAGCTCTGAGTCGTACCCGATCGCCCGCTGCTCGGCGTAGATCTGCTCGACATCCGATCGCATCACCTCCGGGGCGATCTGCACGTAGCCCACGCCGTGGTAGGCGAAGGCGTCGGGATCGGACTCCCACACCCCGACGGAGTGCGCCATCAGCTCCCGCATCGCGGGCTGGAAGTAGTTGTTGCGGACCACCCCGCATGCTACGCCGGAGGCGCCCGCGGCCACACCGTCCTTGTCGATGACGAGTACGTCCGCGCCCTCCCCCTTCCCCGTGGCCCGGAGCCTGCGGGCGAGGTTCCACGCCGTCGACAGGCCGTGGATGCCGGCGCCGATGATCACGTAACGCGCATGCTCGGTCATGCTGCTCACCTCGGACGGATGGAGGGGATGGAGTCGTACGCCGTAAGCGGTGCCCCTGGCATCATGCTCAGCACCCCTGCCACCGCGGTGACATGCCGGGGACTAGTATTGCCGTATCGGCAATACTATCTCCACTTACACGGGATGACGATACTATGGCTCGTACCGGTCGACCAGCCGCGCGTCAGGTGGGCTCGGTCCAGCGCGCGATCGATGTGCTCGACGCGCTCGCCGAGGCCCGCACCGAGCTCGGCACCAACGAGATCGCTCGGCGCACCGGCATCAACGTCAGCAGCATCTCCCGGTTGCTCTCCACGCTCACCTCGGCGGGGCTGGTGCAGCACATCCCGTCCACCGGGCGCTACCGGCTCGGCATCCGAATCCTGCAGCTCGCGGGCGCGGCACGGGAAGGCCTCGACGTCCGCAGCCTGGCCCGACCGTTCCTCGAGGAGCTCACGACGATCACCGGCGAGACCTCCACACTCTCCCTCCCCGGTACCCACGACTTGCTCACGATCGACTTCGTGCCCAGCCCGCAGTCCGTGCAGAGCGTCACGCACGTCGGCCGCAACAGCGTCGCCCATGCCACCGCCGCCGGCAAGGTGTTCCTCGTATGGGGCGGCACCCTGCCGGAGGGCGACCTCACCCGCTACACCGATCGCACCACCACCGACCGCACTGTGCTGTACCAGGAGATTGACCGCGTCCGCGAGCGCGGCTGGGCCCAGGCCGTCGGCGAGCGCGAGGACGACCTCAACGCCATCGCCGTGCCGGTGCTGGACGGCACCGGCATCCTCATTGCCGTGCTCGGCCTGCAGGGCCCGGCGGGCCGGTTCACCCCCCGGGCCATGCGGGCGGCCATCGAGCCCCTCTCCGATCGGGCAGCAGTGCTCGCCTCGGCCTTCTGACGGAGATCTCCGACGGAGCTTCCCTCGGCGGTGCGTCGGATGCAGTCCTGGGTACTCGACGGTTACGCCGTTGCGGCCGTCGGCGGCGGCTCGGTCCGCAGGAACGTCGCCAGCGAGTCGTCGGGCTCGTCCCACCAGGGCGTGTGGTGCACGGGCCCGACCGTGCCGGTGCAGGGTGAGGAGAAGGAGCGGTCCCGGTAGCCGGTGATGCTCTCCTCCTTGTGGTGCTCCCAGGTGTTGAAGTGCTGGCGGACGAGATCGAGGTCGAATGCCGGGTAGTCGACATCCTTGAGCAGGTCGCGGACGTACTCGGTCTGGAAGTCGATGTCATCGGCAGGGCCGTTCAGCATCGCCTGCCGCTCCCGCCACACCGCGATGTCGGCCTCCATCTCTGCGGGAGCCGGAAGGGCGACCCGACCGAGTACGACGTCGCGGGCGTAGCGGGCCTGCGGGTCGAACATGTTGAACGTGTAGTACTGGTCCTGCATCGCCAGGTACATGAGCTTCGGGTTGGCCGTCCAGACCACGCCCTTGTAGAGGTTGGCCGGGTAGAGCACGTTGTCGGTGCGCAGGCGCAGGCTGTTCTCGATGAACGGGAACCAGTGCCGGTACCCGGTGCACAGCACGATCGAGTCCACGTCGCGGGCGCTGCCGTCGACGAAATGAGCAGTCCTGCCCTCCACGCGGTCCAGCTTCGGCACCTCCACGATGCCGTCCGGCCATGCGAAGCCCATCGGTGCGTTGCGGTAGGCGATGGTGATCGAGCGGGCCCCGTACTTCCTCGACTGCAGCGCGATGTCCTCCGCCGAGTAGCTCGAGCCCAGGACCAGCAGGTCCTTACCGGTGAACTCCTGCGCGTCGCGGAAGTCGTGGGAGTGCAGCACGCGGCCGGGGAACGTCGCGAATCCCGGGTATTCCGGCGCGTTCGGCGTGGAGAAGTGCCCTGTCGCGACGATGACGTGGTCGAACTCCTCGGTGCGCGTTGTGGAAGATCCGCGCGACTCCACCGTCACCTCGAACAGGTCGCGCCCGGCGTCGAACGAGATCCATCGCACCGCGGAGTCGAACTGGATGTGGCGGCGCACGTTGCTCTTCCGTGCGCGGCCGGTGATGTAGTCGAACAGCACCTCCCGCGGCGGGAACGACGGGATCGGCTTCCCGAAGTGCTCGTCGAAGGTGTAGTCGGCGAACTCCAGGCATTCCTTCGGCCCGTTCGACCACAGGTACCGGTACATGCTCCCGTGCACCGGGTCGCCGTACTGGTCCAGCCCGGTTCGCCAGGTGTAGTTCCACAGCCCGCCCCAGTCGCTCTGCTTCTCGAAGCAGACGACCTCGGGAACGTCAGCGCCGGCGCGGCGAGCCTCCTCGAACGCATGCAACTGGGCCAGCCCGCTCGGACCGGCGCCGATGACGGCGACGCGTGCCATGTCACTCCTCCAGGTGTTCCGTCGAAACGGTGCGGATCGCCACCGGCGCAGGTCAGGACCGGGGCCGGGTCTTGTCGGGGTCGTAGAACGGGAAGCGCACGACCTGCGCGGGAATCCGCTTGCGGTGCCCGTCGAGCTTCCCGATCTCCACTGCCGTGCCCAGCTCGGCGTGCTGCACGGCGATGCGGCACAGCGCGATGTTCTTGCGCAGCACGGGCGAGCGCGCTGCGCTGGTGACCACCCCGACCTGGGAGCGCCCGACGTGGACGCAGTCGCCGTGCTGGGCGGGCTCGTTGCCCGCCAGCTCCAGGCCGACCAGGGTGCGCTGCGGGTTGGCCTTGCGCGCGAGCAGTGCCTCCCGGCCGACGAAGTCGTCCTCCTTGGTCTTGAGGGGGACGGTGAACCCGATGCCTGCCTCGAAGGGGTCGGTCTGGTCGGAGAAGTCGTAGCCGGCGAACACCAGCCCGGCCTCGATCCGCAGGATGTCCAGCGCCTCCAGCCCGAGCGGCACCAGCCCGTGCGGCTGCCCCGCCTGCCACACCGCGTCCCACAGTGCCGTCGCGTGCTGCGGGTGCACCCACAGTTCGTAGCCGAGCTCGCCGGAGTATCCGGTGCGCGAGATCAGCAGCGGGATGCCGTTGTGGTCGCCGATCCGGCCGATCGCGAACCGGAACCAGGTCAGGTCGGTGAACGCCGGCTGCGTGGGCTGGGTCCAGATGATCGACGCGAGCAGGTCCCGGCTCGCCGGTCCCTGCACCGCGATGTTGTGCAGCTGGTCGGTGGAGTGCTTGACCCAGACGCGGTCCAGCCCCAGCCGCTGTGCCTGCTCGCGCAGCCAGATGCCGTCGTACTCGTCGCCGCCCACGAACCGGAAGTTGGTGTCCCCGAGCCGGAAGACCGTGCAGTCGTCGATCATGCCGCCGGTCTCGTTGCACATCGCGGAGTACACGACCTGGCCGTGCGAGAGCTTGCGGATGTTGCGGGTCAGGGTGGCCTGCAGCAGCGCCTCGGCGTCGGGACCCAGCACCTCGAACTTGCGCAGCGGCGACAGGTCCATCACCGCGGCGCGCTCCCGGCAGGCCCAGTACTCCTCCTGCGGCCCGTGCCCGTCAAAGCTGGTGGGCAGCCAGTACCCGCGGTACTCGGTGAACTGCCGCGTCAGCGCCGACGTCCGCGGACGGAACGCCGTCTCCTTGGTCAGGGTCGCTTCCGACTCCGGGGTCACCCGGTGCGCAATGGCCATCGAGAACTTCCGCTCCGCTTCGTATACCCGCACGTGCACGTCGGTGGGCACCCACGCATTGGACGGGTCGATGTCGTCGGGACACGCCGAGGATGCGCACACCAGGTCCTGCGTCGCCCGCAGCAGCACGTAGTCACCCGGGCGCGACCACGGTTCGTCGAAGACCAGGAGGTTGTGGTCGTCGAACATCGTGTTGTAGAAGAGGTTGAGCGCGGGCCAGCCCTTGCGAGGAGCGACCCCGAACCCCGAGAGCTCCCGGTTGAAGTTGTCGGTGCAGTTGACGTGGCCGGGGTAGCCCATGTCCTCGTAGTACTTGGCGTTGCAGGCCAAGCCGAACGAGTCGTGCCGGCCCACGGTGTCGCGCACGATCTCCGCCAGCGGCTGCGCGTCCTGGTCGAAGAACTTCCCGAACAGCCCGGGCTGCGGGTAGGCGTTGCCCATCAGGTAGCGCGTGGTGGTGGAGTCCAGTCCGCGCTCCATCCCCTCCTGCAGCTGCCGCGCGCCGAAGGCGAGGAAGTCCGAGCACTGCCGGCCCTCGACGTCGATGATCTGGATGTACTGGCCCTCCCGCACCTGGTAGCTGCAGGCGGTGGCCGCGTCGATGCGCATGTCCAGCACCGGCTCGGCTAGTGGATCGGGCAGTCGCGGCTGCACCGCCGGGCGGAGCGTCGAGCGACGCAGCTCCAGCAGCAGGTCCGAGGGCGGGTTCGGCACAGCGACGTCGACCGGCATCGGCTCGGCCGGGGCCGCCACCAGCACCACGACCTCGCGGTCGGCGGTGAACCCCTCGCGGGCACCCGCGGGTGATCGGTCGCCGAACAGCCGCGCCGCCGTGGCCCGCGACGGGTCGACTCCCCGCTGGTCCAGCACGGTGAGCACCGCGCGCGCCCCGTTCCCGTCCCCGAGCCCGGCGCGGCCGGCGAGCCCGCGCAGCACCGTCGCCGGTGCATCCATCGACGCGCCGAGGGCGCCGCCGTCGATGCCGCGCTCGTCGAGCACCGTGAGCTCGGCGGGCTGGCAGCCGTCCGGGTCGACGACCACCAGGCGGTCGCCCCCACCGAGCCGGACGGCGGTGACACCGCCCGGACGCACGCGGTAGGTCTCGAGCCCGGGCTCGCGAGGCAGCAGTCCCGGGAGCAGCAGCCGGGGGGACGGGAATGCGAGGGTCATGCCGTGGCCACCTTCCGAACGTGGGGCAGGCGCTCGGCCTCGTCCGCCTGGGCGAGCAACTTCTCGGCAAGCGCGCGTTTCCCCGCGGGATCAAGATTGGCGGTCTCGTTGTCGATCGAGCGGTCGTCGACCTTCTGGTTCCACCAACACCAGCGCAGGAACTCCGCCCGCGCCGTGGTGCCGGGTTGCAGGACGCGGCGGTTGTGTTCGGTGGCACCGTCGAGCGCACCGGCGACCGAGAACACACCGAGCCTGCTGGCGTTCGTGTCGATCAGCGCCGCCCCGACGTAGTCCTGCACGGCCGGGTAGTCGGCGACCCGCTTGCCGGCGTCGCGGTGCTCCTTGCCCGTGGTGTGCCGCTTGGCGATGTCGATCGCGCCCATCGCGATCCCGTTCCAGACCGCCGAGGAGCCGGTGAGGAACCAGGGATCGACAACCTCGTCGTTGGACTCCGCGCCGTCACCGATCGGTCCGACCAGCTTCTCCGCCGGTACGACCGCGCCGGCCACCTCGACCGCGCCCGACTGGTTGCCGTGGAGCCCGAGCGCGTCCCACAGCGAGGGCGCAGCGGTGACGTCCGCAGCGTCCACGACGAACATCGACAGGTCGTCGTAGCCGGTGAAGTCCGGGCTGGTGGTCAAGCCGTGCCCGCCGAGCAGTTCCAGGTTGCGGCGTGCGAAGCGCAGCTCGTCGTCGGAGCGCTCCGCGTTGGCCCGCATCTCCTGCTCGCACCTGCCGATGAGCGTGGCGCGGAGCGCCTTTTCGCGCGGGGTGAGCAGCCGGTCGGGGTCCCACTCGTGCCCGAGGCCCCAGAACGGCTGTCCGCCCCAGGTCGTGTCGGACCGGTCCGCGGTCACAGCTTCTTGACGAAGGTCCGCGCCTGGTAAAGCGCTAGCGCCGGGAGGCCGATGAACAGGACCGTCATGAGGATCGGCCCCGCACCGTAGGCGAAAAAGTCGCTCATGCCGTCACCGCCAGCCCGGACTGCCGCATGCGTTCGCGGCCGAAGTCGTTGAGCCTGAACTTGAACAACAGCTTCTCCTCACCGTCACTCTTGGCCGGGTCGATCGTGGTCTCGAGCTCGTCGAGCAGGCCGCTGGAGAACAGGTCGGTGAGGGTCAGCCGGACCGTTCCGTGCCAGTAGCCGCCGGACAGCCCGTACTCGCGCATAACGGCGTCGGCGACGTCGTAGTCCCACATCGCGTCGCGGGAGGCGAGCAGCTCCAGCATGTAGCCCTTCATGTGCAGTTCGGACACGACAGCCTCCTCAGCGGGCCGGGGGAATCGAGGACCCGGCGGCCGCGTGGACCCCTGGGACGGCCCGGATCACCTCGAGCACGTCGCGCCTCTCGGTGAAGAGCACGAAGCTGCCGATCACGGCGACGAATCCGCCGATGATAAACTGGATGCCGGGCGCCTCGAGGGTGAACACGTAGAGCCACACGAGGGCCAGCGGCCCGTACAGCGCGGCGATCGCCTGGCCGCGACCGACGCCGATCAGCGGGAAGGACTTGTACCAGGACACGTAGCAGAATCCGAAGGTCAGGCCGAGCAGGGCGAGCAGCAACAGGTTCGTCGGGTTGGCCAGCGTAGCCCCGACGACCTCCCACAGCCTGCTGCCGGCGAGCGCCCAGGTGAGCGGGACGGCCACGATGATCCAGAGCGCCACTTCAGCGGTGAAGCGCACGGTCAGTCCGACGTCGGGGTCGCTGACGTCCAGCGCCCGGCCGGCGATGGCCCCCTCGACGCCCCACCCGATGAACGCGAGAGCGCCGCCGAGATAGCCGAGCATGCCGCCGGTGCCGGCGCCGGTGAGCTCATCGATGATGCCCGGCGCGAAGACGATCACACCTCCGGCAACGATGACGATGATCCCAACCGCCGCCTGCCGGGTGATCCGCTCGCTGTACCAGAGCCGGGCCAGCAACGCGCCGATGATCGGGTACAGCAGCGCCGCGACCGCGGCGAACGCCGCGCCGACGTAGGCGATCGCCAGGATCGACCCGAAGATCGCCAGCATCCCGGCCAGACCGGCGGGAGCGTACCAGCGGGAGATCTTGAACTGGTAGATCGTGCGGACGTAGTCCTTGGTCTTGCCCAGCACGGCGATCCACAGGTACATCGCGAGCAGCACCGCGACGGCGTTGAGCGTTGTGATCACCATCGCGGCGAGCAGGTACTCGTCGGTCATGTCGACGAACGGCGCCTCGGCGTAGATCACCGTCCCCGGGACGTACCAGGCGCCCCACAGAACCGCGCACCAGACCGCCCAGATGAAACCCCACCGCACCTGTCGGTTGCGGTAGTCCACCCGCAACCGCTGGACCTTGTCGGAATCGAGCATGCTCACTCCTCACGGGAGATCCGGCGTACCGGCGGTCCACCGGCGCGGGAGGCCTGTAGCGGCCCTGTGGGCGCCGGCGTCGGAGGCCGTCGTCGGGCAGCACCGGCAGAGGTGCAGGACGAGGAGCGGCTCAACGTGGCACCGCGCCTCGGCGACTCTGTTGTGACCCAGATCATGCCGGGTCGCAAGCGACTTGTACAGCCGCTATGGAGATACTGTTTCACAAATTGTCCCCTCCGGACCTGCCGAGCGGGCGGCACGCCTACCACAGACGGGAAGCCTGTCGCCCCTTCGGAGACAAGGAGGCCCAACGGGCCCCTTGCTGAGCACGGCGCCCTCCGGCTCCGCGGCCGCCCCGCTCACCTGCAGGCGGCGCGAACGCCATGAGTCAGCCGGCGGCGGGGACCGCTCGCATCCGGTCCGCAGGCTGGAGCGTGAGCCCTTCGGTGCAGGAGCGGGCACCTGCGACGCCGAACGCGAGACGCGCGGCGGCGACGGTGTTGCGCAGGAGCCAGGTGTAGGTGACCGGACCGACGCCGCCGGGCACGGGCGTGATGCCGCGCGCCCGTGCGGCGACGCTCGCATAGTCAAGGTCCCCGACCAGCGCGACCGCACCGGTGTCCGGGTCGGTGACCGCGTTGATGCCGACATCGATCGCGATCACCCCGGCCTTCACGTGCTCACCCCGCAGGAGCCCCGGCACGCCGGCCGCCACGACGAGGATGTCGGCGGCCCTGGTGTGAACATGTAGCAAGCCCGCCCGATCGCTATTCGCGTCGCACGACACGACGGTGGCGCCGCGCTGCATGGCCAACATCGCTGCGGGCTTGCCGACGTTCGCCGAGCGACCGACGATCACCACGTTGCTGCACCGGTAGACCTCGCCGAGGTCGTGACCCGCCTCCTCCAGGTAGCGGTCGAGCAAGTGGAACACCGATGCCGGCGTCGAGGGTACGAACCGCGGCCGCTCCAACGCGAGCAGGCCGGCGTTCACCGGGTGTACCGACTCGATGTCCTTGAGGGGATCGAGGGCCCGGTACAGCGCCGCCTCCGACACCTGCGGTGGCAACGGCCGCAGCACGAGGATGCCCGAGACCCGGGGATCGGCGCCCAGCTTCCCGATCGCCGCCACCGCATCGGCCTCCGCGACGTCGGCGGGCAGAGCCTCGCACGTGTAGTGGCAGCCAATGTCCTCGGCGAGCCGCCGCACCCGTCGCTCGTAGGCATGTGCTGGGTAGGAATCGCCGGCGATGACCGTGGCCAGGCCGGGCCGGACCCCCACCGAGGCGAGATCGTGCACCTCCGCGGCGAGCCGGGAACGCAGGTCGGCGGCATACGCCCGCCCGTCGATCACGTCGGCCGTCATGCCGGGGCTCCCGTCGCCGCCCGAGCCGCGACGGCGACGTGGGCCTCGGCGTCGGCCGTGACGGAGGCGTTCAGCCCGCCGAGCTCGACGTTGATCCGGACCAGGTCCGCCGCCGCTCTAGTCGCCGCCTCGGCCAGGAGCACGGCGGTGTGCGCGTCGCCGGCCAGGTTCGGGTTGCCGCGCCTCGCCACGTCCGCGGCCAGCTCCGCGACGCGCGCCCCGGTCGCCGCGATCTGCAGCGGGACGGCGGCAGCCCCGCATAGTGCGCGCCGGATCTCCTCCCGCCGGTCGGGCCGGTCCGCGGGCAGCCGGTACGCCGCGAGCACGGCGCCGTAGGCGGCGGCGTCCGCGTCGGTGAGGGCGACCACGCCGGTGCGCAACTCGTCGGCCGCCGTTGCGATGTCATCGGCACCGGGCAGTCGGCCGGAGAACCGCGCAGCCATGGCCACGAGCCCCGCCGCGGCCGCCACGGTCACCGCGGCGACCGCGCCGCCGCTGGGAGCGGGCTCGCGCGCCGCCACGGCCGCGACGAACCCCTCGACGGTGTGCTCACGGAACGACGTCATGACAGGCCGATGATCTCGCCGTTCGCGTCGATGTCGATGGTGTGCGCTGCGGGGGTGGCGCCGAGGCCGGGCATGGTGCGCATGTCGCCGCAGATGGGGTAGATGAAACCGGCGCCGACCGACGCCCTGACTTCGCGTACCGGCAGCCGCCAGCCCGTGGGCGCACCCTTGAGCGAGGCGTCCGAGGAGATCGACAAGTGTGTCTTGGCGATGCAGACCGGCAGGTTCCCGAACCCGTTGCGCTCGTAGGTGGCGAGCTGTCGCGACGCCTTCAGGTCGTAGTCCACGCCGTCGGCGCCGTAGACCTCGCGGGCCACGGTCTCGATCTTCTCCCGCAGCGATGCCTCGTCCGGGTAGAGGAACCGGAAGTCCGAGGGCTCCTCCGCGGCAGCGGCGACCGCTTCAGCGAGCTCGGTGGCGCCCTTGCCGCCCTCCGCGAAGTGGGTGCATACCGCGGAGCGCGCGCCCAACTCCTCGGCGATCTGCCGGATCGCCGCGTGCTCGCTCGGGTGGTCGCCGGGGAAGGCGTTGATCGCCACCACCGGGGACACGCCGTGCAGCCGCATGTTCTCGATCTGCTTGCGCAGATTGGCCCCGCCGATGTGGACCTCTTCGGGGTTCTCCGCCAGCATCGCCTCCGGCAGCGCCTTGCCGGCCACGACCCGGTGCTTGCCCGAGTGCGCCTTGAGCGCACGCACGGTGGCCACGACGACCGCAGCGTCGGGCGTCAGACCGGACGCCCGACACTTGATGTTGAAGAAGCGCTCCGCACCCATGTCGGCGCCGAATCCGGCCTCGGTGATCAGGAAGTCGCCACCGTGGATGCCGATCAGGTCAGCCGCGACGGAGGAGTTGCCGTGCGCGATGTTGCCGAACGGCCCCGCGTGCACCAGCACCGGAGTGTTCTCGAGCGTCTGCATGAGGTTGGGCTTCAGAGCCTCCTTCATGATCACCGTCATGGCACCGGCACCGCCGATGTCCTCGGCGGTGACCGGCTCGCCGCCGTCGGTGTAGCCGACCACGATCCGGCCGAACCGCTGTCGCATCTCCTGCACGGAACGGGACAGTGCGAAGATCGCCATCACCTCCGACGCCGCGGTGATGTCGAACCCGGTCTGCCGTGGGATGCCGTCCATGTGGGAGCCCAGCCCGACGATCACGTTGCGCAGCACGCGGTCGTTGACGTCCATCACGCGGCGCCAGGTGATGTTGTGCTGATCCAGCCCGAGGGCATTGCCCTGGAAGAGATGGTTGTCCAGCACCGCGGAAAGCATGTTGTGCGCCGCGGTCACGGCGTGGAAGTCCCCGGTGAGATGCAGGTTGAGGATCTCCATCGGAATCACCTGACTGTACCCGCCACCGGCCGCGCCGCCCTTGATGCCGAACGTGGGGCCCATCGACGGTTGCCGGATCGCGACCGTCGCCGAGCGGCCGATGTGCCGCATCGCCTGGCCGAGCCCGACCGTTGTGGTCGTCTTGCCCTCGCCGAGCGGCGTGGGCGTCACGGCCGACACCACGACGTACTTGGCCTTCGGTCGGTCCGCCAGCTCCTCGATGGCCTCCAACCGGATCTTCAGCACGTCGTGCCCGTAGGGCTCCAGCAGGTGCTGGGCGATGCCCATGTCGCCGGCGACATCCTCGATGGGCTTCAGGGACGCGTCGCGGGCGATCTGCAGGTCACTCGGGAAGGGCACGGTCGCTCCTCAGTGTTGATTGCCGTCGATCTCCACGCCGAACTCGGTGCCGGCGTCGAGCAGCGCGTCGGCGAGGTACTGCCCCGACGAGCGTTCACAGTGCAGGAGGTAGCTGGGCACACCGTCGATGTCGTCGCGGACGACGTCGGTGACGAGCTTCGCCACCGACGTCCGCAGCGCTGCCCCGTCAGGCGTGGCGTCGTCGGACAGGTCGATGGCGCAGAGCTTTGCGAGCAGGGCGACGCATCGCTCACCGCGCAGCCGCACCAGTGCACGGCCGTGGGTGAGGTCCACGACGGAGGTGAACTCGTCCGGTGCGGCGACGAGCTCCTCCATCCGGGTGCGCAGCGCGTCCTGGGCGCCGGAGGCGTCGAGCACCAGCCACTCCCCCGGGCCCGACCCCACGACGAGCGCGCCCTGGTCGTCCCGGACGGCGCGACCGAACCCGGTGCCGAGCGCGGCGGCCGCGGCGCCGTCGTGCGGCGCCCGGATATGCACCTTGGCCAGGTGGCTGAGGTCGGTGAGCGTGACATCCCGCCCCGAATCCGGCTGCGCGGCGGTGGACGGCGTCAGCGCGAGAGGGCTGCGCGCCACCGGGGTGCCGGTGTCACGGAACGGCCCCACGGGGACGTCGGACCCGCTGCGCAGGCGGTTGCCCTCCGGGTCCACGTGGGCGTGGTGCGCGGTGACCCGGGCGGCGATCCGCCGTCCGTCCGGCAGCGCCACCGTGACCTCGGTACCCGAGGCGGCGTGCGCGGCGTCGATCTGGGCCAGGCACACCGACCGGCGCAGGGTCGGTGACATCCGGCTGGAGGTGATCCGGCCGAGGATCCGGCTGCGCCCGGTGGTGCTGCTGTCCCCGACGATCTGGCTCGCCTCCGGCGGCACGACGGTCCCGTCGACCGGCTGCAGCCCGACCAGCCGGGGTCCCCCGCCGGTCTCGTGCTGCCAGACCAGCTCGGGCTTGCCGACGAAGTCGTCCTTGTCCAGCTTCACCGCCCAATCCAGCCCCGCGCTATAGGCCTTGGTCAGCCCGTCGGTGTCCTGGCCGACGATGAAGTGGCCCTTCTCCAGGCGCAGGATCCGCTGCGCCTCCATCCCGAACGGGGTCACCCCGAGGTCGCGGCCATGCTCGAGCAGGGCCTCCCACACGTGCAGCCCGTACGCGGCGGGCACGTGCAGCTCGTAGGACAGCTCCCCGGTGAACCCGATCCGCCACAGCACGCAGCCGTCCACGCCGGCCAGTCGACCGGTGCGCACGTGCATGTAGCCGAAGGCCTCGTCGGACAGGTCCACGTCCTCGACCAGCCGCCCGACGAGTTCCCGTGAGCGCGGACCTGCGACGTTGATGCTGGCATAGGCCGTGGTGAGCGGCGTGACGTGTACCTTCCAGTCGGGGCGCTCGGTCTGCAGCCAGCTCTCCACCCACTCCCACACCGCGCCGGCACCCGACGAGGTGGTGGACATCAGATAGTGGTCGTCGGCGAGCCTGCCGGTGACCCCGTCGTCGAGCACGACGCCGTCCTCGGCGCACATGACGCCGTACCGGACGCGCCCGACCTCGAGCTTGGACCACTTGTTGACGTACAGCAGGTTGAGCAGCTCCGGCACGTCCGGGCCGCGCAGGTCCAGCTTGCCGATCGGCGTCACGTCGATGATGCCGACGCCCTCCCGGACGGCCCGCACCTCCGCGGCCGGGTCGCCGTAGTGGTCGGGGCGGATCCACTGGCCGGCCACGAGCGGCCGGGCCCCCAGCTCCTTGTGCGACGCCTGCATCGGGGAGTGCCGCACCGGCTCGAAGCTCCGCCCGGCCAGCGCGCCGAGCGTCACCGGGACGTGCATGGGCCGCCACGTGGTCGTCCCGGTCTCCGCGATCGTCGACCCGGTGGCCTCGGCCAGCACCGCCACCGCGTTGACCGTCTCCAGCTTGCCCTGAGCGGGCCCCATCGTGACCGTCGTGTAGCGTTTGACCAGCTCGACGGAGTCGTAGCCCTCCCGGGCGGCGACGTGGATGTCCTTCGAGGAGACATCCTCGGAGAAGTCCACCATGCCGTGCGTGCGCCCCCGGAACAGCTCGGGATGGTCGTCCAGCGGCAGCGGCGGGATCGGAACGGGCTGCTGCTCGACATCGCCGGGGGCATCCGCGCGGGACCGGGTCCGGGTGGGAATGCTCGCCAGCCTCGTCCGGCGCCGGGCCAGTGCTCGCCGGGCCGCCTCCGCGCCGACCGCGTCGGCGTGTGTCCGGATCTCGTCCAGGCTGCCGTCGCCGGCGATGCCACCGGCCACCACTACCTCGTCGGGCAGCCCGGCACCGGGAACGAACCGCGCGGCCCGCGGCACGTACACGGGACGGTCACCCGCCTGGTTGATCAGGGCGGTCGGCGCCGTCCAGCCCGTTGCGGTGACGAGCAGGTCGGCCTCGATTCTCCGACCGTCAGCGAGTTCCACCGCGCGCACCCCGGAGCGTCCGTGCACACGCACGATCCCGTCGCCACGACGAGCGTCGGCGACGTGTGCCACGTCCACCCCGACTCGCCGCAGGTCCTCGACGGCCGCGTCGCCGTCGGCGTTCGCGGTGAGCACGACCGCTCGCTCGCCCGGCCGGACGGCATACATGTTGATCAGTCGCCGGACGGCCGTGGAGAGCATGACGCCGGGTACGTCGTTGCCGGCGAAGACGTAGGGCCGCTCGATCAACCCCGGCGCGACGACGAGGGCCCCGGCTCTGGCCTTGACCAGCCGCTCTGCCGGGTGCCCACCCGCCACGCCGGGCAGTCCCCGCTCGACGACGGCGACCCAGTTCTCGTCGTAGCGGGCCAACACGGCCGAGTCCACGAGCACCTCGATCCCGGGCGCCGCGGCCACCGCCTCGCGCAGCTCGGCGAGGACCGAAAGCTCCACCGCGCCGCCCCAGCGCAGGTGCCCGCCCAGCTCGTGCCCCTCCTCCACGAGCATCACCCTGGCCCCGGACCGCGCGGCCGCCAGCGCGGCGGTCATCCCGGCCGGGCCACCGCCTGCCACCAGGACGTCGGGGTGGGCGTAGCGCTTGTCGGCGTGCACGTGGGGGGTATCTGGCGAGATCGTGCCGGCGTGCGCGAAGCGGGCCAGCACCTTCTCGTAGGTCGGCCACAGCCGCTCGGGCTTGATGAAGGTCTTGTAGTAGAAGCCGGGGGCGAGAAAGCGCCCGACCACCTGGTTGACGGCCTTCACATCGAACTTCAAAGAGGGCCAGGTGTTCTGCGAGGAGACCTGCATGCCCTCACCGACCCAGCGGTGCGCCGCCCGCACGTTCGGCTCGTCGTCCACCTGCAGAATGCAGCCCGGATCGTGATAGTCGGCGGTGAGCAGGCCCCGCGGGCGGTGATACTTGAAGCTGCGGGAGAACACCCGCTCGCCGGCCGCCGCCAGCGCCGACACGATCGAGTCCCCCGGGTGCGCGACCACGGTGCGACCGTTCCAGGAGAAGGTCAGCGTGCGGCTGCGGTCGATCACCTCACCGGGCTGCCGCTCCAGACGGCAGATCGCCCGGACAGCGGCGGGTCGGGTCTGCTGGGTGGTCATCGCGCCCCTCCGGCGTCAGGCGCTCCGCTGTCGCTGCGCGCGGTGCCGATGCCCGCTCCGCTGTCGTTCCGCGGGGGGCCAGGTCGGATCTCGTTGCTCTCGGTCTCCCGCTCGACGCGGAAGAAGCGGCGGCAGCCGGCGCTGTGGTACCAGCTCTCGTCCACCCAGCCGCGGGGGTTGCGGCGCAGGTAGAGATAGGCGCGCCACTCCTGCGGTGTGGCCGTCGCCGGGTCGGGCCGAGGGTTTGCCTCCCCGGAGTACCGGAACTCGGCGACGTTGCGGGGCCCGCACCACGGGCACGGCAGCTGAATCATCGGACGGGTCCTCTCGTCGAGCGTCCAGGCGGGCTGACGGGTCGTCGGGCGGGGCGCGGTCCCTCAGTGACCGACCGCCGCCGCACCCTTCTCCCCCACCAGCTCGCCCGCGGAGAAGCGGTCGAGTCCGAACGCCGAGATGATCTCGGGCGTGGAGCGCGTGGCGACGGCCTCGGCCATCGCCTCGCCGGACACCGGTCCGGCCTTGAAGCCGTAGGTACCCCACCCCACGTCGAGGTAGAAGCCCTCCACCGGGGTGGTGCCCATGATCGGTGAATAGTCCGGGGTCATGTCGCACAGGCCGGCCCACTGTCGCAGCAGGCGCATCTTCGACAGCGCCGGCATGAGCTCCAGGACGTGCGTCGCCAGCCCCTCGACGAAGTCGAGCGACCCGCGCATCGAGTACGACGTGAAGGGATCCACGCTGGCGCCGAACACGAGCTCCCCGCGATCGGTCTGGCTGACGTAGACGTGCAGCGTCCCGGACACGACCACCGCGTGCAGGAACGGCTTCACCGGCTCGGTCACCGCCGCCTGCAGCGGAAAGGTCTGCACCGGCGTCCGCACGCCCGCCATGTCAGAGATGATCGACGACCAGCCGGCGGTGCAGTTGACGACGACCGGCGCGGAGATCGGCCCCCGGTTCGTCTGCACGCCGGTGACCCGACCCCGGGTCACGTCGATCCCCGTGACCTCGGTCTTCTGGTGCAGCTGCACACCTCGCGCGTCGGCCGCGCGGGCGTAGCCCCACACCACCGCGTCGTGGCGGATGATCCCGCCCGGCGGGTGGTACAGGGCGCCCAGGATCGGATAGCGGGTGTCGGCCGCGGTGTTCAGGTGGGGCACGAGTTCCGAGATCTGGCCTGGGTCGATGACCTCGGAGTCGATGGCCTGGAGCTTGTTCACCTCCGCCCGCCAGCGCATGGTGCGCAGCGAGGCGTCGTTGTGCGCCAGCGTGAGGTGGCCGCGCCGGGAGAACATGACGTTGAAGTTCAGGTCCGCGGCCAGGTGCTGATAGAGCGTGAGCGACCGGTCGTAGAACCGCACACCCTCCGGCGTGAGGTAGTTCGACCGCAGGATCGCGGTGTTGCGGCCCGACCCGCCGCCACCGAGGTAGCCCTTGTCGAGCACCGCGACGTTGCGGATCCCGTGGTTCTCGGCGAGGTAGTACGCGGTGGCGAGGCCGTGCACCCCACCGCCAATGATCACCACGTCGTAGCTGCCGCGGAGATCATGGTTCCGCCACGCTCGGGGCCACTCCGAGGAGAACAGGCCGTGCCTGAGCAAACTGAATGCGGAGTATCTCGACGACTTCTTCTCGCGGCGTCCGTCGAACGAGCCGTCCCGACCATTTCCATTGATCACGCCGCACGCCTCCCGATCGGTGGCCACGATGGGGACGCAGTGGCGTCCGCCCGTGTCAGTGACGCAGACCATACCCACCAAGAGTGGACCTTGTCCACCCTGAATCAACAGCGCGACGAGTCCTGTCAACCCCGCGAGCAGAGCGACTTCACCGCTAAGAACTGGATGGGGAGCGAGACCAGCTCACCGGGCCCGTGCGCGACCTCACCGACGAACTGGAGCGCGTCGCCCGCCTCCAGCAGGAAGCGGGAGCTGCCGTAGCAGTACTCCATCTTCCCGCTGATCATCAAGATCAGCTCCGTTCCGGCGTGCTGGTACAGCGGGAACGCGTCGGCGCGCTCGGTGAGCGTCACGAGCATCGGCTCCAGGCTGTCGTGCGGGGCACGCATCGTCCCCAACGTCTGGTAGCGCTGCCCGTGCTCGGAGTGGCGGTGCTGGATGTCCAACCCCCCACCGGCCTTGACGAAGATGACGTCCTGCTCCTCGGGCAAACCCCGGAAGAATGCCGTGACCGGCACGGCGAGCGCCTCGGACAGTCGCGCGAGGGTGGCCAGGCTCGGCGACGTCTGCGCGTTCTCGATCTTCGAAAGCATGCTCTTGGACAGCCCACAGAGTTCGGCGAGCCTGCCGACCGTCCACCCGTGCCGGAGCCGGAACTCGCGCACCCGCTCGGCGATCACTGCGGCGAGTGACTCCTCGAGACCGCCTGCCGACGGCTCGCCCGGCACCGGCCACACCGCTGCGCTCGACTGCTCGATGTCCACGTTCCGCTCCAGCCCGAATGGCGGGACGCCGCCCGCCGGGATGCGCGGGGCTTCCCC
Source organism: Pseudonocardia nigra (assembly GCF_019396355.1). Lineage (GTDB taxonomy): Bacteria > Actinomycetota > Actinomycetes > Mycobacteriales > Pseudonocardiaceae > Pseudonocardia > Pseudonocardia nigra. Next base: position 29,842 of record NZ_JAHKRK010000022.1, read on the forward strand.
GCCACCGTCACGGTAGTGGACGCCTGCAGGTCCGACCGGCCACGGCTCCAAAGTGACCATTGTCCCGTTGCACGAAACGCGGTTTACTGCGTGTGGACGGTATGACCCCCGGGCAGCAGCGGCGCTCGTCGAGGAGGGGCACCATGGAATCGGATCTCCAGCAGTTCCTGGCACAGGACGGACGAAACGACGAGATCGCGCGGGTGCGCGGCAAGATCGACGAAAGCGGAGTCCAGTACATCTACTTCCAGTTCGCGTCGGTCACCGGGCGCATCATGGGCAAGGGCGCGCCCGCGAAGCACTGGGAGCGGTTCGCCAACAAGGGTTTCCAGCTCGTGTACGGCTCGACGGCGAACCTCTTCATCGACCGGCACGGCGACTACATCGGGTACGGGGCCGAGTCACGGGAGCTCGTCGGGCTGCCGGACGTCGAGACGTTCTGCGTGCTTCCGTGGGATCCGAAGACCGCCAGGGTCTATTGCACCCTGTTCCGGTGCGAGGAGGAGGAGGTCGACGGGGGTGCCTTCCTCACCTCCGACTGTCGCGGGAACCTCAAGCGGATCCACCGGGAGTTCGAGCAGGAGACCGGGCTGGAGATGCGGGTCGGCACCGAGCCCGAGATGATGTGGCTCAAGCTCAACCCGGACGGCACCCCCTCGGTCGAGGGCAAGACGAAGCCCTACTGCTACCACATCGACCAGTTCTCCGAGTTGCAGCCGGTCATCCACCGGGTGGTGGAGTACAGCACCGCCATGGGGCTGGACATGATCCAGGGCGACCACGAGGACGCCCCGGGTCAGCTCGAGCTGAACTGGCAGTTCGATCGGGCCGAGCTCACGGCGGACCGGCTCACCACCTACCGACAGATCTGCCGCCAGGTCGGCCGCGAGTTCAACCTGTTCCCGTGCTTCATGCCCAAGCCGTTCATGGGTGTCTCGGCCAACGGCTGCCACCACAACATCTCGCTGTGGCAGGGGCAGGAGAACGCGTTCCTGCCGGAGGGTGACAACCCGCGAATGCCCAGCAAACTGGGCCTGGCCGCTATCGGCGGGGTGCTCGAACACCTCGATGCCCTCACCTGCCTCACCGCGCCGACGGTGAACTCCTACCGCCGGCTGTGGGACACCGGCTTCTGGGCGCCGGTGTATGCCGACTGGGGCTACCAGAACCGCACCACCGCGCTGCGGGTCAGCTCTCCGGACCGCTTCGAGTACCGCTCCGTCGACTCCGCAGTCAACCCCTACCTGTCCATGGCCGGGCTGATCAAGGCCATGGCCGACGGGATCCGGCGCAACCTCGACCCCGGCCCACCCGAGGAGCGCAACATCTACGAGGCCATGGCGGGCGGCAAGGAGACCCGCAAGATCCCCATGACCCTCGGCGAGGCGCTGGCCGCCCTCGACGCCGACGAGATCGTCCAGAGCGCGCTACCCGGGGAGATGTACAAGGTCTTCCGGCACTACAAGCGCGACGAGTGGGAGCGCTTCTGCGCCACCGTCACCGACTGGGACGTCAAGGAGTACCTGGACATCCTGCCGTAGCGGCACCGGACGCCACAGCGCACCCGATCCATGGGGAAGGAGCACCACCGATGTGCGGTATCGCCGGCATCATCTACAAAGGACAGACAGGTGACGTGGGTCGCGACATGACCCGCATGCTGCACGCAATGCGGCACCGCGGGCCGGACTCCACGGGCTACGCGCTCTACGGCGAGGCGAGCGACCTGCTGGTCATGCGGTTCACCCTCGCCGACCCGACCGACCACCGCGACTTCGACTTCAGCGAGCGACTGGAGCGCAACCGCCGCGAGGTCGAGTCCCGGCTGGCGAAGCTCGGGGCCACGATCGACCGCGTGCAGGGCGAGTCGGACTACGCCTACCGCGCGACGTTCCGCTACGCGGGCGAGCTCAAGCCGCTCGCCGACTTCGTCGAGGACGTCCCCGGCGCCGAGGTCCTCTCGCTCGGCCACTCGCTGGAGATCGTCAAGGACCTCGGGGACGCCCAGGTCGTCGGCGAGCAGTACCGGCTCGACACCTTCCGCGGCACGCACGCGATCGGGCACGTCAGAATGGCCACCGAGTCCGACGTGGACATCGCCGGCGCGCACCCGTACTGGGCCTACCCGTTCTCCGACGTCGCGGTGGTGCACAACGGTCAGCTCACCAACTACCACCAGTGGAAGCGGCGGCTGGAACGGCTCGGCCACCGGTTCCAGTCCGAGTGCGACTCGGAGATCATCGCGGTCTACATCGCGCAGCGGATGTCCGACGGGCTCTCGCTGGAAACGGCGATGAAGCAGAGCCTCGATGAGCTCGACGGCGTCTTCACCTATCTCGTCGTCACCGAGAACCAGCTCGGCGTGGCCAAGGACGAGATGGCCGCGAAGCCGCTCGTGCTCTACGAGGCCGACGACATGGTGGCGCTGGCCTCCGAGGAGGTGGCCATCCGCGCGGTGGTGAACCGCGAGATCGACACCTACGACCCCTACGAGCGCGAAGTGCTGGTGTGGAGCCGATGACCGACACGACCGTTCCCCCGGTGGAGCAGAGCCGCCGCGTCGACCACCGCGGACTCGCCGAGCCCGACGCGAAGCCTCCGAACATCGCCACCGTCTCCGGCCGGAGCGCGGAGTTCGACGCCGCCGAGCTGACGACCCGGCAGATCAACCTCGAACTGCGCAGGCTGCTCCACGCCGAGGGCGTCACCGAGGTGACGATCCAGAATCCCGGGGCGAAGCACTCGATCGCGGTCGGGCTGCTCACGCGGTGCCGGATCCGGATCAACGGCAGCCTCGGCTACTTCGGCTGCGGGCTCGTCGACGGCGCGGAGATCCACATCACCGGCCGCGTCGGGTGGTCGGTCGCCGAGAACATGATGTCCGGGGTCATCGTGATCGACAAGAACGCCGGCTCGCTCACTGGAGCGGCACTGCGCGGCGGCGATCTCGTGGTACGCGGTCACGTCGGCGCCCGTACGGGCATCGACCAGAAGGGCGGCACCATCATCGTCGGTGGCGACACCGGCTCGATGACCGGCTTCATGATGCAGCGCGGGCGGCAGATCATCTGCGGGGACGCCGGTCCCGGCCTCGGCGACTCGATGTACGACGGGCAGATCTACGTCGGCGGCAAGGTCGCGTCGCTGGGGGTCGACTGCGTCGAGGCGGTGCTGACCCCTGCCGACGACGAGCTCATCGATCGCAAGTTCGGCATCTACGGCATGCAGCGGCCGGACCGGTTCCGCAAGTTCGTCTGCGGCAAGAAGCTCTGGAACTACGACAACCTGGAGCCGAACGAGCGCAAGCTCGTCCTCTAGTGCCCGTCCCCCGCTGACGCCTCTGACGCCCGGGTACGGGCGACCACAGCCAGGAGTCCAGATGACAACGCCCATCGGCAAGCACCGAACCCTCGGGCACAGCAAGATTTTCACCCCCGAGGTCATCGACGACATCCACACGAAGTCCGAGCTCGGCCGCTACCGCATGCGTGGCTTCTCGATGTTCAAGCCGATCCCGCACTGGGACGAGTTGATGTTCATGCCGGGCACGCTGACGCGGTTCGTCATCGAGGGCTACCGCGAGAAGTGCGAGACGAAGACGGTGCTCGGCGCGCGGTTCGCCAAGAACCCCCTCGTGCTCGACATCCCGGTCTACATCACCGGCATGAGCTTCGGGGCGCTGTCGCTGGAGGCGAAGATGGCGCTGGCCAAGGGCGCCTCCATGGCCGGCACGGCGACTTGCTCCGGCGAGGGCGGCATGATCCCGCCGGAGCGCGACCTGTCCACCAAGTGGTACTACCAGGTCATCCAGAGCCGGTACGGCTTCAACCCGCACCACCTCATGCTCGCCGACGCGATCGAGTTCTTCATCGGCCAGGGCTGCAAGGTCGGCCTCGGCGGGCACCTGATGGGCCAGAAGGTCACCGAGCAGGTGGCCGAGATGCGCTCGCTGCCGGCGGGCATCGACCAGCGCAGCCCGGCCAGGCACCCGGACTGGCTCGGACCGGACGATCTCTCGCTGAAGATCCAGGAGATCCGTGAAGCCACCGACTATCAGGTGCCCATCCAGCTCAAACTCGGGGCGGCGCGGGTCTACGACGACGTGCGGATGGCGGCCAAGTGCGGCCCGGACATCATCTACCTCGACGGCGCGGAGGGCGGCACGGGTGCCGGCCCACACATCGCCACGGAGGAGACCGGAATCCCGCTGATGGCCGCGATCCCCGAGGCTCGCCGCGCGCTGGAGGACGTGGGGCTGGCCGACGAGATCGACCTCGTGGTGGCGGGCGGGATCCGCAACGGCGGCGACATCGCCAAGTGCATCGCGCTCGGCGCCAAGGCGGTGGCCATCGGCCACTCCGCCCTGATGGCGCTCAACTGCAACAAGGAGATCCCCGGGGTCACCGACTACGAGGGCACGATCGGGGTGCCGGCGGGCAAGTGCTACCACTGCCACACCGGCCGCTGTCCGGTCGGCGTCACAACCCAGGACCCGGAGCTGCGAAAGCGGCTGGTCGTCGACGAGGCCGCCGAGCGCGTCTACAACTTCCTGCACACGCTCACCCTCGAGGTACAGATGCTCGCGCGGGCCTGCGGCAAGACCAACATCCACAGCCTCGAGCCGGAGGACCTGTGCGCCCTCACCACGGAGGCCGCGGCGATGGCCAAGGTCCCGCTCGCGGGCACCACGTACATCCCCGGGGTCACCGAGGAGCGGACCTTGGCCGAGATCAAGCACCTGATGGAGAAGCACGTGGCCAACGACGGCGCCCGGGGAGTGCTCGATGTCTGATCCGGTGATGATCCCGTTCGACCCCTCGGCCCGGCGGCTGACCACCCGCAAGGGCATCGACACCGAGGAGCTGACCGGCCGAACCTTCCCGTACCAGTTCGACCGCGCGCTCGTCGACGACGTCGACCTCATGGCGGCGACACCGGGCGAGGACCTCAACTGGCTCGAGGACATCCACATGATGGAGGAGGACGGGATGAACGCGGTCTTCGACCGCTACACCAACGCCTTCCTGAAGATCTATTTCGATGTTCCTGCTGGGCGCGAGGACGAGTACGCCCGGAAGGTGCTGATCATGCACCTGCAGGAGGGCAACTCGTACGGCATCTGGCTCAAGCACAAGCACGCCAAGTACCCGCAGCCCGAACTCGGCCCCTGGCTGAGCGATTCGGCGACAGTCGGGGAGAACTACACAGCGCCGGAGCTGGAGGGCTGGGAGAAGTCCCTGCACTGACCCACGATCGGAGGCCGGTCATGACCGAGATTCGTCCCGCAGTACCTCCCGATCGGATCGGTCCGGTCACCCGGGCGGAGGATCCCGGCCTCCGACGGACCATCAGCTGGACCGGCGCGTTCTGGATCGCAAGTGGCGTGCCTGCCCTCGTGCTCTTCTCGGTCGGGTCGATCGCCGCGACGATCGGCACGCCGTCCGTGCTGGTGTGGACCCTGTCGGTCACGTTCGGGCTGATTCAGAGCTTCACCTACGCCGAGATCGCCGGGCTGTACCCGAACAAGTCGGGTGGGGCGTCGATCTACGGGGCCATGGCTTGGGCCCCCTATTCGAGGCTCGTGGCCCCGATCTCGGTGTGGTGCAACTGGTTGGCCTGGTCCCCCGTCCTCGCGATCGGGGCCGGACTCGGAGCCGGGTATCTGCTGACGGCGCTCTTCCCGGCCGACGCTGCGATCAACACGTGGTCGGTCGGTCTCGTCGACCTCAGCGCGCTCAAGGACGGGCTGGAACTGCGGTTCAACGCGCAGTTCCTCATCGCCGCCTGCTTCCTGCTGCTGGTGTTCGCCGTGCAGCACCACGGCGTGCTCAGGGCGGCCAGGGTGCAGCTGGTGATCGGGCTCGCGGTCCTGGTGCCGTTGCTCGTCGTCGGCGTCGTGCCGCTGCTGACCGGCGACGTCGCCCGCGCCAACTTCCTCCCGTTCGTCCCGTTGAGCGGGGCCTGGAACGTTGAGGGCTGGACGCTGCTCGCCGGTGGACTGTTCCTCGCGGCCTGGTCGGCCTACGCCTTCGAAACCTCGATCTGCTACACACGCGAGTTCAAGGATCCGGCCCGCGACACGGTCAAGGCGATCTTCGCGGCCGGCCTGGTGTGCCTGGCCGTCTACACGCTCGTGCCGTTCTCGTTCCAGGGCGCGCTCGGCGTCGACCGGCTCACGACCGACCCGATCGTCGACGGCACCGGTGTCGCAGCGGCGATGGTCGACATGGTCGGCGGCGGCGCAGTGATCGGCAACCTGCTGGTCGTGATGCTGATCCTGGCCCTCCTCCTGTCGATCATGACGACGATGGCAGGGTCGTCGCGCACGCTCTACCAGGGCTCGGTGGACGGGTGGCTGCCCCGCTACCTCGGCCGGGCGAACCGACACGGCGCCCCGGCCAGGGCCATGTGGACCGATCTCGGTTTCAACCTCGTGCTGCTGCTGATGAGCGACTACGTCTTCGTGCTCGCCTCGTCCACGGTCTGCTACATGATCTTCAACTTCCTCAACCTCAATGCGGGCTGGCTGCACCGCATGGACAACGCGCACATCCCCCGGCCCTGGCGGGCGCCCACGGTCCTGATCGGGGCCGGCGCGGTACTGGCGTTCGTCAACGCGCTGCTGCTCGGCTGGGGCGCGAACGTCTGGGGGCAAGGGGCTTTGCTCTCGGGCGTGATCGCCGCCGCGCTGATCCTCCCGATCTTCGCCTACCGCCACTTCGTGCAGGACAAGGGACGATTCCCCCAGTCGATGTACGAGACCGGGGCGGATGGGAGTGTCGTCGCGCCGACGAAGCGGGCCGGTGCGCTGCCCTACGTCGTACTCGGAGGCGGCGTCCTGATGGTCGTGATCGGCCAGCTCCTCGCCGCCGGATGACCGAGCTCCGGGCCATGCCGACGCCGACGAAGGCACCGCTGCGGATTGTGCTCGTCGACGACCACGAGATGGTGCTGCACGGGCTCAAGGCGATGCTCGCCCCGTTCCGCGGCCGCGTCGACGTCGTCGGGGAGTCGATCGGCGCGGAGAACGCGGTTCGTGTGGTGGACGGGGTGCGCCCCGACATCGTCCTGTGCGACGTGCGGATGCGCGGGGCCAGCGGGTTGGACCTGTGCCGGACCCTGCTGCAGTCCGACCCCGGGCGCAAGGTCGTGCTGCTCAGCGTCTACGACGACGAGCAGTACCTGTTCCAGGCCCTCCGGGCCGGCGCCTCGGGGTACCTGCTCAAGCAGATCAACGGCGAGGACCTCGTCCGGCAGCTGGAACTGGCGCGAGACGGGGTCACAGTGATCGACACGGCACTCGCGGGACGGGCGGTGGACACCGCGGCCCGGCTGCACAGCGACGAGTTCTGGCCCGGCGCCCGCCAGGGGCTGACCCAGCGGGAGAGCGAGGTTCTCTCGCTGATGGTCGCCGGGTTGTCCAACCGACGGATCGCGGCTCGGCTGGTGGTGAGCGACGAGACCGTCAAGAGCCATCTGCGGTCGGTGTACCGCAAGCTCGGCGTGAACGACAGAGCGGGCGCCGTCGCCACCGCCCTGCGGGAGGGGATCTGCCGGTGAACCCGTCCACCGGCTCGCTCCGTGACCCGGCCGCGTCGGGCCCCGGGCTCGGCCTGGTCAGCCTCGAACAGGAGAACGCGCTGTTGCTCGGCATCATCGACGCCGCCTCGACCGGCCCGGCGATCGAGCCGCTCGCTGCGGCGGTTGCCGGGCTGATCACCCAGGCCACGGCGACGGACGTCTGCTTCGTGCACGTGCTCGACGACGGCGGCGGATCGCTCACCCTGGCAGGCGCCACCCCTCCCTTCGACGTGCAGGCCGGACGGATCCGGTTGCCGCTGGGTTCGGGGGTCACCGGATGGGTGGCGAGCCACTGCGAGCCGGCCGTCATCATCGAGCGGAAGGAGGACGACGCCCGCTACGTCCCGATCCCGGCGCTACGCGGCACGGAGTTCACGTCGATGGCGTCGGTGCCGATGGCCTGCGATCCCGCCGGGCTGGTCGGCGTGCTCAACGTCCACACCGTACGTCGCCGGGAATTCACTGAACGTGACATTCGGTTGCTCATGGTGATCGGTCGCCTCGTGGCCGGTGCGTTGCACAAGGCACGGATGCACCGCAGGCTCGCCGCCCGCGAGCGGGCGCACGAGCGGTTCGCCGAGCAGGTCATCGCCGCGCAGGAGACGGAGCGGCGCCGGCTGGCGGGCGACATCCACGACGGCATCTCGCAGCGGCTCGTCACATTGTCCTACTACCTCGACGCGGTCGGCCACTCGCTGGTCGACGACCCGGTCTGCGCCGCCGAGCAGCTCGGATGTGCCCGCGACCTGGTGGACCTGACGCTCGAAGAGGCGCGGGCCGCCATCGGTGGTCTACGGCCACCGGTGCTCGACGACCTCGGCCTCGCCGGTGGCCTCGCCAGCCTCGCCCGCTCCATCCCGGGCATCGAGGTGCACCTGGCCGTGGCCGACCAGCGGTTGCCGGAGCACCTGGAGATCGCGCTGTACCGCGTCGCTCAGGAGGGCCTGCAGAACGCGCTCAAACACGCCTCCGCCAGCACCATCGAGTTGGCGTTCGCGGTGCGCGGCGGGCTGGCAGAGCTCAGGTTGACCGACGACGGGGTCGGTTTCGACACCGCCTCGGACAGCAGCGGCTACGGCCTGCAGAGCATGGCGGAGCGCATCGATCTGGTCGGCGGAACCCTGACGGTGGTGTCCCGGACGGGTTCGGGCACGTCCGTGACGGCCACCGCGCCGATGTCGCCGGCAACCACCGGATGACGGCCGTACGCGAGGAGGAGGCAACAGTGCCTGCAACGATCATCGACGGCCGGGCGGCAGCGGCGGAACTGCGCGCACGCATCGCCCACGACGTCACCGAGCTGCCTGAACCACCCGGGCTGGCCACCCTGCTGGTTGGGGACGATTCCGCCTCCGCCGTCTACGTCGCGAACAAGCGAAGGCAGTGCGTGCAGGCCGGCATGCGCGACCTGCACCACCACCTCCCCGCCGACATCGCCGAGCACGAGCTCGCCGCACTGATCGACGCACTCAGCGCCGATCCCGACGTCACCGGCATCCTGCTCCAGCTCCCCCTCCCCGCCCACCTCGACACCGCCGCCCTGCTCGCCCGCATCCACCCCGACAAGGACGTCGACGGACTCACCGAGGCCAGCGCAGGCCGCTTGGCCCTCGGCACCCCAGGACTGCGGCCGTGCACCCCGGCCGGGATCACCGTCCTGCTCGACCGCGCCGGCGTGCACCTCGACGGCGCCGAGGCAGTGGTCGTCGGGCGCTCCAACCTGGTCGGCAAGCCGATGGCGCAACTCCTTCTCCAACGCAACGCCACCGTCACCGTCTGCCACTCCCGCACCCACGACCTCGCCGCCGTCTGCCGCCGCGCGGACGTCCTGATCGCCGCCGCCGGAGTACCGACGATGATCGGGCCTGACGCTGTCAAACCCGGAGCCACCGTCATCGACGTCGGCATCCACCGCACCGAGACGGGCCTGCGCGGAGACGTCGACACCGACGCCGTGCTCGGCATCGCCGCCGCCATCACCCCGGTACCCGGCGGCGTCGGCCCGATGACGATCGCCATGCTGCTGCGCAACACAGTGACCGCGGCCCGCCTCACCCAGCGCGCACGGGCAGCCTTCTGACGTGTTCCGGACCCGACTCACCACCCTGCTCGGCGATCCGGCACCCGATCGTCCTGGCCCCGATGGAACCGTCGCCGGCGGTGCTCTCGGCGCCGCCGTGTCGAAGGCGGGCCGTCGGCAGCCGGGTGGGCTACGGCTTCATCACCTGGCTCCTCGCCGAGCAGCCGGACCTACTCGACACCGCGCTCGAGCGCGGGCCGGCGGCGGTGACGCTGTCGTTCGGGGACCCGGGGCCGTTCGCCGCCCGGATCCGCGATGCCGGGGTGCCGCTCGGCTGCCAGGTGAGCGGCGCCGCCGAGGCGCGCCGCGCTCTGGACGCCGGCGTCGACGGGCTGTCGCGCAGGGCGGCGAGGGTGGCGGCCACGGCATCCGCCACCGCTCGACGATGACACCGTTCCGACGACGGCTCGGCGAGGTCGGCTCGGCCGCCGACGTCGTCGCTCCCTCGTCCAAGGGGACGATGCCGCCCCGCGGGCGCACGGGCCATCCGACGGGCGATGGGTCACGCGACACGGCAGGGCGGCTCCCGCCCGTCCACGAAGGCCTGCAGGTTGTCGAGCACGAGCCTGCCCATCGCGATCCGGGTCTCCCGGGTCGCGCTGCCGAGATGGGGCAGCAGCACAGCGTTGTCCAGCCGGCGCAGGTCCTCGGGGATGTCCGGCTCACCCTCGTAGACGTCCAGGCCGGCGCCGGCGATGGTCCCGGCTGTCAAGGCCTCGACCAGCGCCAGGGTGTCGACGACGTCCCCGCGGGCGGTGTTGACCAGGTACGCCGTCGGCTTCATCCTGGCCAGCCGCTCGGCGTCCATCAGGTGAGTGTTCGGTCCGCCGCCGGGCACGTGCAGCGAGACGAAGTCGGCGATCTCGAGCACCTCCTCCACGGTGTCGAGCTTGCGCGCCCACGGGATGTCGGGTCGCTCCGCCTGGTCGTGGCTGTCGTGGTAGACGACGGGCATCTGGAACCCGCAGTGGCCGCGCCGGGCCAGCGCGGCGCCGATCCGTCCCATGCCGATGATCCCGAGGGTCTTTCCGGAGACCTCGGCGCCGACGAGATGGGTCGGTCGCCATCCGCCCCAGCCGCCACCCCGGAGCTCCCGCTCGCCCTCGCCGGTGCGGCGCGCCACCATCAGCAGCAGGGTCATCGCCAGGTCGGCCGTCGCTTCGGTGAGCACCCCGGGCGTGTTGGTGACGACGATGCCGGCCCGGGCGGCGGCGGCGACGTCGATGTGATTGAAGCCGACGCCGAAGTTGCCGAGGAACCGGGTCCGGGTACCGCCGGAGAACAACTCGGCGGGGAGCTGGTCCGAGACGGTCGGGAGCACCGCGTCGGCCTCGCACAGCGCCCGCCGCAGCCCCTCGGGCCCGAGCGGCCGGTCGTCGGCGTTGAGGCGGACGTCGGGAAAGCGGCTGCACAGCTCGTCCTCCACCTCGGCGGGCCAGCGCCGGGTGACGACCACCACAGGATCCGGCATGAGTTCTCCTCGGGTCGAAGGGCTCAGACCGCGGCCGGCTCGAGCAGGCCGCGCTCCCGCAGGACCCGCGCGACGGTCGTGCCCATGCTGGACGGGTCGGACGCCATGGTGATGCCGGCCGCGGCGAGGATCTCCGACTTCTCCCGCGCGGACTCCCCCGCCGCCGAGACGATGGCGCCGGCATGGCCCATCGTGCGGCCGGGCGGCGCCGTCAGCCCCGCGACGTACCCGATCACCGGCTTGGTCATGCGCTCGCGCACGAACGCGGCGCCTTCCGCCTCCTGCGGGCCCCCGATCTCGCCGATCATCAGCACGGCGTCGGTCTCCTCGTCGTGCTCGAAGAGCCCGAGGTGGTCCCGGAACGACGAGCCGTTCACGGGATCGCCGCCGATGCCGACCGACGTCGAGACGCCGATGCCCAGCGCCTTGAGCTGGGCCGCCGCCTCGTAGCTGAGGGTGCCGGAGCGGCTGATGATCCCGATCCTGCCCGGCAGGTAGATGTGGCCGGGCATGATGCCGAGCAGTGCCTTGCCCGGGGAGATCGTGCCCGCACAGTTCGGCCCGGTGAGGCGCATGCGCGTCCCGATCCGGTAGCGCCGCATGTAGCGCTTCACCCGAATCATGTCCTGGGCCGGGACCCCGTCGGTGATGCAGACGCAGTAGCGGATGCCGGCGTCGGCCGCCTCCATGATCGCGTCCGCGGCGAACGGCGGTGGCACGAAGACGATCGAGGCGTCGGCCTTCTGGATCCGGACCGCGTCCTTGACCGTGTTGAAGATCCGCTTCCCGAGGACCGTCTGGCCGCCCTTACCCGGGGTCACGCCGCCGACCACGTTAGTGCCGTAGGCCAGCATCTCTTCGGTGTGGAACGCACCGATCCGGCCGGTGATGCCCTGCACGATCACCCGCGTCTCGTCGTCGATGAGAATGCTCATCACTGAACTCCTTCAGGCGCTGATCGGCTGGTGGGCGGGCAGCGACCGCAGTGGACGGCCTGCGGCGGCCGCCACCACCTTCCCCGCCGCCTCCGCGAGCGTGTCCGCCACGATGATCGGCAGGCCCGATCCGTCGAGGATCCGCCTGCCCTGCTCGACGTGCGTGCCGGACAGGCGGGCTACGACCGGGACCCCGACGTCGGCGTCGGCGAACGCCGCGACCACGCCTTCGGCCACCCAGTCACAGCGGTTGATCCCGGCGAAGATGTTGACCAGGATCGCCGCGACGTTCCTGTCCTGGAGGACCGCGCGGAAAGCCTTGAGCACCCGCTCGGGCGACGCGCCGCCGCCGATGTCGAGGAAGTTCGCCGGTTCACCGCCAGCCACTTTGATCATGTCCATGGTGGCCATGGCCAGGCCGGCGCCATTGATGATGCAGCCGATGTCGCCGTCGAGCCCGACGTACGCGAGCCCGTGGTCGGCGGCATGCCGCTCGCGCGGGTCCTCCTGGCTGCGGTCCCGCAGCTCGAAGACCTCCGGGTTGCGGAAGATCGCGTTGTCGTCGAAGGACATCTTCGCGTCGGCGGCGATGAGGCGTCCGCTCGCCGTGACGACGAGTGGGTTGATCTCGAGCATCGTGGCGTCCAGGTCGCGGAAAGCCCGGTAGGCGCCTCGGAAGACCCGGCAGGCCGGGGCAATCTGCTCCGCACGGAGGCCGATGGCGATGGCGATCTCCCTGGCCTGGAACTCCAGGAAGCCGACCGCAGGCTCGACCGACATGCGCACCACCGCCTCGGGCGCGGACGCGGCGAGCTGCTCGATCTCCATGCCGCCGTCGGCGGACGCGATGATCACGATCCGTTCGGTGGCCCGGTCCAGCAGGATGCCGAAGTACAGCTCGCGGTCGATGTCCAGGGCTTCCTCGACATACACCCGGGAGACGAGTTTGCCCCCGGGCGCCTGCCGCGTCACCAGCCGCGTGCCGACCAGGTTCCCGGCCGCCTCCGCCACTTCCCGGTCCGAGCGGCACACGGAGACCCCGCCGGCCTCGCCACGCCCGCCGGAGTGCACCTGAGCCTTGACCACCCACGCCGCTCCGCCGATCTCGGTGCTGTGGTACGCCGCCTGCTCAGGGCTGTACGCCACGCCGCCGCGCGGAACGGGCACGCCGAACCGCGCGAGGATCTCCTTGGCCTGGTACTCGTGGATGTCCATCTCAACCCCCTCAGCGCCGCAGAGCTGCGGCGGCCCGGATCGCGTCGTCCATCGCGATCACGTTCTGCGCCATCCGCTCGGACGCGGCGTCGATCATCTTCCCGTCCACGGCGGCCGCTCCCCTGCCCTCGGCCTCGGCCTTGCGCAGCTCGGCCACGATCCGGCGGGCACGTTCAACCTCGTCCTCCGGCGGGCTGAAGACCTCGTTCGCCAGCTCGACCTGGCTGGGGTGGATCGCCCACTTGCCCTCGCAGCCCAGCGCGGCGGCCCGCCGCGCGCCGGCCAGGTAGCCGTCCGGGTCGGAGAAGTCCCCGAACGGCCCGTCGACGGGCCGCAGGCCGTACGCCCGGCAGGCGACCGTCATCCGGGACAGGGCGAAGTGCCACTGGTCCCCGGGGTAGTTCGGGTTGAGCCCGCCGATGGTCACCGTGCGCGCCCGGTTGCTCGCGGCATAGTCCGCGACCCCGAAGTGCAGCGCCTCCAGCCGTCCGCCGGCGGCGGCGATCGCCTCGACGTTGGCCATCCCGAGCGCGGTCTCGATGAGGGCCTCGGTGCCCACCCGGGTCGTGAAGCCGCGGGCCTGCTCCACCTGGTTGATCAGCGCTTCCACCAGGTAGAGGTCGGAGGGCACGCCGACCTTCGGCACGAGGATGGTGTGCACGCGGTCGCCGGCCTGTTCCATGACGTCGATGACGTCGCGGTACATGTAGTGCGTGTCCAGGCCGTTGATCCGCACCGACACCGTCTTGCCGAGGCCGGCCCAGTCGATGTCGTTCAGCCCGGCGATGACGTTCTTGCGCGCCTGCTCCTTCTCCGGCGGTGCCACCGCGTCCTCCAGGTCGAGGAACACGAAGTCGGCGGTGCTGGCGGCGGCCTTGTCGATGAAGCTCATGTTGGAACCCGGAACGGCGAGCTCGCTGCGCTGCAGCCGGGGCTGTCGCATCGGGTGAAGGGTGTGACTCATCGTTCACTCCTCGGTAGCGGAACGGGCTCAGCGCGGGGCGACGGACGTGGCAGCGGACAGCGCGACCGGCTCGTCGGCCTGCGGGTGTGCATTGCGGTAGAAGTCCTGGGCGGCGGCGACACCGTCCCCGAGCCGCACCCGCGCCCCCGCGTCCGCCAGCGCCATCTCGGCCGCGGCGAGCGCGGCCAAGCACGAGACCTCGTTGAGGTCCCCGAGGTGGCCGATCCGGAAGACCTTGCCCGCGACCTCGGACAGCCCGGCACCGAACGAGGTCCGGTACCGGTGGTAGGCGATCCGGCAGACCTGGGCGCCGTCGACCCCCGGCGGGACGCGGATGGCCGAGACGGTGTCGGAGTACCACTCGGGCGCCACCGCGCACAGGTCCAGACCCAGTGCGGCGATCCCGACCCGTACCCCCTCGGCGAGCCGGTGGTGACGCGCGAAGACCTCGGCGAGCCCCTCGTCGAAGAGCCGGTCGATCGACGCGCGCAGGCCGTGGAGCAGGGGGACCGGCGGCGTGTACGGGAAGTAGCCGACGTCGTTGGTCGTGATCATGTCCTGGAAACTGAAATAGCAGCGTTCCATCGCGGACGTCGCCGCCGCCTGCAGAGCCTTCTCACTCACACCGAGGATGGACAGGCCGGCAGGGAGCATCAGCCCCTTCTGCGACCCGGTCACCGCGAGATCGACTCCCCATTCCTCCTGCCGGAGGTCGATCGACGCGACGGAGGAGACACCGTCGACGAACAGCAGCGCATCCGAGCCCGCCGCGTCCATGGCCCGACGAACCCCGGCGACATCGGAGGTGACGCCGGTGGCGGTCTCGTTGTGGGTGGCGAACACGGCCTTGATGCTCGGGTCGGCCACAAGTTGGCGCTCGTACTCGTCGAGTGGGACGCCGGCACCCCACTCGACGTCGACGCAGACCACGTCCAACCCGAGCCGCTGCGCCATGTCGACCCAGAGGTGGGAGAACTGGCCGAACCGCGACATCAGCACCCGGTCACCGCGGCTCAACGTGTTGGTGATCGCGGCCTCCCATGCGCCGGTGCCCGACGACGGGTAGATGAACACGCGGCCGGTCTCGTTGCGTAGCAGGATCTTCAGGTCCGCGAGCAGCCCGAGCACCAGATCGGGGAAGTCGGGGGCCCGGTGGTCCTCCATCGGGACGTTCAGGGCGCGCCGCACGACCTCGGGAACATTCGTCGGGCCTGGCACGAAGAGATGGGTGACGCCGCTGGCCATGTGGGCCCCCGCTTCCATGAGATTCGATCGAGCTGCCCCGACGCTAAGGACGTGAGGAGGGGTCTGAATCCCCCGCAGCGGGGATATGAAGGGGAGACCAGAGGGTGACCCGGCGGTACCGCGCACGGCACGTCACCACCGTGCACATGCTCGGAGGGTGCTCGGAGGTGTGCACGGCGGGCACAGGATGTGCACGGCGAGCTCTACCCCGTGTTGCGCATGCCGGCCGCGATCCCGTTCACCGTCAGCAGGAGCGCGCGTAGGAGGTCGGGATCCGGCTCGTCCACCGCGCGGCGCTGCCCGAGCAGCTCGACCTGCAGGTGGTGCAGCGGTTCCAGATAGGCGCCCCGCACCTGCAACGTCTGCCGCAGGACGGGGTGGCGGGCCAGCAGCTCCGGTGCCCCGGTGGCGCGCAGGACCTCGCGGAGGGTGTGGTCGTACTCGTGGTGGATCGTGTCGAGGATGTCCTGCAGCCCGGGTTCCACCAGCGCGGAGACGTAGCAGCGGGCGATCCGCAGGTCGGTCTTGGCCAGCGTCATCTCCACGTTGTCCAGCAGGTTGGTGAAGAACGCCCACTGGCGCATCTCGTCGAGGACGTCGCCGTAGCCCTTCTCCCTGGCCGCGCGCAGCCCGCTGCCCAGGCCGAACCAGCCGGGGAGGACCATGCGCGTCTGCGTCCAGCCGAAGACCCACGGGATGGCGCGCAGGTCGTCCAGTGTCGCGGTGTGGCCGCCGGGCCGTCGCGAGGGCCGGGACCCCAGGTTCAGCAGGGCGAGCTCGTCCACCGGTGTCGCGGAGGCGAAGAACTCGGGCAGCCCCGGTCGCTCGACCAGATCGCGGTAGGCCGCCCGCGCGGCCCGACTCACCACGTTCATCGCCTCGTCCCAGCGCGCCAGGGTGTCGGCGGGCCAGCGCGAGACCTTGTGCAGCAGCGTGGCGTCGAGCACCGACGCCAACATGATCTCGAGATTGTCGTGGGCCAGGCCGGGCAGCGAGTACTTGTCCGAGACGACCTCGCCCTGCTCGGTGACCTTCATGACGCCGTCGACGACCCCGTAGGGACTCGACGCGACAGCCTCTCCTGAGGGGCCGCCTCCCCTGCCGACCGAACCGCCGCGCCCGTGGAACAGCCGCAGGCGTACGCCGTGCCGCGCTGCAACGTCGCGCAGGTGCCGTTGGGCGCGCTGGATCTCCCACCGGGAGGTGGTGATACCGGCACCCTTGTTGGAGTCCGAGTAGCCGAGCATGACCTCCTGCACGTCCCCGCGGGCCCGGACCATGCGCCGGTAGTGGACGTCGCTGAGCAGCGCGTCGAGGAGCTCCCCGCCCTGGCTCAGCTCGTCGACCGTCTCCAGCAGCGGCACCAGGTCGATCGAGCTGTGGACCTCGTCCCCGCAGATCTCGACCAGCCCGGCCTCGCGGGCCAGGACCGCCACGGCGAGCACGTCATCGGCGCCGCGGCACATGGACACGACGTAGGTGCGAGCCGCTTCCGGCCCGAAGATCTGCTGCGCCTCCCGCAGTGCGTCGAGGGTCTCCAGCGCGCCGGCCGCCGCGGCCGGGAGCGCGCCGCGGCGCGGTGCCAGCGGCCGCCCGCTGCCGAGCTCGGCGGAAAGCAGCGCGGCGCGAGCTGAGCGGTCCAGGTCGCCGTAGTTCGGCCCCGGTTCGCCCGACCGCTCGTAGAGCACGCCCAAGGCCGCATGGTGGGCGTCGCTGTGCTCGCGGATGTCGAGTTCGGCGAGATGCAGACCCATGGTCCGGGCCACCCGTATGACGTGGGCGAGCGCGCCCTCGGCGACGCGTTCGCCGAGGTGCCCCCGCAGGGAGCGGTCGATGACGGTGAGGTCGTTCAGGTACTGCTGGGCGCCGAGGTAGTCGTGCCCCGCGACGTGCGGCGTGCCGTCGCGCAATCGGGCCCTGGTCCCGTCGAGCCGCTCCAGGATGAAGGCACACTTGAGCCGGTAGGGCTCCCGCACCTCGGCGCGGACGAGTCGGCTGTGGACCTCGGGCAGGCATCGGCGATCAGCCGCCAAGCTCGCGCGCATCTCCTCGGACACGCCGACCACCCGTGTCGAGATGCTCAGCTCGTTGCCGAGTTCCTCCACCAGCCCGGCGTTGATCCGCAGAGCGCGTTCCGCATACAGCCGCAGCACCTCGAGGGTGGTGCCCGGCGTGACGTACGGGTTGCCGTCGCGGTCGCCGCCGACCCAGCACCCGAGGGTGATCAGCCGGGCGTCCGCTGGCAGCCGCAGGCCCGCCTCGGCGAGCACCTCGGAGAACTCACCGAGCAGGTCCGGGATCGTGGCGGCGCCCAGCTGCTCGAGGTAGTGGCTCACCACCCGGGCCTCGTCGAGGACCGTGGGCCGGTACTCGCGGATCTCGTCGGTCTGCCAGAGCAGGTCGACCAGGCCGGCCAGCCGCCACTCGGGCACTGTCCCGTCGAGAACTCCCGCCACCTGCCCGAGGATGCCCCGCACCGAGAGCCGGGACGCCTCCGTCGGGTGCGCGGTGAACACCGGCCGCAGCTGAGCACGCGCCAGCACGTCCTCGATGTCGTTGCGGTCCGCATGCCGAACGAGCCGTTCGACGAGCGACCGCAGCGGGCCCTCGCCACCGGGGCGGCGTTGCCGCAGCTCGCGGCGCCGGTGGACCTGTTCGGTGACGTTCGCCAGCCGGAAGTAGCAGGAGAACGCCCTGGCCAGGTTCACGGCAGCCCCCGGATCGAGACCAGCGAGGAGCGCGGCGATCTCCGCGCTTCCGTCCTCGGCAGGTGTCCTGGCCTGTCGGCGGACCTGCTCGACCAGCTCGAGGAGCTGTTCGCCGCCGTGCCGGACCAGCGTCTGCCCCAGCAGGGTCGACAACCTGCGGATGGCCAGGCGCATCTCCCCGTGCTCGGACTGCGAGACCACACCGGCATGGGTCGCGGCCGAGTCGACCGCCGGTTCCGCCGGCGACCGCGTCGTTCCCGAGGGCCATCCGGCCGGTGCCGTGCTCATCCGGTACTCAGCTGGGGGTACAGCGGGTGGAGTTCGGCTATCGCGCGGGTCCGCTTGCGCAGCGCCGTCCGCGCGGACTCGTGGAGCTCGCCGGTGAGCGCCTCGGCGATCACCTTGCCGAGCTCGCGGAAGTCCTCATCGCGCAGGCCCCGCGTCGCCAGGGCCGGCGTCCCGATCCGCAGCCCCGACGACACGGCGGGCGGCCGCGGATCGAACGGCACGGAGTTGCGGTTCACCGTGATACCGATCTCGTGCAGGCGATCCTCGGCCTGCTGACCGTCCAGGTCGGACTCCCGCAGGTCGGCGAGCACGAGATGGACGTCGGTGCCGCCGGTGAGGACGTTGAGCCCGGCCGCGAGCATCTCCTCGGCGACCGCCCTCGCCCCGGCCCTGGTCCGCCGCTGGCGCTCCCGGAACGCCTCTGACGCCGCGATCTTCAGGGTCACTGCCTTGCCGGCGATCGCGTGCATGAGCGGTCCGCCCTGCCAGCCGGGGAAGGTTCTCGAGTCGATCTTCTTCCGGAACTCGTCCCGGCACAGGATCATGCCCCCGCGCGGACCGCCGAGGGTCTTGTGGATCGTCGTGGTCACGACATCGGCGTACGGGACCGGGTTGGGGTGCTCCCCCGCGGCGACCAGCCCGGCGAAGTGCGCCATGTCGACGAGGAGAACGGCGCCGACCGAGTCGGCGATCTCGCGGAACCGAGCGAAGTCGAGCTGACGCGGGTAGGCCGACCAGCCGGCTAAGATCATCTTCGGGCGGTGCAACTCGGCCAACCGGGTGACCTCGTCCATGTCGATCAGCGACGTTTCCCGGTCGACGCCGTAGCCGACCACGTCGTAGTGCAGGCCGGAGAAGTTGATCCGCATCCCGTGCGTGAGGTGCCCGCCGTGGTCCAGTTTGAGCCCGAGGAAACAGTCACCCGGGTCGAGCAGCGCACTGAACGCGATGGCGTTGGCCGAGGCACCGCTGTGCGGCTGCACATTGGCGTGCTCGGCGCCGAACAGGTTCTTCGCCCGCTCGATCGCGAGCCGCTCCGCCACGTCGACGTGCTCGCAGCCCCCGTAGTAGCGCCGGCCGGGGTAGCCCTCGGCGTACTTGTTGGTGAGCACCGAGCCCTGGCAGTCCAGCACCGCCTGCGGCACGAAGTTCTCTGACGCGATCATCTCCAGAGTGCTCTCCTGGCGGTCCAACTCACCCCTGAGAACGTCTGCGATCTCGGAATCGACCTCCGCCACGGGCCTGGTGAAGTAGTTCGCGGGCAGATCACTCATGCACGACACCCCCGGGAGATTGGACAAGCTGGGGACGGTATCGACCACCTGCTGTGCGTCAAGGCAGCGGAACGCCCCCGAGCCGATGGCTCGACCTACACATCTCCGCACGTCACGGTCTGGATCCCGGAAGCCGGAAATCGGATGTGGCCGCCCCCGAGATCCCCCGGTATCTCCCCCTCCAGGGGAGTCCTCATGCACAAAATTGCCGTACAGGAGACAATCTCTCCATAAGGGGTTTACATCTCGCGCACCGCCCGGGATGCTCCGCAGGCAGCGTCGCGTTCCAGGAGGTCGCCATGTCCCTGTCCGGGACCGTCGCCACGACCTCGTCCGGCGGCACGTCCGCCGGAGAGGCGCCCGTCACGTGGGCGGGCGGGCTCCCCTCGATTCGGACGCTCGACGACGCCACGACGTTCCTCTACCAGCGGCTTGGCGCATCCCGGGACGGGCACGGCGCCAGGGCCGGCGTCGCGCGAGCCCGGGCGCTGTGCGAGACGCTCGGCGATCCCCAGGACCGGTGCCGGTCAGTGCACGTCGCCGGGACGGCCGGCAAGGGGTCCGTGGTGGCGTTCGTGGCCGGCCTGCTCGGCGCCCACGGCTTCACGGTGGGCGCGCACCTGTCACCGCACGCGCACAGCATCGTGGAACGCTTCCTCCTTGACGGGCGGGCGGTCGCCGAACACCTGCTCGTCCGAACCCTCGTCGACCTGATGCCCGGGATCGGTCGGATCGCGAGGTCGGAACATGGCTGTCCGACCTTTTTCGAGGTCACCAACGCCATCGCGTCGCAGCTGTTCGCCGATGGAGAAGCCGACTACGCGGTCGTGGAGACCGGCCTGGGCGGGCGGCTGGACTCCACGAACACGATCACCAGGGCGGACAAGCTCGCGCTCCTCACGCACATCGGCCTCGACCACACCGAGGTCCTGGGCGACACCCTCGCCGAGATCGCCACCGAGAAGGCGGGGATCATGCCCCGACACGGGCACGTGATCGCCCTGAAGTCCCAGTGCGAGGCGGTCGATCAGGTGTTCGTCGAGGAGGCCGCGGGGCGGCGCTGCACGCTGGAGCTGTTCGACCCGTCCGATCCCAGTTCCCCTCCGTTCGTCGAGCGGGAACTCGGCTTGCCCGGTCGGCATCAGGTCGTCAACGCCGCACTCGCCCTGCGGGCGGTCGCGTACCTCGCTCAACGCGACGGATGGAGGATCGATCCCACCGCCGTCCACCGGGGGCTGCGCCAGGTGCGGCTACCGGGCCGGTTCGAGCGGCGGCGGTGGCACGGGCACCCGGTCGTCCTCGACGGGGCGCACAATCCGATCAAGCTGGGTTCGGTCGTGTCCGTACTCAGGGACGAACACCCCGGGCAGCGGTTCGTGTGGGTGCTCGCCTTCAAAGGGAACAAGGACGTGCGTGCCGCGCTGGAGATCATCGCCCCGGTGGCATCCGCCGTTGTCGCCACTGAGTTCGTGACCACCGGTGGTGACCACCGCCCTGCTGGTGCCTCCGTCCCCGCGGCGGCGCTGGCCGGGGCCGCTCGGCGCGCCGGTGTACCGGTCAGCACAGACGCGGCCCATCCGGGGGCGGCGTTGCAACGTGCCCTCGAGCTGTCGGCGCCGGGCCGGCCCGTCGTCGCCGCAGGGTCCTTCCATCTCGTCGCCGCAATCGGCGACATCCTGTCGGCATGAAATGAGTTCGTCCACCTAGGAGTTTCGTCATGACCGCGCTCCAGGAACCGTCCGCCCCCGCCGCCGTCGCCGCTGTCACCGCCTCGATCGACGGCCATGACGTGACCGTCGCCGAGGGCACCTCGATCTACGACGCGGCGAAGGCGGTGGGCGTCGAGATCCCGGTGTTGTGTCACGACGAGCGCTACGACCCGGTGGGTGTCTGCCGGTTGTGTGTGGTGGACACCGGCGGGCGGGTGTTCACCGCGGCGTGTGTCCGGCCGTGTGAGAACGGCATGACGATAACGACCTCCACACCCGAGCTGGAGCGCAGTCGTGCCACCCTGACCGAGCTCCTGGTGTCGGACCAGCCGCCGCGGGCGGTGGACCCGAAGCAGACGACCACCGGCGACAATCTGCTGCTCACCCTTGCGGACCGCTATGGGGTGGCCCGCGAGACCACCGAGCTGCCGTGCGGCTCGGGCCGCGGCGCCGACTCGTCGAACCCCGTGATCGACGTCGATCACGACGCCTGCATCCTCTGCGACCGCTGTGTCCGGGCATGTGACGACATCCAGGGCAACGACGTGATCGGCCGCTCCGGCAAGGGCTACACCGCGCGGATCGCGTTCGACCTGAACGACCCGATGGGCGCGAGCTCGTGCGTCACCTGTGGCGAGTGCGTGCAGGCCTGCCCCACGGGTGCGCTGACCAACAAGCCGATCCGCAACATCCCGATCCGGCCGCGCAACGAGCTGGACGCGGTCGACTCGGTGTGCCCGTACTGCGGCGTGGGCTGCGCGCTCACCTTCTACGTCGACCGGGAGCGTGGCGCGATATCCTTCGCCGAGGGCCGCGACCAGCCGGGCTCGCACAGCCGGCTGTGCGTCAAGGGCCGTTACGGCTGGGACTACGCGGCGTCACCGCAGCGGATCACCGTGCCGCTGATCCGGGTCGAGGGCTCCTACCCGAAGGGCCCGCTGTCGGCCGACGTCCGGGGTGAGGGTGACGGGCGCCGCAGCGACGCCCGCCGCGGCGGCGACGGCGAGGAGCGGAAGCCGGGTGACAAGCGGGGCGGCGGCCGCAAGCCCGGTGGGCTGGTCGACCACGACGAGGTCATGCCGCATTTCCGCGAGGCCACCTGGGACGAGGCGCTCGACCTCGTCGCGCGCAGGCTGACGGAGATCCGCGCGACGAGCGGGCCCGGGGCGATTGCCGGGTTCGGTTCGGCGAAGTGCTCCAACGAGGAGGCCTACCTCTTCCAGAAGCTCATCCGCACCGGCTTCGGCACCAACAACGTCGACCACTGCACCCGGCTCTGCCACGCCTCCTCGGTGGCCGCGCTGTTCGAGGGCGTCGGCTCGGGCGCGGTGTCCACCACCTACGGCGACGTCGCCAACGCCGACGTCGTGATCATCACTGGCTCCAACCCGACGGCCAACCACCCGGTGGCCAGCTCGTTCTTCAAGCAGGCCCGCCGGCGCGGCACGAAGATCATTTATGTCGATCCGCGCGCGTCCACGGTATCCGAGCACGCCGACTTCCACGTCCAGCTCAAGCCGGGCACCGACGTCGCGTTCTACAACGCGGTGATGCACGAAGTGATCCGGCTCGGACTGATCGACCGCGAGTTCGTCGCGAACCGGACATCGAACTACGCCGAGCTCGCGCGCACGGTGACCGACTATTCCCCCGAGCGCGCCGGGCAGATCACCGGAGTGCCCGCCGACCTGATCCGCGAGGTCGCGAGGGTCTGGGGCGAGGCGGGCGCGGGCGTCGTCTATTGGGGCATGGGGATCTCCCAGCACACCACCGGCACCGACAACGCCCGCTGCCTGATCGCCTTGTGCTCCATCACCGGCAACGTCGGGCGCCCCGGCACCGGGCTGCACCCGCTGCGCGGGCAGAACAACGTACAGGGAGCGTCGGACGCCGGGCTGATCCCGATGTTCTATCCCGACTACCAGGGCGTGGACCGGGACGCGACGCGGCGCCGCTTCGAGGAGGCATGGGGCACCACGCTCGACCCGAACCGCGGCATGACCGTTACAGAGATCATCTCCTCGGTGCTGCAGCCGGGCGGCGTGCGCGGAATGTACATGCTCGGGGAGAACCCGTTCCTCTCCGACCCGAACATCAACAAGGTGCGCAAGGCGCTCAGCGCTCTGGAGTTCCTGGTGGTCCAGGACATCTTCCTGACCGAGACCGCAGAGTTCGCCGACGTGATCCTGCCGGCCACCTCGTACCTGGAGAAGGACGGCAGCTACACCAACACCGACCGCAGGGTGCAGCTCGGCCGTAAGGTCATGGACCCGCCGGGCCAGGCCCGCCTGGACTGGGAGATCGTGCAGGACATCGCACGCCGGATCGGGCTGGGCTGGGACTACGGCTCGCCCAGCGCGGTGTTCGACGAGATGGTCGCGCTGATGCCGTCGTACAAGAACCTCACGTACTCCAACCTCGGCCTCTCCGGCAAGCTCTACCCCAACGACGACCCCGAGCACAGCGACGGCACGATCGTCATGTTCGACGAGAAGTTCAACACCGCCGACGGGCTCGCCCACCTCGTTCCCGCGCAGTGGCTGCCGCCCAAGGAACTCCCGGACGCCGAGTACCCGCTGGTGCTCAACACCGGACGGCTGCTCGAGCACTGGCACACCGGCACGATGACCCGCCGCTCGTACGCGCTGGACGCGATCTCGCCGGTCGCTGAGGTGTACATGCACCCGAAGGACGCCGCCGACCGCGGCCTGGCGCACGGCGAGACGGCCCGCGTGCGGTCCCGGCGCGGCGTCATCGAGCTGCTGGTGCGCATCAGCCACCGCGAGCAGCTGGGCAACTGCTTCATCCCGTTCCACTTCCGCGAGGCCGCCGCGAATCTCCTGACGATCGACGAGATCGACCCGATCGGGAAGATCCCTGAGTTCAAGTTCTGTGCCGTTCAGGTCGAGCCCCTCGGCGCAGCGCCAGCGGAGCCGACATCAACGCCAGGAGTTCGAGCATGACCGATGCGAACGACCGGGCTGGGCAGGTGGGGACCCGCCGGGTGCCCGGGGTGGAGGCGCGGGCGGGGAAGTTCCCCGGGCCGTCGCTCATCCCCGCGCTGAACGCGATCCAGGCCAGGCTGGGGTGGCTGCCGCGCGAGGAGCTGGAGGAGCTGGCCCGCGACACCCGGCGCCCGCGATACGAGATCGAGGGCCTGATCTCGTTCTACCCGCATTTCCGCACGACACCGCCGCCGAAGGTGGCGCTGCACGCCTGCCACGACCTGCCGTGCTTCCTGCGCGGCGGCAACGCCCGGATCGCGGAGCTGCGCGAACGCTACGGGACCGACCCCGACGTGGAGCTCGTCGAGGTGTCCTGCCTCGGCCGCTGCGACGCCGCGCCCGCGGTGGCCGTGAACGAGCGGCCGGCGCCGCTGTCCGAGGTGGACGAGCTGGTAGCCGCCGCCCATGGAGTCGGGGTCGGCGACGCCCCTGCGCAGAGGCGCGACGAGCCCTGGCCCAACGACCCCTACCCGGCCGGCTCTTGCGCCGAGGAGCGGTACGCGACGCTGCGCGCGCTGCTCACCGGTGCGCTCGATGCCGACGAGATCATCACGGCGCTGACGGACGCCGGCCTGCGCGGCATGGGCGGTGCGGGCTTCCCGACGGGGCAGAAGTGGTCCCTGGTTCGCGGCGCCCAGCCCGGCAGTAGGAAGTACGCGATCTGCAACGCCGACGAGTCCGAGCCCGGAACGTTCAAGGACCGACAGATCCTGGCCGACCAGCCGCACCTAGTGCTGGAGGGCCTGCTGATCGGGATGGCTGTGGTCGGCGCCGAGGAAGGCTGGGTCTTCATCCGGCACGAGTACGGGCCCGAGGAGCACGTGCTTCGCGCGGAGCTGGACGCACTCCGCCGCGCCGGGGTCATCGGACCGGACGCTTGCGGCAGCGGGCGGCGCCTCGAGGTGGACCTGTTCGTCTCCCCCGGCGGCTACATCCTCGGCGAGGAGACCGCGCTGCTGGAATGCATGGAGGGGCACCGGGGCGAGCCGCGCAACAAGCCCCCGTTCCCCGGCAACTACGGCCTGCACGGGCGCCCGACGCTGATCAACTCGGTGGAGACCTTCGCCGACGTGCCGGTGATCGTGCGGCGCGGGGCGCAGTGGTGGCAGGACCAGGGGCTCGGCGAGTCGGTCGGGTGGAAGTTCTTCGCCGTGTCCGGGCACGTGGAGCGGCCGGACGTCTACTGCGTGCCGATGGGCACCACGGTCGGTGAGCTGATCGAGCTGGCCGGCGGGGTCACTGGTGGCGCCGCGGTCGGCGCTATACAGCCGGGCGGCGCGTCGTCCAACTTCCTCGGACCCGACCAGCTCGACATGGCACTCGACTTCGGCACGGCCGCCGCGGCCGGCACTATGCTCGGGTCCGGCGCGCTGGTGGTGCTCGCGGAGGGCACAGACCTGCTCGCCGCGGCCACGAACGTACTGCGGTTCTTCCGCGACGAGTCGTGCGGCAAGTGCCTGCCCTGCCGGGTCGGCTCGGCGAAGGCCCACGAGCTCCTGCGCGGCCGGTCCGAGCTCGACGAGGGCGGGAAGACGCGGGTTCTGCAGATCGAGGAGACCATGCGCAAGACCTCCATCTGCGGCCTGGGCCAGGTGGCTCTGGGCCCGGTCGTGAGCGTGCTGGGCCTACAGAAAGGCGGCGCCGCCGCGCGCGAGCAGCCGAAGCCCGACGGCGCGACGGGCCAGCCGGCCCGCTGACTTCCCTCGCCCGCGCTGGCCGACGCCGTTCCGAAGCTCCATGTGTCGTAGCGGCCGCAGCGGGGTCACGATCAGGGGAGGTGGCGTCGGCTGCGCCGGGGGCGGCATGAAGACGTCGTTGAGCAGGTCGTGCAGGTCACACTCCGGGACGAGGGTGGGTGCCGCACGCCACCGCACCGGTTTGCTGCTGCCGCGTCCACCAAGTGCCCGCCCTGCAGACTGCATCGACGCGCGGCATGCCTGACGCTCGGCCGCCATGAGGTGAGGCCGGTGCTGCTGTCCCGGCTTGCTACTGCCGCCGCTCCCGTCAGCCGCGGTCTGTGGCATCGGCTGGTCGCGCTTCTACCATCGCTGCAACCGTGCGCTCGATCTTGTCGGGTGCGAAGAGCCCACCGCGCCAACCATCCAGGGCGGGCAGGACGTCATGCTCCGCGACGTGAAACGGTTCGAGGGGTGCTCCACCGTGTTGGCGAGCGCGTCCTCGCGGGGGAAGCGGCAGCGGTAGTAAGCCCGCTCGTGATTCCACTGTCCCTGCATCCGCCGCTCCCAGGCCGCAGTGCACGAGGGCGCGCAGCACGTAGCTGCGGCGA
Source organism: Pseudonocardia nigra (assembly GCF_019396355.1). GTDB lineage: Bacteria > Actinomycetota > Actinomycetes > Mycobacteriales > Pseudonocardiaceae > Pseudonocardia > Pseudonocardia nigra. The sequence continues at coordinate 56,604 of NZ_JAHKRK010000022.1, forward strand.
AACCTCTGACGGGTCCGAGGCTTGCCACGTCCACCACCGCCGGGTATGACGACGCCCGCCGTCAGCACCGGCCCGATCCCCCCGGGGGGCTCCTCCTTCCCACGACGGGGCGACCCGTAGTCCTACGGACGCGCGGGCCGGCCGGCGCGGCGACGATCAGTGCGCCCACATGCGGGAGCTTCCCGATGTCGACCGCTGCCGACGTCCTGTTGCAGACATGCGCCTGTTCCTCACGTCGGCGCTGTTCTGGAGTCGGGCAGGGTGGCGTTCTTCCTGGTGTTCTACGTCATGCCGATGGTCCTGGCGGCGCTCCTGCTACTCCTGGCTCTCAGCACCCGCGGACGCGGCCGGCTGCGGGCCGCCGTCGCCGTCCCGTTCGTTGCGATGACCGGTGACGGCGAGGTTCCGCTGGCGCGCACCGGTCGGGATCCTCGATCTACGCGGTGGGCGAGTAGAGCTCCCGGTCGATCAACGCCCTGACCCTCGTCGCTCTCGTGGCCGCTGCACTCGACGAGGCAGCGGCCACTGGGGATCATCCCTTCAACCCGCCGGACGTGAGGCCCGAGATGATCCGCTTCTGAAAGACGAGCGCGACGAACACCATCGGCACGGTCACGATCACACAGGCCGCGGTGATGGTGCCGATCGGCGGTTCGAACTGGACATCGCCCGACAGCGAGGCGATGGCGACCGGGACGGTCTGCGCCGCGAGGCTGCGCGGGGCGAACGTGCTCGCCAGCAGGAACTCGTTCCACGCGCCGACGAACGTGATGATCGAAGCGGCGAAGATGCCGGGCGTCGCCAGCGGGAGCACCACCCGGTGGAAAGCCTGGAATCGGGTGGCACCGTCGACCAGCGCCGCCTCCTCTATCTCGACGGGGATCGAGGCGAAGAACGTGGTGAGGAGGAAGATCACCAGCGGCAGCTCGAAGGCCGTGTACGGGAGGTACAGGCCGGGGTAGGTGTCGAGCAGCCCGAGTTCGCGCCACAGCGAGTACAACGGCGGCACGAGCGAGACCGGCGGGAACAGTGAGACGGCGAGGACGCCGGTGAGGATGAGCATCTTGCGCCGGACGTTCAGCCTCGCGAGGGCGTAGCCGGCCAGCACACCGATCGCGATACAGAGCACCGTTGTGGAGGCCGCGACGATCAAGGAGTTGCGCAGGTTGTAGGCGAAACCCTCGGCCAGTACCTCGACGTAGTTGCCGAAGCCGAAAGGGCCCTGGAACATGTCGGCGCTCTGCAGCGCCTGGGTGCCCTGCTTCAGGCTGGTGCTGATCAGCCACCCGAAGGGCACCAGGCACCACGCGTAGATGACGGCGAGCAGCAGCATCCGGGAGAGCCGCTGCGCGGGCCGGTCGCGGCGGGTCGTGGCCATCAGCGTTCTCCTCCGGAGAGAACGGCCTCGCGCCCGAGGGCCTTGATGAAGAGCATCCCGACCCCGAGCACGACGACGAACGTCAGGGTCGACAGCGCCGAGCCCAGCCCGAGGTCGACGGTGCGCACCACGTACTCCTGCACGAGGATCGACAGCGTCTCGGTGCCGAACTGGCCGAACGTCATGACCTGGGGCAGGTCGAACACGCGCAGCGCCTGCACGGTGCGGAACAGCAACGCCACGAGGATCGCCGGCTTGAGCAACGGCAGGGTGACGTTCAGGAAGCGCTGCCAGGCGCCTGCGCCGTCGAGCGCGGCGCTCTCGTAGAGCTCGTCGGGGATCGTCTGCAGGCCGGCGAGCAGGAGCAACGCCACGAACGGCGCGGTCTTCCACACGTCGGCGAACACGATCGCGGCCATCGCCCAGCCTTCACGGCCGAGCCAGTTGAAGTTGCCGAGCCCGAGCAGCGAGTTGATGAACCCGGGCTGGATGTTGAACAGGATCGACCACATCTGTGCGGCGACCACCGTGGGGATGACCCACGGGATGAGGATGACGGCGCGGGTTCCGCCACGGCCGCGGAACGCCTGGTTCATGATCAGCGCGAAGATCATGCCGATGACGAACTCGGCGCTCACGGACGTCACCGTGAACACCGCGGTGTTCCACATCCCGTCCCAGAAGCGGGCCGACGTCAGGGCCTCGGTGTAGTTGGCGAGCCCGGCGAAACCCTCGTACCTGCGACCGTCGTAGGCCCCCAGGCTGAGGACGAACGCGTAGCCGATGGGGAACAGCAGCACCAGCGTCATCACGACACCCGACGGCGCGAGGAAGACGCGCCCCAGGGCGGTGCTGCCGAGACCCGACCGCCTGCGGCGCCGCGCGGTGGAACCCGGGGCCTTCGGCGCGGTAGTGCGCCGGAGGCCCCGGGACGACGTGGGCACACTCATCGCGGCGGCTCGCTGATCGCTTGTGTGCGAGCGACGGCTTCACTTGTCATCGACGACCTCCTGCAGCTTCTGCCGGATGGCGTCGATCGCGGCCTGCGGCTCCTTCTGGCCGGTGTAGGCGGCGAAGAGCTCGGTCTGCATGGTGGCGCTGATGGCGTTCCATTGCGGCACCGGGGGCCGGGCGCGGGAGTGCGGCAGGACCCGGGCGAGCAGCTGGAACGCCGGGTCGTCGGGGAACTGCGCGTAGACCGACTCCATGGCGGGCGGCAGGCCGGTCTCGGCGATGAGCCGCTGCACGTCCTCGTCGAGCGCGGCGAACCGGATGAACTCCTTGGCGAGGTCCTTCTGGTCGGAGAACGCGCTCACCGCGAGGTTGTACCCGCCGACCGCGGACACGGTGTCCGCGCCGTCGAACGTCGGCAGCGGGGCGATACCGAGCTTGTCCGCGATCTGGCCCTCCGGGCCGGCCATCTGGCGGTACGGGCTGACCCAGTGCCGCATGAAGATCGCTTGGCCGGACTCGAACGCCGGCCGCGCCTCGGCCTCGGTCATCGTGGTGTAGCCGGGGTGGTAGAAGCCGCTGGCCTGCGCCTCGCGCATGAACTCCAACGCGCGCAGGGCGGCGTCGGTGGTGCCGAAGAGCACTTCGGACTGGTCCGCGTTGAACAGGTCACCGCCCGCGCCCCACAGGTACTCGAGGTAGTTGACGACCATGCCCTCGTAGCTGGCGCCCTGGCCCGCGTAGGCCGGAACCCCGGTCTGCTCCTCGAGCCGGATCCCGAGGTCGCGCAGCTCCTGCCACGTCCTAGTGTCTCGTGTCCGAAGTCTTTTGACGCTGCGCTTTGGCCAGGATGGCCTCGGCGTCCTTGGTCCAGATGAACGGTTCACAGCGCTCGTTCCATGCGTCGATGAAGCGGCGGATGGCGGCGATGAGTTCGCGGACGGAGTCGAAGCTGCCGCGGCGGATGGCTTGGCGGGTGATGATCCCGAAGAAGATCTCCACCATGTTGAGCCAGGACCCGGAGGTGGGGGTGAAGTGCAGGGTGATCCGGGGGTTGCGGGCCAGCCAAGCCTTGACCGTGGGGTGTTTGTGGGTGGCGTAGTTGTCGCAGACGATGTGCA
>NZ_JAHKRK010000220.1 GCF_019396355.1 Pseudonocardia nigra
GGACTCCAGCGTCAATCTTTGCTACGGCCACCCAGGGCCAAACCACAACGACGTCAGCGGACGGCGCACGCAGCGATTCTCATCCACCCGGGAGCGGCCCGCAGGGCCATCCCCCTCTTTGCTGCAATCCGGCGCGACGGGAGTGGTGGGCATCGCCGGGACGGCGGCCCGGACAGGGGATAGCGTGTCGGCGACGTCCCGTTCCCCTACGAGTCCCGAGGCAGGGCCGAAGCAACGATGAAGGTCATCTACACCTACACCGACGAGGCGCCGGCGCTCGCGACGCACTCGTTCCTGCCGATCATCGAGGCGTTCGCCGGCAAGGCCGGGGTCGGTGTCGAGACGCGCGACATCTCGCTGGCCGCCCGCATCCTCGCGCAGTTCCCGGACCGGCTGACCGATGCGCAGCGGGTGCCCGACTCCCTCGCGGAGCTCGGCGAGCTCGCGAAGACGCCCGAGGCCAACATCATCAAGCTGCCGAACATCAGCGCGTCGATCCCGCAGCTCAAGGCGGCGATCAAGGAGCTGCAGGACGCGGGCTACGACGTCCCGGACTACCCGGAGGACCCGCAGACCGACGAGCAGAAGGCCGCCCGCGCGGCCTACGACGCGGTCAAGGGCAGCGCGGTCAACCCCGTCCTGCGGGAGGGCAACTCCGACCGGCGCGCCCCCGCGTCGGTGAAGAACTTCGCCCGCAAGCACCCGCACTCGATGGGCGCGTGGTCGGACGACTCGACATCGCACGTCGCCACCATGAGCGACGGGGACTTCCGCCACTCGGAGGCCTCGGTCACCCTGGACGAGGCCGCCGAGCTGCGAATCGAGCACGTCGCGGCCGACGGTTCCGTCACCGTGCTGAAGCCGGCGCTGAAGGTGCAGGCGGGCGAGATCGTCGACGCCGCGGTGATGCGGCGCGCCGCCCTGGACGCCTTCCTCGCCGAGCAGGTCGCCGACGCCAAGGCCAAGGGCGTGCTGTTCTCGGTGCACCTCAAGGCCACGATGATGAAGGTGTCGGACCCGATCCTGTTCGGGCACGCCGTGCGGCAGTACTTCGCCGACGTGTTCGCGCAGTACGGCGACGACCTCGCCGCCGTCGGCGCCGACCCGAACGACGGCCTCGCGAGCGTCCTCACGGCCCTGGAGAAGCTGCCGGCCGACAAGCGCGAGTCGATCGAGAAGGCCGTCACGGCCACCTACGACAGCGGCCCGTCGCTGGCGATGGTCGACTCCGACCGCGGCATCACCAACCTGCACGTGCCCAGCGACGTCATCATCGACGCCTCGATGCCCGCCGCCATCCGCTCGTCGGGGCAGATGTGGAACAGCAAGGGCGAGCTGCAGGACACCAAGTTCGTCATCCCGGACTCGTCCTACGCGGCGCTCTACGCCGAGACGGTCGCGTTCTGCCGCGAGAACGGCGCGTTCGACCCGACCACCATGGGCACGGTGCCGAACGTCGGTCTGATGGCGCAGAAGGCCGAGGAGTACGGCAGCCACGACAAGACGTTCGAGATCCCGGCCGCCGGCACCGTCCGGGTGGTGGACGCCGAGGGGACGACGCTGCTGGAGCACGAGGTCGCCGAGGGCGACATCTGGCGGGCCTGCCAGACCAAGGACGCGCCGATCCGCAACTGGGTGCAGCTGGCCGTCTCCCGCGCCCGCGCCACGGGCGCCCCGGCCGTTTTCTGGCTGGACGAGACCCGCGGTCACGACGCCGAGGTCATCCGGAAGGTCCGCGCCTACCTGGCCGAGGAGGACACCGACGGGCCGACCATCGAGATCCTCCCGGTCGCCGAGGCCACCCGGTACACGCTGGAGCGGGCGAAGCGCGGCGAGGACACGATCTCGGTCACCGGCAACGTGCTGCGCGACTACCTCACCGACCTGTTCCCGATCATGGAGCTGGGCACCAGCGCGAAGATGCTCTCGATCGTCCCGCTGATGAACGGCGGCGGCCTGTTCGAGACCGGGGCCGGCGGCTCCGCACCCAAGCACGTGCAGCAGCTCGTCCGCGAGAACCACCTGCGGTGGGACTCGCTCGGCGAGTTCCTCGCGCTGGCCGTCTCGTTCGAGTTCCTGGCCGACAAGACCGGCAACCCGGGTGCGGCGGTGCTCGGCAAGGCCCTCGACGACGCCACCGGGAAGCTGCTGGAGACCGGCAAGTCCCCGTCGCGGAAGGTCGGCGAGCTGGACAACCGGGGCAGCCACTTCTACCTCGCGCTGTACTGGGCGCAGGCGCTGGCGGCGCAGACCGAGGACGCGGAGCTCGCGAGCACCTTCGCCGCGCTGGCCGAGCGGCTCGCAGCCGACGAGGAGAAGATCGTCGGTGAGCTGAACGGCGTGCAGGGCGAGCCGGTGGACCTGGGTGGCTACTACTACGTCGACCAGGCGAAGACCGACGAGGTCATGCGGCCGAGCGCCACGCTCAACGCTGCGCTCGCCGAGTTCTGATCGGTCGACGACACGCGCAACGGCGCCGGTCGGGGTTTCCCCGGCCGGCGCCGTTCGTGTGTCGTGGGTCAGGCCGTCTCCAGGTCGCGGGCCTGCCGCAGCCAGTCGGCGAACAGGTCGGCGTCGACGTCGTCGGGCGAGCGGAGCTTGACCGCGGCCATCTCCCGCGCGCCACCCTCCAGCCGGCCGGAGGGGTCCGACAGCGCCCGACCCTTCCAGAACCCGAAGGTCACGTGGGCGGAGTAGGCCTTCACGTAGCAGACCGGCGACTTCCCGGGGGCGGCGCCGAGGCTCCAGACCGGGTGCCCGTGCCAGACCCCGCCCGCCCCGGGAAGGGCCTGGTCGATGAGCGGCAGCAGGGTGTCGGTGATGCGGCGCTGGGCCTCGGGGAGGGCGGAGAGGTGGTCCTGGACGGTGGCGGCGGCCATGGCGGGTGTCCTTCCGGGGAGTCGAGGGTTCGGAGGTCGAAGCGGGGTCAGCGGGGGGTGCGGAACCGGGCGGCGACGGCGGAGACCCAGAGCATCGCGGTGATCGCGCCGACGGCCAGGGTCAGCGAGCCCGCCGGACCGCCGCTCATCGCCCAGCCGTCGCCGAGCACCAGAGCGGTGCCTGCGAGCCACGAGGCGACGGCGAGGCCCCGGTGCCCGGTACGGGCGAAGTGGTGGCCGATGACGTAGCAGGCGGCGATCAGGGCGATGAAGGCGATCGAACCCGCGACCAGGTGCCCGACCGCGTGCCAGCTGAGCACCGCGGGCATCCCGGTGGGCGTCCCGGCCGGGAAGCCGTCGGCCGGGTCCATGACGAGGACGCCGGCGCCGATCATGCCGATGCCGTTCACCAGAACCAGTCGTGGCGCCCACCGGCCGCCGGGCCGCCCGGCCAGTGCGCGGCGCAGGCCGGCCGCTCCGGCGACGGTCAGCACGCCGGCGACGAGGAAGTTCGCGATCTGCAGCCAGCCGAGGGCGCCGGTGCTGAGCGCACTCAGCGGGTGGCGGGTGAGGTCGAAGCCATCGCGGGTGGCGACCTGTGCCAGGGAGACGACCGTCCACAGCGGAGCGGCGACGGCGGCGCACGTGAGCAGCGAGCGGGTGCTCACGGTCGCGGTGGGAGCGGGGGCGGCGGAGACGCGGAGCGTGGTCATCGGGTGTGCCTCTCTCGGTGGGGTGGATCGGGTTCTCGCCACCACGTCGCCCGAGCGATGCGACAGGGAACGGCCACGTCCCCTGTCGCATAGGGTGAGCGACGCGTCGCCGGCACCATCCACGAGACGAAGGAGAAACCCATGCGCTTCCTGATGACGACCATGCCCACCGACGCGGTCGCGGACGAGAACCTGCACATCGAGATGGGCAGGTTCATCGAGGAGCTGACCGCCGCGGGCGTGCTGCTGGCCACCGGCGGCCTCGAGGCGGGCGGCGTGCGCGTCACGTCCGAGGGCGACGAGATCACGGTGACCGACGGACCGTTCGCCGAGGCCAAGGAGGCCGCGGCGGGCTTCGCGCTCGTCGAGGTGCGGTCCAAGGAGGAGGCGATCGAGCTGGCGCGGCGCTTCCGCCAAATCGTCGGCGACGGCGAGAGCGTGATCCAGCAGGTCTTCTCCTGACCGATCGCGATGGACGCCCGCCGCACCGTCGACGCCGTCTGGAAGCTGGAGTCGGCCCGGATCGTCGCCGGGCTGACCCGGATGGTCCACGACGTCGGCCTGGCCGAGGAACTGGCCCAGGACGCGCTCGTCGCCGCCCTGGAGCAGTGGCCGGCGGCGGGCGTCCCGGACAACCCCGGCGCCTGGCTGATGGCCATTGCCAAGCGCCGCGCCGTCGACCACATCCGGCGCTCCCGGCGGGCCGAACGGACACACGGGCAGCTCGCCCAGGAACGGGAGCAGCAGGAGGAGACCGGGCAGGACGCGGACCAGGACGACGTCCTGCGGCTGATGTTCCTGTCGTGCCACCCCGTGCTGCCGACCGAGGCGCGGGTCGCCCTGACGCTGCGACTGCTCGGCGGCCTGACGAGTTTCGAGATCGCGCGCGCGTTCCTCACCACGGAGCAGACGATCACCCAGCGGGTCGCCGGGGCGAAGCGGACGCTCGCGCAGGAGCAGGTGCCGTTCGCGCTGCCCGAGGGTGCCGAGCTGGCCGAGCGCGTGTCGTCGGTGCTCGAGGTCCTCTACCTGATCTTCAACGAGGGCTACTCGGCGACCGCGGGCGACGACCTGATGCGCCCGGAGCTCTGTCACGAAGCGCTGCGGCTGGGCCGGATGCTGGCCGAGCTGGCCCCGCACGAGGCCGAGGTGCACGGGCTGGTCGCGCTGATGGAGATCCAGGCCTCCCGCTCGGCCCCACGCACCGGCCCGTCCGGGGAGCCGGTCCGGCTGCACGAGCAGAACCGGGGGCGCTGGGACCAGCTGCTCATCAGCAGGGGCTTCGCGGCCATGCTGCGGGCGCGGGAGGCGGGCGGCCCGCTCGGGCCGTACGTGCTGCAGGCGGCGATCGCCGTGTGCCACGCGCAGGCGCGCACCGCCGAGGACACCGACTGGGCGCAGATCGCCACCCTGTACGACGCGCTGGCCCGACTGCTGCCGACGCCGGTCGTGCAGCTCAACCGGGCGGTGGCGGTAGGGATGGCGCGCGGCCCGGAGGCGGGCCTGGCCGTGGTCGACCCCCTGGTCGCCGACCCCGCGTTGCGCGACTACCACCTCCTCCCCGGTGTCCGGGGTGACCTCCTGGCCCGGCTGGGCCGCGGCGAGGAGGCGCGGCGGGAGTTCGAGCGAGCCGCCGCCCTCACGCACAACGCCGCCGAGCGCGCCTTCCTCCTGCGGCGCGCGGAGGAGCTCGCCGCCACCGCGCGGAGCGCAGGCGGAGCGCCCATCGACGCCGCCCCGCCGCAGCGCACTCTCGGGGAGGCCGCCACGGTGTTCCTGGCACGCCCTGAGCTGGACCCGGCGACCGTCCGCTCCTACGGGCAGACGCTGCGGCGGCTGCGCCTGGCGTGCGGCGACGGGCTGCCCCTGGCCTCCCTGACCGCCGACGAGGTGGCGCGGGTGTTCACGACGGCGTGGGGCGTCGCGGCGGCCCGGACGTGGAACCGGCACCGGTCGGCGGTCCGGTCCTTCTGCGCCTGGGCCGGCACGGACGACCTCGCCGCCGGTCTCGACCGGCGGGCCGAGGCGTCCGCCCGGACACCGTCGATCGGTCCGGAGCAGCTCGCGGAGCTGTGGAGCCGCGCGGACCTGCCGGTGCGCGAACGCGCCCTCTGGCGGCTCCTGCACGAGTCGGGGGCCGCGGTGCGCAGCGTGCTGTCGCTGGACGTCGAGGACCTCGACCTCGACGACCGGCGGGCCCGCAGCGGCGACACCTGGGTGGGCTGGCGGTCCGGGACCGCCCGGCTGCTGCCGGACCTGCTGGGCGGCCGGGCCCGTGGCCCGCTGTTCCTCGCCGACCGGCGCCGCGGCCCGGCGCGGACGCCCGGCGACGCCGACCTCTGCCCGGAGACCGGCCGGAGCCGGCTGTCCTACGAGCGGGCCGAGTACCTGTTCAAGCAGGCCACGAAGACCCTCGACCCGGTGGGCACCGGGTACACGCTGCGGCAGCTCCGGCCCCGGGACTGATCGCCGCCTCGGACGACCGCCGGGAACGGGTGGTAGCCGACGCCGCGACCTTGCTCGACCGTCACGGGCCGCTCCGGGCGAGCGACGGTGATCGTCGCGGGCGCGCAGATTCCGCACCACCGACAACCGAAACCGCACTCTCACAGCGATCGCAATCGACGGGGCCCCGTGAAAGCACCCCTTTCGCAGACGGACGGACGAACACGGCCCTCTCGCAGCGATCATCCGCCCGCCGCACCGCCCACCCACACACCGAGCGACAATGATCATCGCGGGCGCGCACATTTCGCACCATGGACAACCGAAACCGCACTCTCGCAACGATCTCGACGGACCGGACCACCACGAAAGCGGCCTTTCCGCACCCCCAAGGACGAACATCACCCTCTCGCGACGATCATGCACCCCCGCCGCACCGCCCGCTCACACACCGAGCGACAGTGATCATCGCGGGCGCGCACATTTCGCACCACCGACAACCGAAACCGCACTCCCACAACGATCTCGACGGACCGGACCACCACGAAAGCACCCGATCCGCACTCCGAGGAGCGAACACGGCCCCCTCGCCGCGATCATCCGCCCGCCGCACCACGGAACTCCCGCGAAAGCGTCCCTTTCGCAGTCCGGGGAACTACCACTGCCCTCTCGCCGCGATCATCCGCCCGCCCCACCCCCACCTACGGGCAGCGACGTGTGATCGCCACGAGAGCGCAGATTCCGCAGCACGGACAACCGGAACCACACACCCACAACGATCTCGACGGACCGGGCCACCACGAGAGCACCCGATCCGCACCCCGAGGAACGAACACGGCCCCCTCGCCGCGATCATCCGCCCGCCCCACCATGGAACTCCCGCGAAAGCGTCCCTTTCGCAGTCCGGGGAACTACCACTGCCCTCTCGCCGCGATCATCCGCCCGCCCCACCCCCACCCACGGCCGGCGACGGGTGATCGCCACGAGAGCGCACATTCCGCACCACCGACAACCGGAACCGCACTCCCACAGCGATCTCGACGGACCGGGCCGCCGCGAAAGCACTCTTTCCGCAGCCCGACGCACGAAAACCGCCCTCTCGCGGCGATCATGCACCCCGCCGCACCGCCCGCCCGCGGCCGCGCACCCGCCGCCACGTCCGGACCCCGTCCCGGGCCGCCGGGTTGCGCCGGACGCGGCGGACCTTCGCCGAGCGGCCCGGCGTGTAGAGCACGAAAGCGTCCCCGAGCGATGCCGCCCATACGGGGTGGTCACCGGCGAGCCGTCGCGGCGGGAGCTCGTTAACGCGACGTACTCGGCCGCGGCGAGGGCATCGGCGCCCGTCATCGGTCTGCTGCCAGGCGCGGCCGGAACAGCAGGTCCCAGAAGCCGGACCGGCGGAGCAGCACGTGCGTCGGGACCTGCAGCGCCACCAGCGTGACGAGGGTGAGCGCTGCGTCCAGGGCGGGCACCACGGGCACCGGCAGGGTGTAGGCCATCAGCACGCGCAGCACCGTGTCCACGACCGTCGCCCCACCCCACACGCAGGTGATCATGCGCCAGGTGCGGCGGAACGCCGCGTCGGATTCCCACTTCTCGTCCATGACCGCGGCCCGGTGCGGCAACAGCGTGCGCGTGACCCGGTACGTGAGCGGTCGGCCGCGTAGCAGGCTCGCCAGCGTCCACAGGCCGAACGGGGCCGACAGCCAGGCCCCGCGCACCAGCAGCTCGCGCGGACTGCCGGTGATCAGCGACGCGACCAGCCCGATCGCCGTCGCGAGGAGCACGGCCGCGGCCACGGGGTCCATCCGACGGGTGCGGATCGCAGTCGCAACCGCGTTCACCGTGGGCGGCAGCGCGCTCGCCGCGAGCGCGACGACGTCGGACATCCCGGCGGCGCGCAGCGCGTAGAAGACGACGAGCGGCGCCGCGAGGTCGAGGAGCAGCGTCCGGACGGCCGCGCGAGCCGGCCGGGGCGTCTGCGGTGCGGTCACGCAGCGATGATCCGAGCCGGGGCCAGCCGGTGGCATCCTTCCCGCGACCGTCGTGGGTCCGCCGTCGGTCGCGCTGAATGCGACTTTCGTCGGAGTGCCCGCCCGGCCCCGGCCCGGCCCCCCGCCAGGTCGCGCCGGAAAACCGGTTGAGCACGGCCGTAACGTGGACCGACGTGCTCAGGCCCTATTTCCGCCTGGTCAGGGCGGGCTATCGGCGCCAATCCATCTACCTCGCGGCGAGCCTCGCCGGGCTGTTCACCAACACCGTGTTCGGGCTGCTCCGGGTCGCCGTGCTGCTCGCCGTCGTCGGGCAGACCGGCAGCGCCGCGGGCTATGACGCGGCGACCACCAGCGCGTTCGTCTGGCTCGGGCAGGGGCTGCTCGCCGTGGTCCTGCTCTGGCCGGACCGCGAGCTCGCCACCCGCGTCCGCACCGGCGACATCGCCATCGACCTCGCCCGGCCGTGGAACCTGCAGGGCGCGCTGCTGGCTCAGGACCTCGGCCGGGCCGGGCACGCCGTGCTGGTGCGGCTCGCCCCGCCGATCGCGTTCGGCGCGCTCGTGCTGCCGTTCCGGTGGCCGGAGAGCCCGTGGTCGCTGGTGCTGTTCACGGTGTCCACCGCGCTGGCGGTGGTGCTCAGCTTCGCGCTGCGGTTCCTGCTCGACCTCGCCGCGTTCTGGCTGCTGGACGCCCGCGGCGTCGCCGCGGTCTACGGGGCGGTGTCGGGCGTGCTGTGCGGGCTCACCGTCCCGCTCGCGTTCTTCCCCGACGCGGTGCGCACGGCCGTCTACGCCACCCCGTTCCCGGCCCTGATGCAGACCCCGATCGACGTGTTCACTGAGCGCGGCGCCGCGGCCGCGCTGCTCGCGCACTAGGTGCTGTGGGTGGCGCTGCTGCTGGCCGCCGGGCAGCTCACGCTCACGCGGGCGACGCGGAAGCTGGTGGTGCAGGGTGGTTGAGCCGAACTTGCGCAGCGTGCGGCGCGAACTTCGGCGTGGGCGTGTCTCCCGGGTCTACCTGCGCATTCTTGGCTCGCACGTGCGCAGCCAGCTCGCCTACCCCGTCTCGTTCGCCCTCGACGTCGTCGGGCAGGCGCTCGCCCAGGCCATCGAGCTCATCGTGATCCTCGCGGTGTTCGGCCAGGTCCGCTCGCTGGGCGGGTTCGAGCGCGACGAGGTGCTGCTGATCTACGCGCTGTCCGGGATCGCGTTCGGGCTCGCCGACCTCACCGTCGGCCAGCTCGACGACCTGCCGCGGTGGATCCGCACGGGCGAGCTCGACGTGCTGCTCGCCCGGCCGCTCGGGGTGCTCGCCCAGCTCCTGACCAGCGACCTGCAGCTGCGCAGGCTCGGCCGGGTGGCCGTCGGAGTCGTCGTGCTGGTCCTGGTGCTGGCCCAGGGCCAGGTCGCGATGACGCCGCTCGACGTGCTGCTCGTCCTCGGCACGCCGCTGCTGGGTGCGACGATCATCTGTGCCATCTGGGTGGCGACCTGCTCGGTGTCGTTCTGGCTGGTCGAGGGCCGCGAGGTCGCCAACGCGTTCACCTACGGCTCGTAGCTCACCACCTCCTACCCGATCACCGTGTTCGGGCCGTGGCTGCGGCGCGTGCTGTGCTTCGCCGTGCCGTCCGCGTTCGCCGCCTACTTCCCCGCCCTCGCGCTGCTGGACCGGCCCGACCCACTCGGCCTGCCGCACGCGCTGCGCTACACCGCGCCGCTCGTCGCCGTCGCCGCCGTCGGCGTGGCGGCGCTCGTCTGGCGCACCGCCGTCCGTCACTACCAGGGAGCCGGATCATGAGCGTCGTCGTCGAGGCCGAGGGCCTGCGCCGCGAGTTCACCGTCGGGCGCCGCCGTGCGCGCCGCCGCGTCGTTGCCGTCAGCGACATCGACCTGCGCATCGCGCCGGGCGAGGCCGTGGGCTTCCCTGGGCCGAACGGCGCGGGCAAGTCGACGACGATCAAAATGCTCACCGGCATCCTCGTCCCGACCGCGGGGCGGCTGCGGGTCTGCGAACTCGACCCCACCCGGCAGCGGCGCGCGCTCGCCCACCGGCTCGGCGTGGTGTTCGGCCAGCGCAGCCAGCTGTGGTGGGACCTTCCGCTGCGCGACAGCTTCGCCCTGCTCGGCGCGATCCACCGGGTGCCGGAGCCGGCGCACCGCGCGCGACTGGAGCGCTGCGTCGACGTGCTGGAGCTCGGCCCGTTCCTCGACGTCCCGGTCCGGCAGCTCTCACTCGGCCAGCGCATGCGCGGCGAGGTGACGGCGGCGCTGCTGCACGACCCCGCGCTGCTCGTGCTCGACGAGCCGACCGTCGGGCTCGACCTGGTGAGCAAGGAGCGGCTGCGCGCGTTCCTGCAGGAGGTCAACCTCGTCGACGGCGTGACGATCCTGCTCACGACGCACGACCTGCCCGACGTCGAGCGGCTCTGCCGGCGCGTCGTCGTCATCGACCACGGTCAGGTGGTGGCCGACGACGGCCTCGACACGCTGCGCGCCCGCTCCGGCGGCGCCCGAGAGGTCGTGGTCGAGCTGACCGCGCCCAGTGCGCCGCTGCACGGCCTGCCCGGGGTGCGCGACGTCCACGTCGAGGCCGACGGCCCGCGGCAGCGGCTCGTGTTCGCCCCGGCCGACACCACCGCCGCCGCACTCATCGCCGCGGTCGCGGCAAAGGTGGAGCTCCGCGACGTGACCGTCGTCGAACCCTCGATCGAGGACCTGGTGCGGACGCTCTACCAGCGCTGACGCGCTCGTGAGTGGATACGGGTGCTCCAGCACTCGTATCCACTCACGAGCCGCCGGAGGCGGCCACCCCTGGGATCTGCCCACCGCGGAACGCGTCGACGAACAGCGCGTGGTCGGCGCGGACCTGTGCGGCGTACGCGTGCGCGAAGTCGGTGACCCAGCCGACGAACTCGTCCTCCTGCCCGCCGACCACTCCTCTGATCGCCTCCTCGGTCTGGAACGGCACCAGGCCGTGGTCGGCGTCGGAGTCGGCGACGCAGTGCACCTTCGCCGTGGCGCGGCCGAGGTAGTCCATCACCGGCGCGATCTCGCTCGGCTCGGTGAGCTCCGACCAGTCCAGGTCGGCCTCGTACGGCGACACCTGGCTGACGACGAAACCGACGCCGTCGAGGTCGGTCCAGCCCAGCAGCGGGTCGGCGTGCGCCTGCAGCGCCCGCTGCGACACCGCCGTCCGGTGCCCGTGGTGGTGGAACGCCCCGGCGATCTCCGCGTCGGTCACCACGCGCGACGGGGCGGCGACGTTGCCCTGCTTCATCGACAGCACGATGTCGTTGTCCAGCGCCTGGTTGAAGCCCTCGATCAGCACCGTGTACGCGGGCAGCCCGGCGCTGCCGATGCCGAACCCGGACCGCCCGGCCACATCCTTGACCGCGTAGGTCACCCCGCGGAACCGCTTGGACTCCGGGATCGTGCCGAGGTACCGCTCGAACGCCTCGGTGACCCGGCCGCGCTCCTCGTCGTCGAGCCTGCGCAGCCCCGGGACCGCGCGCAGGATCCGGTCGAACCCCTCGGTCTCGGTGATCTTGTCGAGCAGCCCGACCCGCGTGCGCAGCTTCGCCAGCTGCAGCACCTGGTGCACAGCGCCGTCGGTGGTGTCCAACCGCAGCGCGAAGCTGCGGTCGTCGGAGCGGTCGACGAACTCCCGCACCTGGTCGAGGTAGGCACGCGTGTACCGCTGCACGAGCATCGTGATGTCGGCGTCGGAGATCGCCTTGCGCCAGCCCAGCAGCGCCATGCTTGCCGCGAAGCGCGTGACGTCCCACGTGAAGTGCCCGACGTAGGCCTCGTCGAAGTCGTTGACGTCGAAGATCAGCGCCCCGTCGCCGTCCATGTAGGTGCCGAAGTTCTCCGCGTGCAGATCACCCTGGATCCACACCCGGCTCGTCCGCTCGTCGGCCCACGGATCGTCGCGCTCGGCCACGTCTGCGTAGAACAGACATGCGCTGCCCCGGTAGAACGCGAACGGGTCGGCTGCCATCTTGCGGAACTTGGTGCGGAACGCCGCGGGGTCGGCCGCCATCAGATCCGAGAAGGCGGCGACGAGCGTGTCGACGATCCGGGCGGAACGATCGGTCATGGCCCAGATACTGCCCTGATCAGCCGGGCGGGTTGAGGGAGCCGTGCGTGATCGTTACCGCGAGCGCGACCATCACCACCCCGAACCCGGCGTAGCACAGCACGTCGATCGGACGGCTGCGGATCGCGAGCATCCCGGCCCGGTCCGGCGGCAGCAGCACCCGCAGCACCGCGGCCACGAGCAGCGCACCGCCGAGCAGTGCGGCGCCCTCCCGCCAGTGCTGGGTGAGCACTCGCACCATCCCGGCCGCCGCGATGAGCAGCACGAAGATCAGCGGCGCGTGCACCGGCAGCCGCGAGCGCCGGTCGGCCACGGTCAGCCCCGGACCGCCCGCTCGGCTGCTTCGACCACGTTGGTCAGCAGCATCGCCCGCGTCATCGGGCCGACGCCACCCGGCATCGGGGCGAGCAGCCCGGCCACCTCGGCGACCTCGGGGGCCACGTCGCCGACGAGGCCGAGGTCGGTGCGGGTGACGCCGACGTCGAGCATGGTGGCACCCGGCCGCACCATGTCGGCCGTGATCAGGCCCTGCACGCCGGCGGCGGCCACGACGACGTCGGCCCGGCGCACCTCGTCGGCCAGGTCGCGGGTGCCCGTGTGGCACAGGGTGACCGTGGCGTTCTCGCTGCGCCGGGTGAGCAGCAGGCCCAGCGGACGGCCGACGGTGACCCCACGGCCGACGACCGTGACCCGCGCGCCGGCCAGCTCCACTCCGTAGCGGCGGCACAGCTCGACGATCCCGCGCGGCGTGCACGGCAGCGGGCCGGGCTCGCCGAGGACGAGCCGGCCCAGGCTGACCGGCGCGAGGCCGTCGGCATCCTTGGCCGGGTCGATCCGCTCCAGCGCCGCACCGGCGTCGAGGCCCTTCGGCAGCGGGAGCTGGACGATGAAGCCGGTGCACGCCGGATCGGCGTTGAGCTCGTCGATGACGCGCTCGACGTCGGCCTGGCTCGCGTCGGCCGGCAGCTCCTTCTGGATCGACGTGATGCCGACCTTCGCGCAGTCGCGGTGCTTGCCCCGCACATAGGAGTGCGATCCGGGGTCCTCGCCGACGAGCACGGTGCCCAGGCCGGGCGTCACGCCGGCGGCCTGCAGCTTCTCGACCCGGGTCGCGAGCTCGCCCAGGATCTCGCTGAGCGTCGCCTTGCCGTCCATCAGCCTCGCCGTCACCCCGCCATCCTCCCAGGCCCGTCCGCCGGACCGTGCGGGGTGGGGCGACTCGCCTGTCGGAACCGGGCGACTCACGTGGCAAAAGGGGGCGACTCGCGGGATTAGATCGGAAGA
>NZ_JAHKRK010000221.1 GCF_019396355.1 Pseudonocardia nigra
TTCCGATCTACGTTCCCGTCATTCAGCGACAGGAACGTGGCTTTCCTGGCGTTCGGGCCGGGCCCTGCGGGCGGCGTCGAGCGCCGGGCCCAGCGCGTCCAGCGCCGTCACCGCCGTCTGCACCATCTCCGCCACCCGGGCGGAGCCGAGGTGGTCTGCGGCGAACCCCAGGTACTGGACGTGCACCTGCACCTGCGCCCACAGCCGCTCCACCTCGCGCAGCTCGGGCGGGGGCGTCGCGTTTGCGACCGCCGCGGCGTAGGCGTCGGCGGCGGGCGCGCCCTGTGCGGCGAGCGTGGCCAGGTCCAACCCGGCCGGAGCCACGCGGGCGTTGCCCCAGTCGATCAGCACGGCCCCGTCGGCGGCGAGCAGGACGTTGCCGCGGTGGGCGTCACCGTGGGTGAGGGTGCGCGGCAGGACGGCGAGCGCGGCGAGCAACCGGCTGTCGGTCGCCCAGGCCTCCAGCAGCGCCGCGACCTCGGGGAACAGCGGATCGCCGGTGCGCTCCCCCGCACCCAGGACGGCGGGCAGCGTGCGCTCGCGCACCGTCGTCCGCCACCACGCCGCGTCCACCACCGGGACGCCGCGGGGGCGCTTGCGGTGCCAGTGCGCGTGCACGCGGCCCAGGGCCGTCCACACCTCCGCCGGGACCTCCGCGTCGGCCCCGAGGCCGGGTCCGGCGTAGAACGGCAGCACGAGCCACTCGCTCTCGGCGTCCCGGCCGGTCGCGAGCTGCCGCGGGCGCTCGAGACCGGGGATCACCGCGAGCGCACGCATCGCGGCGACCTCCGTCGCGGAGGCCCGCTTCACGACGACGTCGACCGCGCGGCCCGAAGCGTCGAGCGTGACCCGTTCGACCTGTGCGGAGACGTATCCGCCGGCCAAGGGCTCCCGGTGCCCGACGGTCACCGGCCCGCCCGCCCAACGCCCGACCTGGGCGAGCCAGGCGGTGTCGGCCGGCGCGCTCACCGCAGCAGCACGTGGACGAGCACGCCGGCCGCGATCCCGACGACCAGTGCGAGCACACCCCACGGCGCCGGGCGCCGGTTCCAGGTGCGGTTGTTGTCCAGCGCGATCCGGCCGGCCCCGGTGAGGGTGAGCGCCGCGGCGGCGAGCCCGAGGACGACGTCGAGCTCGATCGCGTTCGCGCCGGCGTCGGAGGCGATGAAGAAGCCGTTGCCGAACTTGAGCAGCACCGAGTTGATCATGATGGCGAACAGTCCCGCGGCCGCCAGCGGCGTGAGCACCCCGAGCACGACGAACGCGCCCGCCACCAGCTCCGTGATGCCGGTGACCCACGACAGCAGCGTGCTCTGCCGGAAGCCCAGCCCGTCGAGGTAGCGGGCGAACCCGGCGATCCCCGGCCCGCCCCACAGCCCGAAGACCTTCTGCATGCCGTGGGCGAAGAACGTGCCGCCGACCGCGAACCGCAGGAGCAGCAGGCCGACGTCGGTGCCCCGGTTCCAGGCGAGCGGACGCACGTTCGGGCGCGTCTTCGCCGACTCGGGCTCGCCGAAACCGGGCAGGATCGACGTCGGGTCGTCGCTCATGGTCGCGAGGGTAGCCGCGGACCAGCCCACCCGGCCCTGGTACTGGCCCTAGTACCCGTCCTCGACCAGGTTGGGGGGCCGCTCCCCACGCGCGAACGCCGCGAGCTGCTCTGCGGCGATGTCGTAGGCCCGGCGCTGCGTACCGGGGACGCTCCCGGCGACGTGCGGGGTGAGCAGGAGGCCCGGCGCGCGCCACAGCGGGTGCTCGGCGGGCAGCGGCTCGGGGTCGGTGACGTCGAGCGCCGCGCGGAGGCGGCCGTTCACGAGCTCGGCGCTGAGCGCGTCGGTGTCGGCGACGGGCCCACGGGCGGCGTTGACGAGCACGGCCCCGTCCGGCATCGCGGCGAGGAACGCGGCGTCCACCAGGCCGCGCGTGGCGTCGGTCAGCGGGACGATCACCACGCAGGCGTCGTGCTGCGGGAGCAGGTCGAGCACCTCCTCGACGGCGTGCACGCCGGGCCGGGCGCGGCGCCCGACGAGGGTGGTGGTCAGATCGAACGGGGCGAGGCGGCGGACCGTCTGCTCCGCGACGTCCCCGGCGCCGACCACCAGCACCCGCTTGCCGGCGAGCTCGTCGGTGCGGTGGTAGTCCCAGCGGGCCTCGTCCTGGGCGCGGACGAAGCGCGGCAGGTCCCGGTACACCGCGAGGAGCGCGGCGACGATCCACTCGGCCGTCGCGCCGCCGTGCGCGCCGCGGCAGTCCGAGAGCGCGACGTGCTCCGGGAGCCGGCCGATCCACGCTTCCGCACCCGCCGACAACAGCTGCACGAGCCGCAGCTGCGGGAGCTTCTCGACCATCGCCACCGCGGCCGCCGTCGCGAGGAACGGCGGCACCAGCACCTGCGCGGTCTCCGCGGCGGCGGGCAGCGCGGCCTCGGGGTCGTAGCGCACCGGCGTGACGCCCTGGACGTCCGCGAGGCGCGCCACCCCTCGTCGTGCGGGACGAGAACTCCGATGTCGACCATGGGGCGAACGTACTCACCCGCCGCTCACCTGCCGGCGCCTAGCCTGGCGACCGTGGTGGGACGGGTGCGGCGCGCAGTGGCGGCAGCGCTGCTCGGGCTGATGCTGGCCGGTTGCGCCGAGTTCCCCGACGCCGGGCCGCGCGAGTGGCAGGAGAAGCTCGAGGGCGTGGGCGAGCTCGGCGGGCCCCCGGTCGTCCCCGAGTCCAGCCCACCGCAGCCACCGCCGCCGGGCGGCGGCGCAGGCGAGTCGGGCGCCCCGCAGCCACCATCCGGGTGCGAGGACCCGGACCCGCAGGTCGTCGCCACGTGCCTAGAACCGGTCGGCGCGATCGCCGTGCTGCCCGACGGGCGCTCGGCGCTCGTCGGCGAGCGTGCCACGGGCCGGGTGCTGCGGGTGGAACGCGGGACCGAACCCGAGCTCGTCACCACCGTGCCGGTGGACCCGACCGGAGGCGGTGGGCTGACCGGGCTCGTCCTGTCCCCGTCCTTCGTCGAGGACCAGCTCCTCTACGCCTACATCACCACGCCCGAGGACAACCGGGTGGTGCGGATCGCGCCCGGTGAACCGGCCAAGCCCGTGCTGACCGGGATACCGCGCGGCCGGCGCAACAACGGCGGGGCGCTCGGCGTCGACGTGGACGGCACGCTGCTGGTGGCCACCGGTGACGCCGGCGGGGCGCCGCCCGACTCGCTCGCCGGCAAGCTGCTGCGGATCGACACGCTGGGCCGCCCCGGTGTCGGCAACCCCGACCCGACCTCCCCCGTGCTCAGCTCGGGCCTGCACGCACCCGGCGGCGTGTGCACCGACCCGATCACCACCGCGACCTGGGTGACCGACCGGACCGGCACCCAGGACGTGCTGCACCTCGTCCAGCCCGGGCCGCTCCCGGCCCCGGCCTGGACATGGCCCGACCGGCCCGGCGTCGCGGGCTGCATGGCCCAGCCGGGCATCGTCGCGGTCGCACAGACCGGCGCCGCGTCACTGTTCGTGCTGCGCCCCGGCGACAACGGTGTGTTCACCGGCGCGCCGGAGACGCTGCTCGTCAACACCTACGGGCGGCTGTCGGCCGCCACCCTCGCACCGGACGGGCTGCTCTGGCTCGGCACCGTGAACAAGGCGGCCGGCGGGGTGCCGGTGCCCAGTGACGACCGCGTGATCCGGATCCAGCCGCCGGCCGGGGGCGGCCAGAGCCGCGCCTGACTCCGTCAGCTGCAGCGCTCGATGATCAGCTCCCGCACGCGCTTGGCGTCGGCCTGGCCCCTCGTCGCCTTCATCACCGCACCGACGATCGCGCCCGCCGCCGCCACCTTGCCGCCGCGGATCTTCTCCGCGGCGTCGGGCTGGGCGGCCAGCGCCTCGTCGACGGCCGCGACGAGCGCCCCCTCGTCGGAGACGACCGCGAGCCCTCGGGCGGCGACGACCTCGTCCGGCTCGCCCTCGCCGGCCAGCACGCCGTCGACGACCTGGCGGGCGAGCTTGTTGTTCAGCTCCCCGGACGCCACGAGCGCGATCACGTGGGCCACCTGGGCCGGGGTGATCGGCAACCCCACCAGCTCGACGCCGCGGGCGTTGGCCTGCTGCGCGAGGTAGGCCACCCACCACGACCGCGCCTCACCGGCGGGCGCCCCCGCCGCGACGGTGGCCTCGATGAGGTCCAGCGCGCCGGCGTTCACCAGGTCGCGCAGCTCGGCGTCGGTGAGCCTCCACTCGGCCTGGATGCGCCGCCGCCGCTCCCACGGCAGCTCCGGCAGGGTGCCGCGCAGCTCATCGACCCATTCCGCGGACGGCGCGATCGGGACGAGGTCGGGCTCCGGGAAGTACCGGTAGTCCTCGGCGGTCTCCTTCGTCCGTCCCGGCGACGTGGTGCCGGTGGACTCGTCGAAGTGCCGCGTCTCCTGGACCACTCGCTCGCCCGTGAGCAGCACACCGGCCTGCCGCGTCATCTCGTGGCGGACGGCGCGCTCCACCGAGCGCAGCGAGTTGACGTTCTTGGTCTCGGTGCGCGTGCCGAACACCGTGGCGCCCTTCGGCATCAGCGACACGTTCGCGTCGCAGCGCAGCGAGCCCTGGTCCATCCGCACGTCGGAGACGTTCAGGGCGCGCAGCAGGTCGCGCAGCGCCGTGACGTACGCCCGGGCCACCTCCGGCGCCCGCGCGCCGGTGCCCACGATCGGCTTCGTGACGATCTCGATCAGCGGCACGCCCGCGCGGTTGTAGTCCAGCAGCGAGTACTCCGCGCCGTGGATCCGTCCGGTGGCGCCACCGACGTGCAGCGACTTGCCGGTGTCCTCCTCCATGTGGGCGCGCTCGATCTCCACCCGCACGGTCGACCCGTCGTCGAGCAGGACGTCCAGGTACCCGTTGACGGCGATCGGCTCGTCGTACTGGGACGTCTGGAAGTTCTTCGGCATGTCCGGGTAGAAGTAGTTCTTCCGCGCGAACCGGCCCCACGGGGCGATGTCGCAGTTGAGCGCGAGCCCGATGCGGATCGCCGACTCCACCGCGGTGCGGTTCACCACCGGCAGTGCGCCGGGCAGCCCCAGGCAGACGGGGCAGACCTGCGTGTTGGGCTCGGCCCCGAACGCCGTGGGGCAGCCGCAGAACATCTTCGTGTTGGTGTTGAGCTCGACGTGCACCTCGAGCCCGAGCACCGGGTCGAAGCGCTCGAGCACCTCGTCGTAGTCCACGAGTGTGGGCGTGCTCATGCGGACACCTCCGGAACGCGGGAGATCACCGGGCCGCCGTCCTCGGCGTTGCGGGCGGCCTCGTAGGCGGCCCCCACCCGGTACATGACGGCCTCGCCGAGCGCGGGGGCCATCACCTGCAGCCCGACCGGCAGCCCGTCGGCGAGCCCGGACGGGACGGAGAGCGCGGCCGTGCCCGCGAGGTTCGTCGGGATCGTCGCGAGGTCGTTGAGGTACATGGCCAGCGGGTCGTCGACCTTGTCGCCGATCGGGAACGCCGTGGTGGGCGTCGTCGGCGAGACGAGGACGTCGACCTGCTCGAACGCCGCGGCGAAGTCGCGGCTGATGAGCGTGCGCACCTTCTGCGCCTGCCCGTAGTAGGCGTCGTAGTAGCCCGACGAGAGCGCGTAGGTGCCCAGGATGATCCGGCGCTTGGCCTCGGGGCCGAACCCGGCCTCCCGGGTGGCGGCCATGACCTCCTCGGCCGACGCGCCCACGTCGACGCGCAGGCCGTAGCGCATGGCGTCGAAGCGCGCGAGGTTCGACGAGACCTCGCTGGGCAGGATCAGGTAGTACGCGGCGAGCCCGTACTCGAAGTGCGGGCAGCTCACCTCCACCAGCTCCGCGCCGAGCTTCTCCAGCTGCCGCAGCGCGTCCTCGTAGGAGGAGCGCACGCCGGGCTGGTAACCCTCGCCGCCGAGCTCGCGGACCACGCCGACGCGCAGGCCGGACAGGTCGCCCGCCGCACCGATCCGGGCCGCGTCGACCACCGAAGGCACCGGCTTGTCGATCGAGGTGGAGTCGCGGTCGTCCCAGCCGCCGATGACCTCGTGCAGCAGCGCGGCGTCGAGCACGGTGCGGGCGCACGGCCCGCCCTGGTCGAGCGAGGACGCACACGCGATGAGCCCGTAGCGGGAGACACCGCCGTAGGTCGGCTTGACGCCCACCGTGCCGGTGAACGCCGCGGGCTGGCGGATCGAGCCGCCGGTGTCGGTGCCGATCGCGAGCGGCGCCTCGAACGCGGCCAGCGCCGCCGCCGAGCCGCCACCGGAGCCGCCCGGCACCCGGTTGGTGTCCCACGGGTTGCGGGTCGGCCCGTACGCCGAGTACTCGGTGGAGGAACCCATCGCGAACTCGTCCATGTTGGTCTTGCCGAGGATCGTGATCCCCGCGGCGCGCAGCCGCGCCGTGACCGTGGCGTCGTACGGCGGGCGCCAGCCCTCGAGGATCTTCGAGCCGGCCGTGGTGGGCATGTCCACCGTGGTGAACACGTCCTTGAGCGCCAGCGGGACGCCGGCCAGCGGCGAGGCGGGCGCAGTGCCCGCGGCGAGCCGCTCGTCGACCATCGCGGCCGACGCCAGTGCGGCCTCGCCCGCGACGTGCAGGAACGCGTGCACCGTGTCGTCGACGGCCGCGATGCGGTCGAGGTGGGCCTGCGCCACCTCGACGGCGGAGATCTCGCGCGAGTGGATCTTCCCCGCGAGGTCGGCCGCGCTGAGCCGCGTCAGGTCGGTCGCGCTCATCAGGCCTCCTCCCCCAGGATCTGCGGCACCCGGAACCGCCCGTCCTCGGCGGCCGGGGCACCCGCCAGCGCCTGCTCCTGGTCCAGGCCGGGGCGGCGCTCGTCGGGGCGGAAGACGTTCTGCAGCGGCACCGCGTGCGAGGTGGGCGGGATGTCCTCGGCGGTGACCTCGCCGACGCGGGCGACGGCGCCGAGGATCACCTCGAGCTGGCCGGCGAAGACATCGAGCTCCGCGTCGGTGACGGCGAGCCGGGCCAGCCGGGCGAGGTGCGCGACCTCGTCGCGGGTGATCCCTCCCGTGGGACCCGACGGCGCGGGTTCGGCGGACATGTCCCTCCAGGACGGTTGGAGCTGTGGAGAAGAGCTGCCGGTGCAGGTGGCCGCTGCGCTCAGGCGCTCGACGGGAGCGCGGCAGCATCGGCGCGGCACCGACCTGTCGAGTCTAGTCGTCGCCGCTCGGTCGCCGTGCGCAGGCGGTCACGGGTGGCGGCCGGAGCCCGCACCGAGCGTCACGCGTCCTTTACGCACGATGTTGCGCACCGATGCCACCGGCCTGACACAATTTGCGGGCTGAGGACCGTGCCGGTCGCCGACCCAGAGGCGCCCGTCCAGCGGTCGGGGTCGTCGCGAGAGGACGTGTGGTGTGTCGTTCCTGCTCCGGGTGGTGCTGCCGGACAAGCCGGGCAGTCTCGGAGCCGTTGCAACGGCGCTCGGCAACGCAGGAGCCGACATCCTCGGCGTCGACGTCGTCGAGCGCTCGCAGGGCCAGGCCATCGACGACCTCGCCGTCGAGCTGCCGGCCGGGCGGCCGCCGGACGTGCTCATCACCGCGGCCGAGTCGGTGCCCGGTGTGGAGGTCGAGTCGGTCCGCCCGCACTCGGGCAAGCTCGACACGCACCGCGAGCTGGAGCTGATCGAGGAGATCACAGCCGACCCGGCGCACGGGCTGGAACTGCTCGCCCAGGGCATCCCGCGGATCTTCCGGGCGGGCTGGGCGCTCGTGGCCGTCCGCGACGGCGACCACTCCTACCGCCTGGCCCAGAGCACCGCGGCGCCCGAGACGCGCGCAGGCGACCTGCCGTGGCTGCCGCTGGACAAGGCGATCGTCGTCGACCCCGCCGTGCACTGGGTCCCGGAGCCGTGGAGCGCCCTCGACACCGAGCTCGCGGCCGCGCCGTTCGGCACCAAGGCGCGGGCGCTGGTCGTCGGGCGGCCGGGCGGGCCGGCGTTCCGCCCGTCGGAGCTCGCCCGACTCACGCACCTGACCGGCATCGTCACCACGGTGCTGGGTGACTGACGGATGGGCGACTGAGCGATGGACCGGCCGTGGTCGCGGGTGCCGAGCTGGGTCGGGGCGGCGCTGCGACCCGAGGTCGCGGCCGCCACCGACGAGATCATCACGGCGGTGCGCGCCGAGGTCCCCGACTACGCGCGCCCGCTGACCGGACGCTTCGGCATGCGGATCACCGAGGGCGTCTCGGTCGCCCTCGAGCAGTTCATCGACCTGCTCGGCCGCGACGAGTCGCTGTCCGACGTGCGCGTCTACCGGGCGCTCGGGCAGTTGGAACATCGCGAGGGTCGCACGCTCGCCGCCCTGCAGTCGGCCTACCAGGTGGGGACCCGGACGCTGTGGCGCAGGCTGGGCACCGGGTCGGCGGCCCGGCAGCTGCCGCCCGAGGTGATCTTCAGCCTGGCCGAGGCGCTGTTCAGCTACGTGGAGCTGCTCTCGGCGGCGTCGGTCGCCGGCTGGGCCGACGAGGAGGCCAACCGCGCCGGCTCGCTGCAGGCGCGGCGGCACGCGCTGGTGGAGCTGCTGGCCCGACACCCGCCCGCCGCGACACCCGAGCTCGAGCGCGTCGCCGTCGCGGCGGGGTGGCCCCTCCCCGCGCGGCTCGCGGCACTGGTGGTCGAGGACGCCGTCGCGGTGGCGGCGCGGCTGCCCGGCGCCATCGGCGCCGATCTCGACCCGGTCGGGGTCGCCGTCGTGCCCGTCCCGGGGGCGGGCGGATCCCGCTGGGACGCGGCGGAGCGCTCCGAATGGGTCAAGCGGGTCCGCGCCGGCCTCGGGGAGCGGCGCGCCGTGCTCGGCCCCGTGGTGGAACCCGCACACGCCCACCGCTCAGTCGCCAGGGCGCAGGCGGCGTGGCCACTGCACCTCGCGGGGCTGCTGCGGCGCGGGTGCGACGAGACGTTCGCCCGGGCCGACGAGCACCTGCTCGCCCTGCTCCTGGCGGCCGAGCCGGACCTCGCCGCTGATCTGTACGCGCGCGCCGTCGCGCCGCTGCGCGCGCTGCCGGCCGCGGCGGCCGCCCGGGGGGAGGAGACGCTGCGGGCGTGGCTCGACGCCCACGGAGACATCGCGGCGGCGGCCGCAGCGCTGCACGTGCACCCGCAGACCGTGCGCTACCGCCTGGCCGGCCTGCGCGACGCGTTCGGCGGCGCACTGGACGACCCGGCCGCGCGCCTGGAACTGGCGGTGGCACTGCGGATGCCGCCGCCCGCAGAGGCCTGACGGCCAGCGACGTCGACCCCGGGCCCACCGGAGCCGTCAGTGGGCCCGGGCGTGCCAGCAAGGTGGCAATGCTGTCGTCCAGTGACAGCAATGCCACCTTGCTGGTGTATCGGGGCTGGGCGGGAGCGTGTCTCAGCCGGCCAAGCGCACCGCGGGACCTGCCGGGGTGCGGCGACGGGCCGGCAGCTCCGTCACCGGGGCCTTGGCCTTCTCCCCACCACCGGGGAACGCGAGGCGCGCGATCTTGCGCAGGACCTTGCCGTACTGCCGCGGCAGCGACCCGGTCGTGTACGTGAGGCCGTAGCGCCCGCAGATCTCGCGCACCTTGGGGGCGATCTCCGCGTACCGGTTGCTGGGGATGTCCGGGAACAGGTGGTGCTCGATCTGGTGGCTGAGGTTGCCGGTCATGATGTGGAACAGCTTGCCGCCGGAGAGGTTGGCCGACCCGAGCATCTGCCGGACGTACCACTCGCCCTTGGTCTCACCGTCGAGCCGCTCCTCCTCGAACGTCTCGGTGCCGTCCGGGAAGTGCCCGCAGAAGATCACCGCGTGCGACCAGACGTTGCGCACGACGTTGGCGGTCAGGTTCGCCGCCGCGGTGTGCAGGAAGCCGGGGCCCGACAGCAGCGGGAACAGCAGGTAGTCCTTCGCGAGCTGCTTGCGGCTCTTGCGCCAGAACGTCTTCAGCTCTTCCTTGGCCTGCGGCCACGGCTTCGTGCCGTCCTTGACCTTGTCCAGCTCGAGGTCGTAGAGCGCGATGCCCCACTCGAAGATCAGCGACAGGCCGAAGTTGGTGAGCGGCTGGAACAGGTTGGAGGGCTTCCACTCCTGCTCCGGGGTGATCCGCATGATCGTGTAGCCGAGGTCGCGGTCCCGGCCCCGCACGTTGGTGAACGTGTGGTGCTCGTAGTTGTGCGTCTTCTTCCACGCCTCGGCGGGGGTGGCGTGGTCCCACTCCCACGTCGTCGAGTGGATCTTCGGGTCACGCATCCAGTCCCACTGGCCGTGCAGGACGTTGTGGCCGATCTCCATGTTGTCGAGGATCTTGGCCACCGAGAGCGCGGCGGTGCCCGCGAACCAGGCGGGCGGGAACAGCGAGAAGATCAGCGCGCCGCGGCCGCCCATCTCGAGCGCCCGCTGCACGGCGATGACCCGGTTGATGTAGCGCGCGTCGGCCTCGCCGAGGCTGCTGACGACCTCCGCGCGGATCTCGTCGAGCTCCGCGCCGAGGGCCTCGATCTGCTCGTCGGTGAGGTGAGCGGCTGCACTGATGGTGGTGCGCGTGCTGGTGCTGGTCATGAATGCTCCCTAGAGCTCGATCTCGACGTCGCCCGCGGCACCGGAGACACAGGTGCGGACGGGTTCGCCGGGCGTGTCGTGCAGGTCGCCGGTGTGCAGGTTGCGGACCGCGCCGGAGCGCAGCTTGCCCACACAGGTGTGGCAGATGCCCATGCGGCAGCCGTTGGGCAGCAGGGCCCCCGCCGCCTCACCGGCCACCATGAGCGGGGTCCCGGGCCCGGCTTCGGCCTCGATCCCGCTGGTCGTGAAGTTGACCCGCCCACCGGTGGCGTCCGCGGCAACCGGCGTCGGCGGCACGAACCGCTCGATGTGCAGCGCGTCCGGGTCACCGGCGCGCGCCCACTGCTCGGTGAGGGCGTCGAGCAGGCCCGCGGGCCCGCAGGCCCACGTCTGCCGGGCCGCCCAGTCCGGGACGCAGTCGGCCAGCGCGTCGGGCGTGAGCCTGCCCTCGACCGCGGTGTGCCGCTCCACGAGTCGCAGCCCGGTGGACGCGGCGAGCGTTCGCAGCTCCGGCGCGAACAGCAGGTCGGCAGGGGTGCGGTCGCAGTGCACGAGCGCCGCCCCGTCGAGGGCCTCGGGGCAGGTGGCGGCCAGGTCCCGCACCATCCCCATGACCGGGGTGATCCCGCTGCCGGCGGTGACGAACAGCAGCTTCTCCGGTGCCGGCTCCGGCAGCACGAACTCGCCCGCGGGCGGGCCGATCCGCAGCAGCGTGCCGACGGGGGTGCGGTGGGCGAGCGCGCCCGACACCGTGCCACCCGGCAGCGCGGTGACCGTGACCGCCAGCACCGGGTCGTCGGGGCGGGACGTCACGGAGTACGTGCGCCAGTGCCAGATCCCGTCGAGGCGGGTGCCGATCCCGACGAACTGACCGGCGCGGTGCGTCCCACGCCGCGGACCGGTGCGGAGCAGGAGCGTGGTCGTGTCGGTGGTCTCCCGCCGCAGGCCCACGACGCGGGCGTGCGGCTCGCCGGTCGACCACAGCGGGTTCAGCGTGCCGAGCAGGTCATCGGGCAGCAGCGGCTGTGTGAACCAGGTGGCCGCGGTGCGCGCGCGCCGTCCGATCGAGCCGAGAACTCCCATGTACTCGACGGTATTTCGCGCTTCGCGCAATGGGCCACGTCCTGGACCACGTTCGGGCCGCGATTTCTGTTGCAGGAGCCAAAATCGCTGGACAACGGCCGCCGAGCTACCCGGCGCCGGCCACGGTCAAACCCGGATCGCGAGCGCGGCCCGGACGAGATCGTCGTTGCCCGTGGCGAGCCACCCGTCGGGGCGGACGAGCACGTCCTCGAAGCCGATGCGCGTGTCGATCCCCATCCGGAGCGCGTACTCCAGGACGGGCCAGGCGCCGTCCTCCTCGCCGTGCAGCAGCACCGGCACGGGGAGGGGGCCCAGTGCGCGCAGGATGCGCACCGCCTCGGCCACGGACGTCTCCGGGTCGGACACGGTGGACTCCGCGAGCACGCGCGTGGTGCCCCGCGGGATGCCGCTGGTGCGGAGCGTGACGGCGTCGCCGCTGGTCCACACGCCGAGCTCGACGCCGATCCCGACCGACGCCGCGGCCGCGCACACGTCGACCCAGCCCTTCTCGTGGACGTTCACCGAACACACGTCGGGCTTGCCGACGCCGAGGCGCCCCCACGTGAGCACGGCCTCGATGCGCTTCACCGGGTCGGGCTGGATCCAGCGCCCGGTGGTGACCCCGATCTCCATGCCGGGGACCTCGGCGCGGATGGCGGCGACGGCGTCGCCGACGTGCACCGGGTCGAGCGTCTCCTGCGAGTCGGGACCCCGGGGGTGCACATGCACCGCGGCGATGCCGAGGCGGGCGACGGCGCGCGCGTCGCGGGCGAGATGCCGGGCGATCACGGGCAGCGCGGGGTGGGCGTCGGCGGGCCGGGACCCGTTCAGAACCGCCTGGAGCACAGCCACACCCCCGTTCGGGCCCACAGTAGTCGACCGACGGCACGTGCCGTCCGAGAGCGGCAGCCGCTCCGAGCCGAGATCTTACGGACAGCCCCGGAGCGCGATCGGGCGCGTCAGGCCTCCACGGTGGCCACCTCCCGCGCCGCGTCGGGGCCGCGCTCGAGCAGCACGCGGAACCCCGCCTCGTCGAGCACCGGGACACCGAGCTCGAGCGCCTTGTCGTACTTCGAGCCGGGCGCCTCGCCCGCCACCACGAAGGCCGTCTTCTTCGACACCGAGCTCGCGGCGCGTCCGCCGCGGGCCGCGATCGCCTCCTTCGCCTCGTCGCGGGAGTAGGCCTCCATCGAGCCGGTGACGACGATCGAGAGGCCGTCGAGCGTGCGCAGGACCGACTCGTCGGGCTCGTCGACCATCCGGACCCCCGCCGCGCGCCACTTCTGCACGACCTCCCGGTGCCAGTCCACCGTGAACCAGTCGCGGACCGCGGCAGCGATCGTGGGCCCGACGCCCTCGACGCCCGCGATCGGGGCGAGCGCCGCGGCGAGTGCCTTGGCCTGCGCGCGGGCCGCCATGCGCGCCTCCCGCTCGGCCGCCACGGCGCGCTCCTCCGCCGACGGCTCCGGGGAGTCGGCGTCGGCCACCTCGGCGGCGACCTCGCCGTCGGCGACGGGTTCGGTGATGGTCGCGGCATCGTCGGCCGGGTCACCCGCCGTGCCGTCGGAGGTGATGGTGAGGCCGGCGGGCGCCCTGGCGCGGGGCGGGGTCTCCGCCGCGGCCTCC
>NZ_JAHKRK010000222.1 GCF_019396355.1 Pseudonocardia nigra
GTCGCGGTGTCCGGTCGGGCAGCAACGGCTCCAGCCGTGCCCACTCCGCGTCGGTCAAGTCGTGGCGATCAAGCACAGAAGAGATCTACCGCAGCCCACCCGCATGATCCACGGGACACGCTCTAGTGTGTTCGCGGGATTGCTCGCGCGTCGGGCGTGCGGCGGCGTCGCGGTGCTTCCGGTGTGGACTTCGACATCGGGCGTGGTGAGTGCACGCACTCGTCGGGGACAACGGGTCAGAAAAGGTCACTCTCATTAAGATCATGAGTGGTGTACTGGCGCTGGACCAGGGCGTGGTCGAGGTTGCCGGTGTGCCGCAACGGTTCCCGGCCGCGGACGCGCATCGCGCGGGAGTCGCGGCCGGGCACCAGGAATTCGGTGTCGTGCCGGCACTCTCAGTGGCGGAGAATGTATTCCTAAGCCACCGCCTGCCAGAGCCGGGTCGTGGGCGTGCTCGTAGCCGTGCTGTTCGCGCTCGCCGTGGCCAGCGCCGTCTGGCTGTCGCTCACGCAGGTCGCCGGCGAGCGTCAACTGCATGCGGTCGGCGGAAATGCCGAAGTGACCGCCTAATTCGGAATCGACCAGAGGCGGATCCGGCTCATCCGGTTCGCAGTGTCCGGGCTAGACGCCGCGGTCGCCGGTGTGCTGCTGGCGAGCCGGCTCGCGTCCGCTCACTCGACCGCCAGCGACCCGCTGATGCTGACATCGATCGCCGCGGTGTTCATCGGCACGACGATGCGGTGGGGCATGGCCGAACGTGCTCGGGTCACTGCTGGGAATCGCGCTGCTCGGCGTGCAGGCCAACGGGCTCAACTTCGTCGGCGTCTCGCCCCATCTACAACAGGTGCTCACCGGGCTCATTGTCGTCGCCGCGGTGGGCCTGCCCAAGCTCGTGGGAGGTCGGTCATGACTGACTGGACAGCAGCGGTGGACGTGGGCACATCCGCGGTGAAGGCTGTCTTGCTGGACGCGCGGGGCCGCATCCGGGCGACCGGGCAGGCCGAGGTGCCAAGCGCGCATGGCGAGCAGGAGCCGGAGGACTGGTGGGAAGCCAGCATCGAGGCGCTGGGGCGATGCGGCGAGAGCGTCAGCAGGGTGCGGATGCTCGCGTTAACCGGTCAGATGCAGGACCTGGTGTGCATTGGTGGTGCCCGGCCGCTGCGCCCGGCGATCCTCTACAGCGACACCAGGGCGCACGGCGAGCTCGCCGAGGCGTACCGCCTGCTCGGTCCGGAGTGGACGGACGTCACGCGCAACGAGCAGGACGCCAGCAGCCTGCCCGCGAAGGTGCTGTGGCTGCGCAAGCACGAGCCCGATGTGCTCGAGCGAACCGAGCTGATGCTGTTCGGCGCTTCGGGGTACGTCGGGTGGCGGCTCACCGGTGTCGGCTGCTGCGACGTCACCACCGCCTCGACCACCGGGCTGCTGGACGCTGCGGCGCGGACGTGGTGGCCTACGGCCGCGGACGCACTCGGGCTGCGCGACGTGTTGCCGCGCCTGGTGGACGGCGAGGCAGCGATTGGCACGGCGACGTCGCCCGCGGCCCGCGAGGCCGGTCTGCTACCCGGCATCCCGGTGGTGGTGGCGCCGGGTGACGCGGTCAGCACGACCATCGGCATCGTCGGCGACGACCCGCACCGTGGCTACACCTACCTGGGCGCGAGCGGGTGGCTGGCGGTCGTGGTGCCCGAGGCGCGGGTTCCCAGGGCGGCGCACCGACTGCTGCTCCCCACGCCCGGGCGCCAGCTGATGATCGGGGCGGTGATCAGCGCTGGCGCGGCCGCGGACTGGGCGCGGCGTACCTTCCTGCCCGGCATGTCCGCCGCCGACGCGGACCGGCTCGCCGCCGAGGCCGGCCCCAGCGGGCTGTTGGCGCTGCCGTCGCTGCGCGGGGAGCGGTTCCCGGTGCGCGATCCGCTGGCTCGCGGTGTGATCGTCGGGATGACCGACACCACGCGGCCCGACCAGCTGTACCGGGCGGTGCTGGAGGCCGTCGCATTCGCGTTCCGGACCCTGCTGGACACCGTGCCGGACAACGGCGTGCCGATCCCGGTGACCGGCGGCGGCGCGCGATCCGGGCTGTGGCAACGAATCCTCGCCGACGTGCTGGGGCGGCCGGTGCTGCGGACCAACACGTCCGAGGAGGTCGCCGCGCTGGGTGCGGCGGCCACCGCGATCCGGGCCGCTGGCGGGCGTCCGCCACCGCCGCTGGCTGACCGGGACGCTTCCACGTTGCTGCGCCCTGGTCCTGCGAGCATGCAGTACGCCAAGCTCGCCGCTGCGCACGCCGCCCTGCACAGCACCCTCACGCCCACCTTCCAAGCACTGCAGGACAAACCATGAAGCGAATGAGCATCCTGTTCCTGCGGGTCGCGGCGCTGTTCCTGGCCGCTGTTCGACCGGGTCGGACGCGAACCGGCCACAGATCGCCGTCGTCACGCCCAACGTGCCCAACGCGGCGACCAAGGTTCAGGAAGTTCCAGCAGCGCGCCGAGGCCAAAGGGGTGGGCGGTGACCGTCATCGACACCGCCGGCGACGTCAACCGGCTCAACAGCGAGATCCAGAACGCCGCCGCCCGGCAACTGATGGCCGTCGTGCTCGGCATGGGCGATCCGGCACAGATGGGCCTTGGCCTGCGCGGTCCGCGGCGGTTCCGGTGTTCGGCATAGACGACGGCATCATGGCCAACGTGATGTCCGACAACGACGAACTGGGCCGCAAGAGCGCCCAGGCGCTGAGCGACGTCCTAGGACGCGGTGCCCGCGTGCTCATATTCACCCACGACCCACACCCGGCGGTGCGCGCGCGGACGGCCGCGGTGCGGAAGACCCTGTCGGCCGCGGGAAATCAGGGTGGTGGAGAGCAGGCACGTCGCGGTGCCCGATCCGGCGGAGGACGCCAAGAAGTCCCTGCAGGACTTCCCGGCCGCGCACCCGGACGCGAACGCTGTCCGCGGTGGGTGGGCGGCGTGGGACGAGCCCGCTTTCGGTGCGACACAGGCGATCCGGGCCGCCGGACGCGACGGGATCGCGGTCGTGGGGTGGACAGGCAGGACTTCGTGCCCGCCGAGATCAGCAAAGGGCGGTCCGTTCAAGGCGACCGTCCGCCAGGACGAGGACGTCATCGCGGACCGCGTTGTGGTCCTCGTCGAGGACAGCCTGCATGGCAAGCAGCCCGAGGAACGCGAGTACCGGCTACCCGGCCAGGTGCTGACAGGCTGGTGCGCCAGGTGTTGAGTTGAGAGGAACAGCGATGTCAGATCGAGGTCCGCAGTTCCGGGTGGCCCGTCCGGAGGACGCGCACGCCGTCGCCGAACTGCACGCGGACAGTTGGCAGCGGCACTACCGAGGGGCGTACTCGGATGCTTTCCTAGACGGGGAGCCGTCCGGGTTCCTGACCCAGTTGTGGACCGAGCGTCTGGCGACGCCATCGCCGCAGGCGCGCACCATCGTCGCCGAGTACAATGGCGAGGTCGTCGGATTTGCCCACACACTGCTCAACGAGGACCCGACCTGGGGTGCCCTGGTCGACAACCTCCACGTGCGGTACACGCTCAAGAGACAGGGGATCGGCACCCGCCTGCTCTCCCTGACCGCACTCGCCGTCCACCGCTGGTCATCGTCGTCCGGCCTGTACCTGTGGGTCCTCGAACAGAACTCCATGGCGCAGGCCTTCTATTCGGCGCTGGGCGGGACATGCGTCGAGCGCGTCGACGTTCCGCCGCCAGGCGGGGACCCCGCCCGGCTGAACGGACGGCCGAAATGCCTCAGATTCGCGTGGCCTGACCCTTCTACCCTGCCCAACCGGTCCGGGTCGCCTGCGGACGCCGATGCTCCGCTGGGCCACGAGCCCTTGCGTTGGTAATGCGATGGCACTCAAATAGGCCTTTCCGGCCCAAGCCCGCTGTCATCCTGGCGGCCGATCCATACCAACTCGTTTCCTGGCCTCACGCCACGCGGGCGGTAGATCCGGCGACTCCCTTGCCCGCCAGTCACGCCAGCGCGGCATCATGTGAGCTTCCCGGGGGGAACCTCAATGCGCCAAGCCGGCGGGCACGGTGGTTCTCGACCATCGCCAGCGGGACAGGAGCGCCTTCGTGGCGGTCGCCCACAATCGCCGGTCTCAACCTCGCCGCAGCGCCGCCCGGGGCGCGCACGTCGGCGACCAACTCGGCAGCGGCGGTCGCGGCCCGCGTTGATCTCCGGCGCACAGCCCGCGGTTCCGCCCTCACAGCACCCCGCCGAGCCCTGGACGTCGTATCCGCATGCCGGGTGAGGTAGATCAAAACGTGCCCGCGAGTCGAGCCCAGCAACCGCGACATCGCCCGGCCGCGCCGTCGGTCAGTCCCGCGATCGCCTCGTCCAGGGCGTCCTGGCGTTCCCGATCCGGGTCACGAAGATCGGCGCTCGCAGGGCTTCCCGGCCCCCGACATCGAGGTGCTGGACCACCTCGTTGGTCGCTTGCGGACGGGTCCTGACTGGTGCCGGGGTCAACGTAAGTGCATGACGTGCTGTGTCGGGTGCGAACCTCGCGATCGTGGGTGGGGCGGTGCTCGCCCTACTGCGCGTGGCGCGGGCCGACCCCCGGGTCGCAGCCGCGCTGAGCGGTGCTGCGGTGCTCGGGTTCGTGGTGCTCGCCCGGCCGTCGCCGAGCGTCGTGCGGGCGGCGGTGATGGGCGCCGTGGCACTGCTCGCGCTGGCCCTGGGCCGAGGGCGGTCCGCCGTCCCGGCGCTGGCGGCGGCCGTGCTCGTGCTGCTGCTCGCCGATCCGGCGTTGGCGGTCGACCCGGGGTTCGCGCTCTCCGTGCTGGCCACCGGCGGGCTGGTGCTCCTCGCCCCGGGATGGGCCGACGCGCTGCGGCGTCGCGGCGTGCCCGGCTGGGCGGCCGAGGCGCTCGCGGTCCCCGCGGCGGCTTTCCTGGTCACGGCGCCGGTCGTGGCGGGATTGAGCGGCCAGGTGAGCCCGATCGCGGTGCTCGCCAACCTGCTCGCCGTGCCCGCAGTGGCGCCGGCGACGGTCCTCGGGGTGCTCGCCGCGGTCGTCTCACCCCTCGGCGACCCACTGGCGCAGGCCGGGGCCTGGCTCGCCGGGCCCGCGGTCTGGTGGCTGGTGCAGGTGGCCGACCGCGCGGCGGGGGTGTCGGGGGCGGCGCTGGCGTGGCCCGACGGTGTCGGCGGTGCGGTGCTGCTCGCCGGGCTGGTGCTCGCCCTGCTCGTGCTGGGGCGGTCGCCGCGGTTCCGCGCGGTGCTGGTCGCGGTGCTGCTCGGGCTCGCGCTCGTGCTGGTGCCCACGCGGGTCGCGCCACCTGGCTGGCCACCCGCCGGCTGGGCGGCGGTCGCCTGCGACGTCGGGCAGGGCGACGCGGTCGTGCTCGCCACCGGACGCCCCGGGTGGGTCGTGCTCGTCGACGCCGGTCCCGACGACGGCCTCGTCGACGCGTGCCTGGACCGGCTCGGGGTCCAGGGGCTCGCCATGGTCGTGCTCAGCCACCTGCACGCCGACCACGTCGGCGGGCTCGCCGGCGCGCTGCGGGGCCGGCCCGCATCCGCGGTCGCCGTGGGTCCGGGGCGGGAGCCCCGGTGGGCGCTGGAGGACGTGGCCCGCCGGGCGGGCGAGGCGGGCGTCCCGCTGGTGGCGCTCGATGCCGGGCGGCGCCTGCAGTGGCCTGCGCTCACCCTCGACGTGCTCGGACCCCTGTACCCGCCCACCGACGTCGACGCGGAGGACGGCACCGCCGTCAACGACGGATCACTCGTGCTGCGCGCCACCACCTCCGCGGGGGCACTGCTGCTCACCGGCGACATCGAGCTCGCCGCCCAGTCCGACCTCCTCGCGTCCGGCGCGGACCTCGGCGCCGACGTGCTGAAGATGCCGCATCACGGGAGCCGCTACACGTCCGTCGGGTTCCTCAACGCGGTGTCCCCGCGCGCGGTGCTGGTGAGCGTCGGGGCCGGCAACCGGTACCGACACCCCGACCCCGGCCTGGTCGGTGGCCTGGAGCGGGGCGGCGCCACGGTGCGCCGCACCGACACGGCCGGGGACATCGCGGTGGTGGGGCGGCCGACCGAGGAGGACCTGCACGTCGTCTCCCGCGGTTCCCCGCTGCCGGCGCCGCGGTGAGGCCGGGGAGCACATGGCCTCGACGGTCGGGCATGGCTGCCCGGCATGACCGCTCCTTCCCGCCCGCCGCAGCAGCGCAAGCAGGACACCCTGCACCGGCTTCAGCAAGACGTGGACGCTTGGGTTGCGACGAGTCGGGCCGCCGAACTCCCGCGATCCCTGGCGCGCACCGGGGCGGGCGCATCGAGTTGGTCGACGACGAAGGCGCCGACGGTACGGGTGGTGCCGAGGGTGTCGACGACGGCTACCGGCGGGTCGAGCAGCGCTTCAGCGTCGGCATCGCTACGTCGACACCGCTAGGCCAGGCCGAGAACCTTCAGCCCCCAGTCGCCGGCGGCGTCGCGGTCGTGGCCTGGGATGGCGCGGGTGGCGTGTGGGGCTGGGGTGGTCCAGCGCAGGGAGCGCCAGCCAGTGATCGGGCGCAGGGTCCAGCGTCCCCATTCCCGGTGCAGGGTGTAGCCGCCGCCGTTGTCGCGTTCATCCAGACGCGCCCGGCCGAGTCTGCGGGCCGCGGAGCAGCCAGCGCCAGTGGTGGTGGTGCGGCCGGCGAGCGTGCCCGCGTTGCGAGTGGCGTAGCGGCCGGTGGTGGCGGGCATGTTCAGCGGCTCCCTCGGCTCCCTCTGTCGCAGTCGTCGGCGGTGACGAACCGCTCGATGCTGTTGTCCTTGAAGTCGAAGTCGCGCCCCTGCAGGGTACCGACGACGCCGGCATGGACACGCCAGAGTCCGGGCCGGCATCCGGTCTTCACCTCGTAGACCTGGCGTGGGTCGGGGATCGCGGTGCTGGTGGCCGAGTTGGCGGTCTTCCACGTCCCGCCTTGGCGGTACTGCAGGCTGAGGGTGAGCACGTGCCGTTCGGGTGGGACGTCGCAGACGGCGTAGGCGTTGCCGAGGATGCTCGGGCCGGTCACGGTCGGCTTGGTGGGCATGAACCTGAGATCGCAGGACTTCGCGAGGGCCTTCACGGGAAGGCCCGGCCCATCCGCGGTCTGCGCGACCGCTGTACCCGAACCGAGTGTGAGGCTTGCGGTGACGCCGGCGAGGATCGTGCCCCCGCGCGGCACGGGCCGGCCATCCACGACGACCGGGGTGGCGGCCAAACCAACCCGGGGCCTGCATCCAGCGTGAGGTCTTCGGTGAACGCGTCATCGTCATGGCCCTGTCAGACCACAGTGACCGCGGAGCGGTTCCCGTTCCTCTCGTCGCCGCCTCGGCCGCCGCGCGCTGCGCCGGCAAGTACCGCTTCCGGCTGAAGGCATCCAACGGCCAGGTCGTAGCCACAGGCGAGGCCTACGAGACCAAAGCAGCCGCCCTGAAGGGGTGCGAGTCGGTCCAGAGAGCCGCTGACGGCGCCCAGATTATCGAGACCGAAAGCTAAGCGAGGACCGAATCCTTCGCGCGCCGGCAGAACGGGATTGACGCGAGTCGGCGGCCGAGGCCACGGATCGTGTTCAAGGGGGACTCGAACACGCATTCGTGGCACCCCTGCCGCAGGCAGGGGTTCATGTGCTGGACGGTAGCCGGCGCGCACCCCGGAGGGCCAGATCGTGGCTACGGCATCTTCGCAGGCGGTGAACCGTGGAGCTGGTCGAAGGGTTCTCGGGTCGAAGACCCGGACGCCTGCGCGGGTGACGCTGGCGAGCCACGGTACGGGTTGGTGGGCCACGAGGTTCTCGATGTCGTCCCAGTACCGCAGCCAGAGTCGGAGCTGTTCGAAGAGGGTCAGGCTGCCGCCGCTGGTGAGGAAGCAGGCTCGGACGTTGTGGTCGAGCAGGGCTTGGCGTTCGAGCGGGCGGCTGCGGATGCGTTTGTTGCGGGTGAGCACGACGAGACCGGCTCGGCCGATGACCGGCAACCATGCTGTGTCTGCGGCGCCCGCGGGTACCGGGCCGTCGGGTGCTCCGGGCCAGGTGATGTCGCCGCGGACGTAGGCGAGCGCCTTGGCGACGCCGAGGCTGTTCTCGTCGACGAACCAGCGGGCGACCTGGGGAGTTGCGGGCACGAGGTCAGGCGGCGCGGTCGTTCTCGTAGCGCACGGCGGCGTCGACGTCGTTCACGGTGATGTCGTAGACGTCCGCGACGCGGTCGCGCGGTTCGCCGGCGGCGATGAGTTCGGCGATCGCCTCGGTGCGCGCCCCGGTGGTGAGGGTCGGCTCGCCGAAACCGTGGTCGGGGTCGAGAACGACGGGAACGGAGCGGCCGAGGGGGTAGAGGCGGGGGGCGTCGCCGGTGCCGTCGTCGTCGAAGTCGACCTTCTCGAGGAAGGCGGCAGCGGTGTCGGTGAGTTGCACCGATCCGTCGCGGCCGAGGACGACGATGTTGAGCGCCGGATCGAGTCCGACCTGCTTCTGGACCTTGAGCGCGAGGCTGCGTCTGGAGGTGTAGGGCTTGAGGGTGGCGAGCGGGTAACGGACGCCGAGCTCGTCGCGGAGGATCGCGATGACCGGGCGCAGGTACTGGAGGGTGACCTGCTTGGCGCGGTACTCGCGCAGATAGCCGGCTTCGACGAACTCGCCCCAGGTCACGGTGTCGCTGCCGCTGCGTTCCTCGCGGATGACCGGAGCGTAGGAGGTGCTGGCACGCCCGTAGCCGTCGACCCACCGGCGGAGCGCGTCGGTGCGCAGGCCGAGCAGGCGTGCGGCCTGGCTCATGCCGTACACCGGGCGTTCCAGGGCCGTCGGGGTGGTCACGTCTGCAGTGTGCCGTGATCGGTCGCCGCGACGCCAGCGGGCTCGTGCGGGCTGAGGGTCGTCTCGGTGGGTCGATAGGTTGACCGCGAGGGCGACGTGCGGGGAGCGGACGGGTGAGCGAGTACCAGTACTACGAGTTCGCGGCGGTGGATCGTCCGCTGGGTGACCGCGACCTCGACGCGTTGCGTGGCCTGTCGACGCGGGCGCACATCACGCCGACGTCGTTCGTGAACACCTACGAGTGGGGCAGCTTCTCCGGTGATCCCCGGCGGCTGGTGGAGCGGTACTTCGACGCGTTCCTCTACCTGGCGAACTGGGGGACCCGCGAGCTGATCGTGCGGCTACCGGCTCGACTCGTCGATCCGGACATCGCGCAGCGGTACTGCTCCGGTGATGCGGTGTCGGCGTGGACCACGGGTGATCATGTGGTCATAGCTGCGGTGTCCGAGGACGAGGAGGGGGACTTCGACTGGGGCGGGGAGGGGGTGCTGGCGTCGATCCTGCCGGTGCGGGCCGAGTTGCTGGCCGGCGACGTGCGTGCGCTGTACCTGCTGTGGCTGTTGGGCGTGCAGGTCGGTGAGGTCCCCGATGACGCGGTGGAGCCGCCGGTGCCGGCGTCGCTGGATCACCTGAGCGGTTCGCAGACCGCGCTGGTGGAGTTCCTGAGGATCGACCGGGACCTCGTCGAGGTGGCCGCGGTTGCGTCACCGTCGATGCACGAGGCGGGGGTCGATGTGGCGCGGTGGGTCGCGGGCCTGTCCGGGTCGGAGCGGGACGCGCTGCTGGTCGGGTTGTTGGAGGGTGGCGACCCGTTGCTCCGCGCGGAGACGCTGCGCCGGGCAGGACCGGGTCGGCGAGACGGGGCGGGCGTTCGGACCGCGGCGGAGTTGCTCGACCAGGCGTCGGGACAGCGGGAACGGCGCGAGCAGGCCGAGCGTGATCGGCGGGCGGCCCGGTCTGCTGAGAGTGCACGGTGGGCCGAGGTCGCACGGCGGGAGCGGCTGGCCGGGCTGGCCGCCGAGGGTGACGGGGCGTGGGCGCGGGTCGCGGCGCGGATCGCGGAGAAGAACTCGTCGGGTTACGACGTCGCTGTGGATCTGCTGGTCGATCTGCGGGAGGTGTGCGACCCGGCCGTCTTCGCGTCCCGGCTCAAATACCTGCGGCGCGAGCACGGCCGCAAGGTGACGTTCGTCGAGCGGCTCGGGCACGCCGGGCTGTGACGGGCCCGCCGTTCTCCTCGACCGCTTCCTCTCTCGGGGCCGAGGTGGCGGCGCTGCGGGCGGAGAACGCGCGGCTGCGGCGGCTGCTTGACTTCACGCCCGAGCAGGCACGCCCGCCCGCCGCCGCGCAGACGGGGCTGTTCCTCGACCGTCCCGGTCCGGTGACCGCGTCGTCGTCCGGGCCGGACAAGGTGCGGTTCTTCCGCACGCTGTTCGCCGCACGCACCGACGTGTACGCGATCCGGTGGGACAACGCGCGGACGGGCCGTTCGGGGTGGTCGCCCGCGGTCGAGGGCGGCTGGCGGAAGGGAGCGAACCGGCCGTACCTTCGCCTGACGGACAGGGTGGTCGAGGCGCACCTGACCGGCGAGGTCCACCTCGGCCTGTACCCGCTGCTCACCGGCGACACGTGCCACTGGCTCGCGGCGGACTTCGACGGCCCGTCCGCGACGCTCGACGCGCTGGCCTACCTCAAGGCGGCTCGGGCGGTCGGGGTTCCGGCGGCGTTGGAGGTGTCGCGGTCGGGTATCGGTGCGCACGTCTGGATCTTCTTCACCGGCGCGGTGCCCGCCGCGACCGCACGAGCGCTGGGTTCCGGCCTGCTGCGGGAGGCGATCGCGCTGCGCGGGCGGATGAACCTGACTGCTTATGACCGGCTGTTCCCGTCCCAGGACGTGCTTCCGGCGTCGGGGGGTATCGGCAACCTGATCGCCGCGCCGTTGCAGGGCCGATCACGCCGGCACGGGGCGACGGTCTTCCTCGATCTGGCGACTCTGGAGCCGCGCGCCGACCAGTGGACCTACCTGGCCTCGTTGCACCGGCTGTCCCCACGGGAGGTGGCGCGGTTCGCTGGGGAGGTCGCCCCACCGAAGGTCGGTGTCGACGTCACCAAGCTGGCGCCGGCCACGGCGTCGGGTATCCACCCCCGCCCGGCGCCGGTGGTGGGCGTGCAACTCGCCGCGGGCGCCTCGGTCGACATGGCCGAGCTGACCCCGGCGCTGCTCGCGACGCTCAAGCACGCCGCGTCGATGGCGAACCCGGCCTTC
Source organism: Pseudonocardia nigra (assembly GCF_019396355.1). Classification (GTDB taxonomy): domain Bacteria; phylum Actinomycetota; class Actinomycetes; order Mycobacteriales; family Pseudonocardiaceae; genus Pseudonocardia; species Pseudonocardia nigra. Next base: position 11,077 of record NZ_JAHKRK010000222.1, read on the forward strand.
TACGACCGGCAGCGTCGCCGCTTCTCGACCTGGGGCGTCCCGCGGTTCCTGCACTCCTTCGACGAGACCCTCGACGGTCGGCTGGTGCTTCCGCGCGGGCTGGCCGGTCTACTGGCGAGCACCGTGGCGGAGGCCGGCAGCGCGCTGGAGATCGACGACCGGCGTGCGGACGGCACACCGCAGCAGTTCGTGCTCACCGCGACGTTGCGCGACGACCAGGCCGACGCCGTCGTCGACCTCGCCGATCACGACCACGGGGTGCTGGTCGCGGCGCCCGGGGCGGGCAAGACCGTGATTGCGTGCGCGCTGATCGCCCGGCACTCCACCTCGACGCTGGTGCTGGTCGACCGCAAGACCCTCGCCGATCAGTGGCGGGCGCGGCTGGCCGAGCACCTCGGCGTCACCGCGGGCCAGCTCGGTGGTGGCCGCACCAAGCTACGCGGCACGGTCGACGTGGTGACCCTGCAGACCTTGTCGCGGCGCGACGACCTGCCCGAGCTGACCGCCGGCTACGGCTTCGTCGTGGTCGACGAGTGCCACCACCTCCCGGCCGCCGCGTTCGACAACGCCGTGCGCCAGATCCCGGCCCGCCGGTGGCTCGGGCTGACCGCAACCCCGTACCGCCGCGACGAACTCGACGACCTGATCTCGCTGCAGCTGGGCCCGGTCCGGCACACCATGACCGCCCCCGAGCCCGGCACTCTCGCCGCCGCCGCGGCCGGTGGCGCACCGGAACGATCCCTCACCGTCCACCTGACCGACTTCGTCTACCGCGGCGAGGCCGACGCGTCGGCTCCTGGCGGGATCGCCGCCGTCTACCGCGACCTCGTCGCCGACGACGCCCGCAACCAGCAAGTACTCGCCGACGTCCTGGCCGCCCTCGCCCGCAGACGGAACTGCCTGGTCCTGACCCAGTGGACCGCGCATGTAGTGCTGCTCGCCGAGTTGCTGCAGGCCGCCGGACACGCACCAGTAGTACTGCGTGGCGGGATGGGAGCCGTTCAGCGCCGCGAGGCCCTGGAGCGGCTCCAGCCTGACAATGGGCCGCTGCTCGTGGTCGCGACGGGTCCGTACGTCGGCGAGGGATTCGACTGCCCCGCGCTCGACACTCTGTTCCTGGCTGCGCCGATCGCGTTCAAGGGCCGCCTCGTGCAGTACGTCGGCCGGGTGCTGCGCGCAGCACCCGGCAAGCACGTCGTCGAGGTGCACGACTACCACGACATCCAGACCGGGGTACTCGCGTCCTCACTGCGCAAGCGCGCACCCGGCTACCGGAGCCTGGGTTTCCCCGACCCGAGCACGACGCGGCACCACCCGCTATGACGCTCCAGCTGAGCGGTCCTGCCGTCCGGTTCTGATGGCCGGATGGCAGCAGCGTATGAGCACCTTGGCCCGCATCTACTCGACGACTGGATGGCGCGTAACCGGCCCAAGCCCTCGCGGACCGACCACGGGTCGGGCCGCGGGCAGGGTACGAGATTCGCCTTCTACGGGCGCACGTCGACCATCGGGCATCAGGACCGAGCCTCGTCCCGTGGCTGGCAGCGCGAGGCCGCCGACAGCCTGGTCGCCGGCCATGGCGCAGTGACGGTCGAGTTCTTCGATCCGGGCTGTTCGCGGCGGCTGCCCTGGTCCGCCCGGCCCGAGGCCGCCGCCTTGCTCGCGGAGCTGTCGTCGGCGGACCGACGATTCGACGCGGTCGTGATCGGCGAGTACGAGCGAGCCTTCTACGGCGACCAGTTCGCCCGGGTGTCGGCGTTGCTGGGCCGCTTCGGTGTGCAGGTGTGGCTGCCGGAGGCGGGTGGACCAGTGGATCCGGGTGATCCCATTCATCGAGCGCTGGTCACGGTGCTGGGTGCGCAGTCGCAGCGGGAGGTTCTGCGGTCGCGGCACCGGGTGCTGGCTGCGATGCGCACGCAGGCGCGTGAGCAGGGCCGCTACCTGGGCGGGCGGCCGCCTTACGGGTATTGGGCGGCCTTGCATTTTCCGGACAGGTGTTATGGCTCTTGATTACGCTACGAGCTGCTGATTCAGGTATTCGTCGTGGACCTCTTTAGGGGTCCGGTAGCCGAGCGCGGAGTGTAGACGCTTGGTATTGTAGCGGAACTCGATGTACCTCGCGACATCTGCGCGGGCGTCTTCGCGTG
>NZ_JAHKRK010000223.1 GCF_019396355.1 Pseudonocardia nigra
TGCGCCGCCCCTGGGAACGACCCGCTGCCCCAGGCCGACTCACCCCGGCCAGGGTCCGCCGCAGCTTTCGGAACATCCGCCCGACAACCCCGCTCCCCGCCAGGGCACCCAAACCCACCCGACCCGGCCCCGGGCGCCCACCCGGCTCCCGCAACCGACACACCCCGACCAGCTACGACGTCGGCAAGACCGTCAAACGGGACCGCACCATCACCGCACGACGGCAACGCACAGGTTAAAGATCAAGCTAGGGTCGGAGCGTGCCCGACACCGCCGCCTACGCCATCCCGATGACCGCCCGGTTCCGCGGGATCACGGTGCGGGAGGGGCTGCTGCTGCCCGGCCCGGCGGGCTGGGGCGAGTTCTGCCCGTTCACCGAGTACGACGACACCGAGTCGGTGCCGTGGCTGGCCGCGGCGGTCGAGGCGGCGCAGGAGGGCTGGCCGGAGCCGGTGCGCGACCGGGTGCCGGTGAACTGCATCGTCCCGGCGGTCGGCCCGGAGCGCGCCCACGAGCTCGTCGTCGCCTCCGGGTGCGCCACGGCGAAGGTCAAGGTCGCCGACGCGCCCGGTTCGCTGGGCGCCGACCTCGAGCGGGTCGCTGCGGTCCGCGACGCGCTCGGCCCGGCTGGTGCCGTGCGGGTGGACGCCAACGCGCGCTGGGAGGTCGACGAGGCCGTGGCCTCGATCCGCGAGCTCGACCGCGCCGCGGGCGGCCTGCAGTACGTCGAGCAGCCGTGCGCGAGCGTCGACGAGCTCGCCGCGGTGCGACGTCGGGTCGACGTGCGGATCGCCGCCGACGAGTCGATCCGGCGCGCGGAGGACCCGCTGCGGGTGGCGGTCGCCGGGGCCGCCGACGTCGCCGTGCTCAAGTGCGCCCCACTGGGCGGGGTGCGCCGTGCGCTGGCGGTGGCGGAGGCGTGCGGGCTGCCGTGCGTGGTGTCGTCGGCGTTGCAGACCAGCGTCGGGCTCGCCGGGGAGCTGGCGCTCGCCGGGGCGCTCCCCGAGCTGGACTTCGCCTGCGGGCTCGGCACGGGCGCGCTGCTCGGGGCCGACGTGGTCGCCGACCCGTTCGTGCCGGGCGACGGCTGGCTGCCCGTACCGCGCCGGGCGCCGGAACCCGTGCTGCGGAATGCGGTCGCGGCCGACCCCGAGCGGGCGCGGTGGTGGCACGAACGGCGTGCCCGCGTGTCGGCGCTGCTGGGCTGACCGGGGCGTCCGAACGTGACCGTGGTGGTGGTCGGCGCCGGGGTGGCGGGCCTCGCGTGTGCGGTGGAGCTGGCGGCGGCGGGCGTGCCGGTGCGGGTTCTCGAACGGTCCGACGTGGTCGGCGGCCGCATGGCGACCGCCGACGTCGCCGGCCGCCCCGTCGACCTGGGCGCGGCGTACTTCACCGTGCGGGACCCGGGGTTCGCCGAGGTCGTGGCCCGCTGGGAGACCGCGGGGCTGGCCCGGCCGTGGACGGACGAGCTCGCGGTGCTCGCAGGCGGCTCCCGCGACCGCGCCCCCGGCCCGATGCGGTGGGCGGCGCCCGGCGGGCTGCGCTCGCTCGTCGAGGAGCTGGCCACGGACCTGCCGGTGCAGCTGTCGCACGAGGTGCACCGCGTCGGGCCGGGGCCGGTGGTGGACGGCGAACCCGTCGACGTCGCCGTGCTCGCGATGCCCGACCCGCAGGCGCTGCGGCTGCTCGATCCGGACGCCCCGGCTGCGGCGGAACTGGCCGAACGCCGGTGGCGCCCGGTGATCGCGGTGGCGGCCGGGTGGGCCGAGCGGGAGTGGGAACGGCTGCCGGCGGCGTTCGTCAACGACCACCCGGTGCTCTCGCTCGTCGCCGACGACGGCGACCGGCGCGGCGACGACGCCCCGGTGCTGGTCGCGCACAGCACGGGCGAGGTCGCCGCGGCGCACCGGCGCGATCCCGAGGGAGCGGCCGTCCCCGTCCTGGCCGCCGTGCGCGACCTGCTCGGGCTGACCGCCCCGCCGCAGTGGACCCACGTGCGCTACTGGCCGCACGGCGCGCCCCTGGCCGACCGGGAGCGTCCCTTCCACCTGGGTGACGACGGCGTCGCACTGGCAGGCGACGGGTGGGGCAGCGCCCGGATCGAGACGGCGTGGCGGTCCGGCACCCTGCTCGGACAGGCCGTGGCCCAACGGATCGGGGCTCGGGCGGCGGGTGGGGCGTGAGGGGCCGCCATCCGGGTGTCGTCTCCGCCCACTCCTCAGAGGAGTGCGGGCGTGGCGGGGTCGGGGTCAGTAGGGTGACGCACATGGTCGTGACGCCACTGCTGCCCGCGCTCCTCGACCCGCCGGACCGGGTCGCGCTCCGCTTCGGCGACACCGCGCTGACCTACTCCGAGCTCGCGGGCGCCGCAGGTGCGCTGGCCGCGGCGCTCGCGGGCAGGCAGCGGGTGGCCGTGCACGCCACCCCCACGCTGCACACGGCGGTGGGCGTCACCGCGGCGCTCCTGGCGGGCGTCCCGGCGGTTCCGCTGAACCCCAAGCTGGGGGAGCGCGAGCTCGGGCACGTGCTCGGCGACTCCGCGCCCGAGGTCGTGCTCGCTGCGCCCGGTGTCGAACTGCCCGGCCCGCTCGCGGCGCTCCCGCGCGTCGACGTCGACATCGCCGGCACCGGCGCGGTGCCGCGCGACGAGCCCCCGCCGAGCGCGCCGGGCCTGGTCATCTACACCTCGGGCACCACGGGGCCGCCGAAGGGGGCCGTGCTGTCCCGCGGCGCACTCGCGTCCAACGTGGACGCTCTCGCCGAGGCGTGGGAATGGACCGCCGACGACCTGCTGGCGCACGCGCTGCCGCTGTTCCACGTGCACGGGCTGGTGCTCGGCGTCGTCGGGCCGCTGCGCCGCGGCGGCACACTGCACCACCCGGGCACGCTCGACGCCCGCGCGCTCGCCGCGGCCGGGGCGTCGATGGTGTTCGGCGTGCCCACGCAGTACCACCGGCTCGCCGACCAGCTCGAGTCCGACCCGGACTCCGGTGCCGCGATCGGGCGGGCCCGGCTGCTGGTCTCCGGGTCCGCCGCGCTGACCGCCGTCGACCACGCCCGCCTGCACAAGGCCACCGGGCTCGCCGTCCGGGAGCGCTACGGGCTCACCGAGACCCTCATCCTCACCGCCGCGCGGGCCGGCGACGAGCCCGAGCCGGGCACCGTCGGCAGGCCGCTGCGCGACACCGAGGTGCGGCTGACGCCGCTGCCGGGCGAGCAGGGCGACGGGCTGGGCGCGGTCGAGGTGCGCGGGCCCGGCCTGTTCGACGGCTACCTCAACCGGCCCGACGCCACGGCGGCCGCCCACACCTCCGACGGCTGGTTCTCCACCGGCGACATCGGGCGCTGGACGCCGAGCGGGGCACTCGCGCTGGTGGGTCGGAAGGCCACCGACCTGATCAAGTCCGGTGGCTACAAGATCGGTGCGGGGGAGATCGAGAACGCCCTGCTGGAGCACGCCGGGGTCGCCGAGGCCGCCGTGATCGGCGTGCCCGACGACGACCTGGGCGAGCGCGTGGTCGCCTTCGTCGTCCCGGCCGGGAGCGCGCCGGGGGAGCGGGAGCTGATCGACCACGTGGCCGCGCTGCTGGCGCCGCACAAGCGCCCGCGTGAGGTGCGGTTCACCGACTCCCTCCCGCGCAACGACATGGGCAAGGTGGTGAAGGCGCGCCTGCCGCGCTGAGCGGAGCTCGCGGAGCGAACGGACAGCGCTGATCCTCGCGTGATTGACGGGCGGCCGTTCCGGCAACTCGATCGGATGACCGACACGACGACCCGACCCGGGAGCCGCACCTACCGCGGGCCGGCGGGGGCAGGCTCGCCGCGCCTCGCCGCACTGCCGGGCGTCCACCGTGAGGAGATCGCGCCGCAGCGGGTGCTCGAGGTCGAGCGGTACGACACCGACGACCACCGGCTGACCGCGGCCGGCATCGCGCTCGCCGTCCACCGCGACGAGGAGACCGCGTACTGGCGGCTCGACCTGCCCGACGGCGGGGAGAACGAGCGGCTGCGCGTGCCGCTGGCGTCCGAGGCGCCCGTGCCGCCTCCGGTGCCGTCGGAGCTCGCGGAACTGGTGCGCGGGGCGGCGCGGGACCGCGAGGTGCGGCCGGCGGGCCGCGTGCGCCGGGTGCGGACCGGCACCGCGCTGTACGGCGACGGCGACGCGCTCGTCGCGGAGGTCGTGCACGACCACGTGACGCTCGCGACGCTCGGCGCCGCCACCGAGGTGGAGTCCTGGACCGAGGTGGAGCTGCATCCGGCGGGCGCCGACGGGCCGCTGCTGCGAGAGGTCGAGCAGCGGATCATCGAGAGCGGGCTGTGCCCGGCCGTCCCGTCCGCCGAGGCCGAGCTGGAGCGGTTGCTGCGCCCGGCGCCGCCCGCCCGGCGCCGCACCGCGGGGCGGCGCGGCTCGGCCGGGGCGGTGCTGGTGGAGTACCTGGCCACGCATCTCGACCGGCTCGCGGCCGAGGACCTACGGGTACGCCGCGGGGGCGACGACGGCGTGCACCAGATGAGGGTGGCCGCTCGCAGGATCCGCAGCGCGCTCCAGGCCTACCGCCCGCTGCTCGACCGCGAGCGAACCGACCCGCTGGTGGACGGCCTGCGGGAGCTGGGCCGCGCGCTGGCACCGGCGCGCGACGCCGAGGTGCTGCACGAGCGCATCGCGGCCGGGCTCGCCGGGCTGGGACCCGGGGTGCTGCTCGGCCCGGTGCAGGCGCAGGTCACCCGGCACTTCGCGCGCGTCGAGGCCGAGGCGCGCGCCGCGGTGCTCACCACGCTCGACAGCGAGCCGTACGCGCGGCTGCGCACCGCCCTCGACGACCTGCTGGAGCGGCCGCCGCTGACCAAGCGCGCCGCCCGTCCCGCCCGCAAGGAGCTGCCCGCGCTGGCCGCACGCGCCGCGCGCCGGATGGAACGGGCCGTCGAGGTCGCCATCGACCCCACCCGTCCGGCGGCGGAGCGCGATGTCGCCGTGCACTCCGCGCGCAAGGCCGGCAAGCGGCTGCGCTACGCCGTGGAGGTGGCGCGCCCCGCCGTGGGGAAGCAGGCGAAGCGGTTCGCCTCGGAACTGAAGGGCTTCCAGAAGGCGCTCGGCGAGCACCAGGACATCGTGGTGGCGCGGGACGCTCTGCGTGAGCTCGGCGCGCTGGCGCACTCCGGCGGGGAGAACGGGTTCAGCTTCGGCCTGCTCCACGGCCGCGACACCGCCCGCGCGGAGCGGATCGAGGAGGAGCTGCCCCGGCTGTGGGCCGCGGCCTGGACCCGCCGCAACCGCCGCTGGCTGCGCTGACCGCCCCGACTCGCGCACGAATCGCCCGACTCGCGCGCACGAATCGCCCGACTCGCGCGCACGAATCGCCCGACTCGCGCGCACGAATCGCCCGACTCGCGGGAAACCGGGTGGGACAGCGTCCGCGAGTCGGCGTGTGAGTGCGTGCGAGTCGGCGTGTGAGTGCGTACGAGTCGGGCTGTGAGTGCGTGCGAGTCGGGCGGTGGGGGTGCGCACCGCCCGCCCGACGCGCATAGACACGGCGATGACGGCCAGCGGGACAGCGGGTCAGCCGCTCGTGGCCGACCCATCCCGGGCGGACGACGTCGTCTGCACCACCAGGTGCACGAGCTGCGCGACCGCGGGCGGCGCGACCCGGTCGGTGTCGACGGCGAGCGGGAAGCGGCCTGCGACGCGGTCGAGCTGTTTCGCCGTGCGGTCCCACGCGCGCAGCCGGGCCCGGTCGGCGGCGCTGGAGCCGCGCTGCAGCCGCCGCTCGGCCGTCTCCCGGGAGCACCGGAGCAGCACGCCGAGCCCCGATCCGCCCACGCGCTCGAACGCGTCGAGTCCGGCCGTGGCGTCGAGCGTGACGACGGGCAGGCCGCCGCCGTCGCGGATCCGGTCGAGCCGCTCGCGGTCGTAGACGAGCCGCGTGCCGTTGCGGACCTCCTCGTGGAACACCTGTGCCCAGGACCGCAGCTCGTCGAGGTGGCGCGCCGTGGCCGGCGTCGTCCCCGGCGGCGCGCCGGGGCCGGCCGCGTACGGGGGCAGCCGGTGCCCTTCCCCACGGCAGGCGGGCCGATCAAAGCGCGATACCTGCGTAGTCGTCGGTCTGCATGTCGCCCCCCTCGCCACGGTAGGGGACGTCGGTGTCCCGTGCGACGATCGCCGCGTGACCGAACCCCGGGACGCCGTCGCCGACCTGCGCCGGATCGCCTTCCTCCTGGAGCGCGCGCACGAGTCCACCCACCGGGTGCGGGCGTTCCGCACGGCGGCGGCCGCGCTCCGCAGGCGGGACCCTGACGAGCTCGCGGCGCTGGCCCGCTCCGGTGAGCTGCTGCGGCTCAAGGGCGTGGGGGAGGTGACGGCGCGCTGCGTGGCCGAGTCGCTGGCCGGTGAGGAGCCGGTGTACCTGCGCAGGCTGGAGGCCACGGAGGGCAGCCCGCTCGACGAGGCCGCCGAGGAGCTGCACAACGCGATCCTCGGCGACTGCCACACTCACACCGACGCCTCGGACGGTGGGTCGCCGCTGCGCGAGATGGTGGAGACGGCGCGCGAGCTGGGCCACCGCTACCTGGTGATCACCGACCACTCCCCGCGGCTCACCGTCGCCAACGGGCTGTCCGCGGCGCGCCTGCGCGCCCAGCTCGAGCAGATCGCCGAGCTCAACGCCGAGCTCGACGGCGGCTTCCGGGTGCTCACGGGCATCGAGGTCGACATCAACGAGGACGGCAGCCTCGACCAGGACGAGGAGCTGCTCGCCGAGCTCGACGTCGTCGTCGCGTCGGTGCATTCGAAGCTCAGGATGCCGCGCGCGGAGATGACCGAGCGGATGCTCACGGCCGTCGCCAACCCACACGTCGACGTGCTCGGGCACTGCACGGGCCGGATGGTCACCGGTAAGCGGAAGCGGCCGGAGTCGCAGTTCGACGCCGACGCGGTGTTCGCCGCCTGCGCCGAGTACGGCGTGGCCGTCGAGGTGAACTCGCGGCCCGAGCGGCTCGACCCGCCGAAGCGGCTGTTGCGGCTGGCGGTCGAGGCGGGTTGCGTGTTCACGATCGACACCGACGCGCACGCGCCCGGCCAGCTCGACTGGCTCGGCAACGGCTGCGTGCGCGCCGCGGCCTGCGGGCTGCCGCCCGAGCGGGTGCTGAACACCTGGCCGGTGCAGGAGTTGCTCACCCGCGCACGCTGAGGCCGCCTGTCCGGGCGATTCACGCGGCGTGAGCGTCGCCCCGTGGAACCGCTCGCGATGCTCCCTGACCAGGGTGAACGGCGGTCACCGTCCGTTTCCCGGTCGCCGTCACCGGGCAGGTGGGCACCACCCGGTCGCGTGGCCGCGCTCGCGGGAGGACGTCACTGCCGCTGCAATGACCGACCGTTGCTGGTGCTGGTGGTGCGGGAGGTGGCAGTGGTGCGGATGTCCGGTCTGTCTCGTGGTGTCGTGGCGACGGTGACGGCGTTCGCGCTGCTCACCCTGGCGGCGCTCCCGGCGCATGCGGCGCCGGTCCCGACGGCCGACCCCTCGGAGTGCGATGAGACCGCGTCCGAGCGGTACGACTGGGGTGAGCCCGACCGGCGCTCGGACTTCCAGGACGGCCTGCCGCCGGACTGGCACCCCTACGGGCCGGAACCCGGCCACGCGAAGAACGGCATCCGCACCCCGGAGGCCATCACGGTCGCGGACGGCGTCGTGACGATCACGGCGACCCAGGACGGCACCACCGGCGCGATGAGCTGGCACCCCGGGCAGAAGTACGGGCGCTGGGAGGCGTGTGTGCGGTCCGACGAGGGCAAGGGCGGGATCAACGCGCTGCTGCTGCTCTGGCCGGTGGCGGAGGACTTCCCGGTGGGCGGCGAGATCGACTGGATGGAGATCCTCTCCGACGACCGGCAGGAGACGAGCTTCTTCCTGCACTACGGCCCGAACAACGACCAGACGTACGGCTCGGTGCAGCACGACTCGACCGAGTGGTCGGCCTACGCGCTGGAGTGGACGCCCGAGAAGATCACCGCCTTCGTCGACGGCGAGGAGTGGTACTCGACCACCGAGACCGACAAGTTCCCGCCCCGGCCGATGAACATGACCATGCAGCTCGACTACTTCGGCGACGCGGGCGGCGGCACCGCGATGCACATGGACTGGGCGGGCCAGTGGGCACTGCCGGAGAGCGAGCCCGCCGAGCTGTCGCTGGCTCCCGGTGACCCGGCGACGGGGCAGCCGAAGGACTACCCCGAGCGCGCCCCGCGCGTGCTCGACGACCCGGGCGGCAGCTGAAAACCCGCGAGGTGGGGCCGCCCGTCGGCTACGGTCGATCATGTGCGGCACCACTACTTCCTCTGAGGGCGCGGACCCCGCGGCCACGGCACCCGCTTCGGCGAACCGGGCCGCGGTTTCGCCTGTCCGCGTCCGTCGCACCCGCGGATCTCCGTCCGGAGTCCGCGCCCCGGAGGAATCGTGTCCACCACCGCCCCCACCCGTTCGCGCGCCCATCTCACCGCCACCGACGTCCACCTGGCCCGCGGCGGCCGTCCGGTCCTCACGGGCGTCGCCCTCACCGTCGCCGCGGGCGACCGGCTCGGCGTCGTCGGCGAGAACGGCCGCGGCAAGACCACACTGCTGCAGGTCCTGTCCGGTCGGCTCGGCCCCGACACGGGGTCCGTGCGCCGCGCCGGCTCGATCGGCGTCGCCGACCAGGAGATGCCGACCGGCGGCGACCGGTGCGTCGGCGACCTCATCGACGTCGAGCTCGCCGAGGTCCGGGCGGCGCTCGCCGCGTTCGAGGCCGCGACCGCCGCGTTGACGGTAGGCCGTCCCGGTGCCGACGCGGACTACGCCGCGGCGCTTGCCGTCGTCGAGGCCCTCGACGCCTGGGACGCCGACCGGCGCGTCGACCTCTCGCTGGCCGCGCTCGGCGCGGTCGACGACCGCTCCCGGCCGCTGCGCACGCTGTCGGTCGGGCAGCGCCACCGGATCCGGCTGGCCTGCCTGCTCGGCGCCGGCCACGACCTCCTCCTGCTCGACGAGCCGACCAACCACCTCGACGCCGGCGGTCTGGAGCACCTCACCGAGCGGCTGCGGGCCCACCCGGGCGGTGTCGTCCTGGTCAGCCACGACCGGGCGCTGCTGGCCGACGTCGTCACATCGGTGCTCGACCTCGACCCGAGCAGCGACGGCCGCCCGCGGACGTACGGTGGCGGGTACCGCGGCTACCGCGAGGGGCGGTGCGCCGAACGGGAGCGCTGGCAGGCCCGTCACCGCGCGCAGCAGGAGGAGCGGCAGCGGCTCGCCGACGACCTCTCCGCGGCGCAGAACCGGCTGTCGACGGGCTGGCGGCCGGACAAGGGCACAGGCAAGCACACTCGCGCGGCGCGGGCGCCCGGACTGGTCCGGGCGGTGCACCGGCGGCAGGAGGACCTCGAGGCGCACGTCGTGGACGTCCCGGTGCCGCCACTGGAGTTCCGGATGCCGACGCTTCCGGCGATCCCGGGGGTGACGCTGCTGCGCGCCGACGACGTGACGGTGACCGGTCGGCTCGCCGGCCCGTGTTCGCTCGCCCTGTGCTCCGGGAACCGCCTGGTGGTCGCCGGGCCGAACGGCGCGGGCAAGTCGACGCTGCTGGCCGTGCTCGACGGCAGCCTGGAGGCGACTGCGGGCGGTGTGCATCGTGCGCGCAAGGCGCGGATTGGGCTGCTGCGGCAGGAGTCGCCGCGGCCGTCCCGTCGGCGGGCGGTGGAGGTCTACGACGCGGCGACGGCCCGGCTCGTCACCGCCGGGCAGCTCCCCGCGGCCGAGGTGGTGCCGCTCGGGCAGCTGGGCCTGCTCACCTCCTGCGACGCCGCCCGGCCGGTGACCGAGCTGTCGATCGGCCAACAGCGCAGGCTCGACCTGGCCGTCCTGCTCGCCGCCCGGCCGCACGTCGTGCTGCTCGACGAGCCGACCAACCACTTGTCGATCGCCCTGGTCGACGAGCTCACCGCGGCGCTCGCGACCACCCCGGCCGCGGTCGTGGTCGCCACCCACGACCGGCAGCTGCTGCGCGACACCGCGGGCTGGCCCCGACTGCGCCTCACGGGCTGAGCCGGCGCGGCACGACACTGGGCCGGGTCAGCCGCGCCGGGCGGACAGGTCGTCGGCGGTGGGCGGGTTCGCCCCGCGGCGCGAGCAGGTGATCGACGCAGCGAGCGCGGCCTCGTCGAGGAGGGCGTCGAGGGTGCCGGCGTCGACCGCGCGGAGGGCGGTCCGGTTCGCCGCGCCGAGCAGGTCACGCCGGTGCAGCCCGGCGAGCAGGGCGGCGGAGAACGTGTCGCCCGCCCCGACCGTGTCGACGACGTCGATCGGGACGCCGGGGCGGCGCGCCCGCAGCCCGGCAGAGGTGCCGGCCAGCACGCCGTCGCCGCCGAGGGTGACGGCAACGATCGCGGGCCCGCGTCCGAGCCAGTCCTCCAGGACGGCCTCCGGCGTCGAGCCGGGCACGAGCCAGTCGAGGTCCTCCGAGCTGACCTTCACGACGTCCGCGACGGCGAGCAGCTCGTGCGCCCCGGCCAGTACGTCGGCGGGGTCGCCCATGAGCAGCGGACGGCAGTTCGGATCGTAGCTGATCGTCGCCGTGGCCGCCGCGCGGGTCATCAGCTCGCGGAGCACCGCGGCCCCGGGCGGGGTGGTCAGCGCGAGCGAGCCGGAGTGCAGCGCGACGACGGGCCCGTCGAGGGCGCCGGCGAGCTCGCCGGTCGTCCACTGCCAGTCGGCGGTGCCGTCGATGCGGAAGTCGTAGGTCGGGCCGCCGTCGGGCCCGACGGCCACCATCGCGAGCGAGGTCTGTTCGGTCGCCGCGACGGCGTGGTCGAGCTCCACGCCGTTGACGGTCAGGTGATCGCGCAGGCGGCGGCCGAGCACGTCGTCGGCGATCCGGGCCAGCATCCGGGCGGGCACGCCCAGCCGGGCCAGCGCGACGGCGACGTTGGCGGGGCTCCCGCCGGGCGCGATCTCGAGGTAGTCGCCGACGGGCGCGGGGACCAGGTCGACGAGCGCCTCGCCCGCGACGGCGACGATGCCTGCGCTGTTCGGTGTGCCGATGACCGTTCCTTCCGCAGGGCGGGCGGCGCCCGCAGACCTCGGGCGATACTAGGGGAACCAGCTTGGCCTGGTCAGGCTTGACCAGTACGCTGGTGCGATGGCGGAACAGGTGAACGTCTACGAGGCGAAGACCCACCTGTCGCGGCTCCTGGAGCGGGTCGAGGCAGGCGAGGAGATTGTGATCGCGCGCAACGGGCGCCCGGTGGCGCGGCTGGTCCCCACTCAGCGGCAGGGGTCACCGCGGGTCCCCGGCGCGTGGAAGGGGAAAGTCTGGATCGCCGACGACTTCGATGAGACGGACGAGGAACTCATCGACCTCATGTACAACGGGCCGATCTTCCCCAGTGAGGACGACAGCCTGTGAGAGTTCTGCTGGACACCCACGTCCTCCTGTGGTGGATGGCGGAGATGCCGCGACTCGGATCGGCTGCACGTGCAGCGATCGACAGCCCTGAGACCGATGTGCACATCTCCGCCGTCACCGTCGGCGAGATCGAGATCAAGAGGGCTCTCGGCAAGCTCGATGCTCCGGACGACATGCCCGAACAGATGGACCGACACGGCTTCACCGAACTGCCGCTCACGGTCCGACACGCCGTGGCAGTGCGCGAACTGCCGCTGCACCACAAGGACCCTTTCGACCGCATGCTCGTCGCCCAGGCCCGCGTCGAGGGCCTGACGCTCGTCACGGCGGACCGGGCGATCAGCAAGTACGACGTCCGGATCCTCCCGGCCGGCGACTGAGATCGCGGTCAGCCGCGCAGCCGCCCGTTGAGGTTGGCCAGCACGCCGTCGTGGATGCGCTGGAGGCCCTTCGGCGCGAGCGTCCGTTCGAAGAACCCGCCGATCCCGCCCGCGCCGTTCCACGTCGTCTCCACCGTGACCACGCTGGTGTCCGCGCCCTGCGGCGTCACCGTCCACGTCGTGACCATGCTGGAGTTGGCGTCCTTCTCGACGATCCGGCCCTCGGCGGGCACACCGACCTCGATCAGCTGGTCGCGCACCCGCTTCTTCGTGGCCTGCAGCGTCCAGTGCACCCGGCTGCCCGCGCCCTGGCCGCCCGCCTCCACGCGGTAGTCGCGGTAGTTCTCGGTGAGGATCGCGGGCCGCACCGTCTCGTAGTCGCTCAGCGCCGCGGTCACGCGCTCCGCCGGGGCGCCGATCGTGGCCTGCGTCCGTGCCGTCACCTGTCCCATGCGCGCCATCCTGCACCCGCCTCAGAAATCCGACCTCCCCGCCACCCCGCTCCGTAGGTTGCGGGAAACGTGGACACCACCGAGATCAGCGCAGGCACCACCGCCGAGATCACCACCGTCGCCGAGCTGGAAGCCGTCGTCGGCACGCCCCTGCCGTACGTGGCGGAGAAGGCCCGGCCCACGCTCGACCCGATCGACCGGCAGTGGATCGCGCACTCGCCGCTGTGCCTCGTCGCCACCAGCGCGGCCGACGGCAGCTGCGACGTCTCCCCGAAGGGTGACCCGCCCGGGTTCGCCCACGTCCTCGACGAGCGCACCCTCGCGCTGCCCGAGCGCCCCGGCAACCGGCGGGTCGACGGCTACCGCAACATCCTCACCAATCCGCACGTCGGGCTGCTGTTTCTCCTGCCCGGCCGCGGCGACACCCTGCGTGTCAACGGCCGCGCCCGGCTCGTGCGCGACGCCGAGTACTTCGACGCGATGGTCGTCAACGGGCACCGGCCGATCCTGGCGCTGGAGGTGGCGGTGGAGGAGGTCTTCTACCACTGCCCCAAGGCGTTCCTGCGCTCGAAGCTGTGGCACCCCGAGGAGTGGAACCCCGAGGCGGTGCCCGCCAAGGCGCGAATCTCGAAGGCGGTGGAGCGCCCGGACGACCCGATCGAGGAGCTCGAGGCCTACTACGGGCCGTCCTACGCCGAGCGGCTCTACCGGTCCTGACCGGGCGCCCAGCCGCGTGCGCTCTCGGCCGTGCCACTGAGCTGTTTGCCGGCTTCGATGATCGTGCCACCGTGATGGTCCTCCACCCGCTGTTCGACGGCCGCCGCCGCCGCGCGCAGGCCGGGCGCCGCGGCCCGCGACGGCAGTGGCGAGCGGGGTCCCCATGGACGTCGGCCCGTGCATGGGCACGCCCGCCTCAGGT
>NZ_JAHKRK010000224.1 GCF_019396355.1 Pseudonocardia nigra
GTCCGGGTCGGCGGCCTGGACGTCGTGGGCGTCGGCCCAGGGCCCGAGGGCGTCGAGCACGTCGTCGGGCGCCGCCGCACCGGCGAGCCAGGCCGAGGTCCACACGGTGAAGGTGGCGGAGGGGCGGGGCACGGGGCCAGGCTAGCCACGTCCGGGTGCGTGGGCACTCCTCCGTGGAGCGTGAAGCCGACCACGCCGCGTCATCGCAGGTCGCCGGCAGTGGGAGGGCCGCCCCCGCGTGTCGCTCCCGTCGGGCGTGGTCGGCGCCGGGTAGAACGACCGGGTGACCCGCGCGCATGACTACCGAGGGGCATTCGGCGCCGACGGCACCCGCCACAGGGTCCGCAGGCCGATCCCGGAGGTCCCGGCCGAGCCGGGGCTCGTGGTGGAGGACGCGGCGAGCGGCTTCTGCGGTTCCATCGTCGCGGTCGACTCCCGTGCGGTCACCCTGGAGGACCGCCACGGCGGGCGCCGGGTCTTCCCGCTGCAGCCCGCGGCGTTCCTGCACGAGGGCGCGCCCGCCACGCTCGTCCTGCCCGCGCGGGCGCCGGCCGGCCCGGCCCGCTCGGCGTCGGGCTCGGTGAAGGTGGTGGGCCACACCGCGCGGACCGCGCGTGCCGCCCGCATCTTGGTGGAGGGCCTCCACGACGCCGAGCTCGTGGAGCGGGTGTGGGGCCACGACCTGCGGGTCGAGGGGGTCGTGGTCGAGCCGATGCACGGGATGGACGACCTCGCCGCCGCCGTCGCCGAGTTCGGGCCGGGGCCGGAGCGGAAGCTCGGGATCCTCGTCGACCACCTCGTCGAGGGGTCGAAGGAGACGCGCGCGGCCGCCGCCGTGGCCGGACCGCACGTGCTCGTCACCGGGCACCCCTACGTCGACGTCTGGCAGGCGGTGAAGCCGACGGTCGTCGGGATCAGGGCCTGGCCGCAGGTGCCGCGTGGCACCGACTGGAAGACCGGGGTGTGCGCCGAGCTGCGCTGGGGCGAGCCCGCCGACGGCGCCCGGCGCGTGCTGGGCGCCGTCCGCAGCTTCCGGGACCTGGAGACGCCCCTGATCGGCGCCGTCGAGCAACTCATCGATTTCGTGACGAACTGATCACCGGCGGCCGCCGTCTGGCAGGATCGGGCCCATGGTGCCCGCTGTGATCTGGCTCATCCTGGGCGTCCTGCTGATCGCGGCCGAGGTGCTGTCCGGCGAGTTCGTGCTGCTGATGCTCGGCGGGGCGGCCCTCGCCGCGGCGGGCGTGTCGTTCGTCGTGCTGGACTCCCCGATCGTCGGCGGCGTGGTCTTCGCCGTCACCTCGGTGCTGCTCCTGCTCGCGGTGCGTCCGGCGCTGCGGCGCAGGCTGGACCGCGGCGTCGAGCCGACCGACATGCACACGCGGGCGCTCGTGGGCAACGCCGCCGTCGTCATCGCGCGGGTGGACGGCCACGGGGGCCGGGTCAAGATCGGCGGCGAGGTGTGGTCCGCGCGCGCCTTCGCCGACGACGACGTCATCGAGGAAGGCACGCGCGTCACGGTCGTCGCGATCTCGGGGGCGACCGCGCTGGTCGTCGCGCAGGACTAGCGGGGCGATGTGCCTGATCCGCTGCCGGTGAGATCCACTGGGCGGCGGGGGAGAAGAGGGGAGGGAACCCATGGACGTGAACGTGGTGCTGCTCGTCGTCGTGGCGCTGCTCGTGCTGCTGGTGGTGGTGTCGGTGGTCAAGGCGGTGCAGATCATCCCGCAGGCCACGGCCGCCGTGATCGAGCGGCTCGGCCGCTACAAGGCGACCGCGGATCCGGGGCTCGTGTTCCTGGTGCCGTTCATCGACAAGGTCCGGGAGCGGATCGACCTGCGCGAGCAGGTCGTGTCGTTCCCGCCGCAGCCGGTGATCACCCAGGACAACCTGACGGTCAACATCGACACGGTCGTGTACTACCAGGTCACCAATCCGAAGGACGCCGTCTACGAGATCTCCGACTACATCAACGGCGTCGAGCAGATCACCACCACGACGTTGCGCAACGTCGTGGGCGGGATGAGCCTCGAGGGCACGCTCACCTCGCGGGACCAGATCAACACGGTGCTGCGCGGCGAGCTGGACGAGGCCACCGGCCGCTGGGGCATCCGCGTCGCCCGGGTGGAGATCAAGGCCATCGACCCGCCGCCGTCGATCCAGGAGTCGATGGAGCGGCAGATGAAGGCCGACCGCGAGAAGCGAGCGATGATCCTCACCGCGGAGGGCCAGCGGGAGTCGGCGATCCGCAGCGCCGAGGGGCAGAAGCAGTCGCAGATCCTCACCGCGGAGGGCGCCAAGCAGGCGGCCATCCTCGACGCCGAGGCCGAGCGGCAGTCGCGCATCCTGCGGGCGCAGGGTGAGCGGGCGGCCCGCTACCTGGAGGCCCAGGGTGAGGCGAAGGCCATCGAGAAGGTGTTCGCCGCGATCAAGGCGGGCAAGCCGACGCCGGAGCTGCTGGCCTACCAGTACCTGCAGACCCTGCCGGAGATGGCGCAGGGCGAGGCCAACAAGGTGTGGCTGGTGCCGTCGGACTTCGGCAAGGCGCTCGAGGGCTTCACCCGGATGCTGGGGGCACCCGGCGAGGACGGGGTGTTCCGGTTCGAGCCCTCACCGGTCGACGACGCGGTCGGCGCGGCCAGGCCCGAGGACGACGACGAGTCGATCAAGGACTGGTTCGACACGTCGACCGACCCGGAGATCGCCAGGGTGGTGGCCGACGCCGAGGCCCAGGCCCGCAAGGAGGTGCCCTCCCTCGGCACCCCGGGCGCGGACCCGCTCGGCGCGAACGCGCAGGCCCCGGCCGGGGGAAACGGGCCGGCCCAGCGGGGCGGTGCGGAGCCGAAGGGCCTGCCGGCGGCTCCGCCGCCGGGGCTGCAGAACGGGCCCGCCGGGCGGCAGCAGTCGGCGGACACCCCGCCGCAGCAGTAGGAATCCCGCGACTCGCGTGTCGGGAACGGGCGACTCGCGTGTCGGAACGGGCGACTCGCGGAAATCCCGCGAGTCGCCAGTTTTCGGCGCCCGAGTCGCCCGTTTTCCGCACGCGGATCGCCCGGCTCGCGGAAGGGGAGCGCTCAGGCGGCGGCGCGGTCGCTGCGGCGGGCGGCGAGCTTGGACACGGCGAACAGGGCCCGCCGCCGGGCGCGCCCGGCGGGGGCGAGCATGCGGCCCACCGCGAGGTCGACCGATCGCACCTGGAAGTGCTCGGACCCGCCGAGGTCCTCCAGCAGCAGCCGCTGCTCCTCGTAGATGGCCTGCTCGTTCTCCGCCGAGACCGAGCCCCGGCCGATCCGGAACGCGGCGAGCGTCTCGGGGAGTCCGAGGAACTCGCCGTACTCGAGCAGCCGCATCCACATGTCGAGGTCCATGATGTACTTGCGGTCGGCCCGCCAGCCGCCCGCAGCGAAGAAGTCGTCGCGGCGGAACAGCACGCCGCCGGGCTCGCCGATCGGGTTGGCGCCGCTGCGCACCACCCGCCGGGCCACCTCCACGCCGCTGCGCACGCCGGTGAGGCCGCCGAGCCCGCGCCGGGGCACGATCACCCGGCTCTCCTCGTCGATCATGTGCCGCCGCGAGGCGACGACGGCGAGCCCGGGGTCGGCCTCCATCGGCCCGATCTGGAACTCGAGGCAACGCGGGTGCAGCAGGTCGTCGGCGCAGACCACCTTCACCAGCGGTGCGCGGCTGAGCTCCACGACGCGGTTCCAGTTGTCGGGCTGGGAGAGGACGGAGGGGTTGCGCACCACGCGGATCCGCGGATCGCGGAAGGACAGGGCGATCGCGCCGCTCTCGTCCGGGCTGGCGTTGTCCAGCACGACGAGCTCGAACTCGCGGTAGGTCTGGTCCAGAACGCTGCGGATCGTCTCGGCCAGGAAGCGCTCGCCCTTGTAGACGGGGATGCAGACCGAGACGCTCGGCATCGGCAGCATCACAGTGCTCCTCTCCTGACGACTCTCCTGACGATCGGGACGTGGCGACGGTACTCGCCCCATCCGGGGGAACCGTGCGGCCCTCCGGGTGCACCATCGGGGGACCGCGGCCGGCGCCCGCTCGCCCCGTCCGTAGAGTGCCGGGCGAGGACGCCGGGTTGCTCGGGCCGAATACCGCAACGACGCTACTCCGAACGGTGTGACGCCGTCGCTCAAAAGTGACGTAACGCGATGGGGGCCCACGCAGATAAGCCGAGTGAAGACGAGTGTCCTGGGTAGTGGCTCCGGCGACGACAGGTACGAAGGCGCGAACACACCGCGAGTGCGGTGGGGGGGAGAACGGCGATGCAGCGGAACGGCAACCCGCGGGTGTCCGTGGTGGTGCCGACCCGGAACGAGGCGCGGAACCTGGAGGTCGTCCTCCCGGCGATCGCCGCGGTGCGTCCTGCGGTTCACGAGGTCATCGTCGTCGACGGCAACTCCGTCGACGGCACGATCGAGACCGCGCAGCGCGTGCTTCCCTGGGTCAAGGTCATCACGCAGACCCGCAAGGGCAAGGGCAATGCCATGGCCTGTGGGTTCGCCGCCGCCACCGGCGACGTCATCGTCATGTTCGACGCCGACGGCTCGGCCGACCCGGCGGAGATCCCGGCCTTCGTCCGCGCACTGATCGAGGGCGCCGACTTCGCCAAGGGCAGCCGCTTCGTGCGCGGCGGTGGCAGTGACGACATCACGCTGCTGCGCAAGTCCGGCAACGCCGGCCTCAACGGGGTCGCCAACGCGCTGTTCGGCACGTCGTACACCGACCTCTGCTACGGCTACAACGCGTTCTGGGCCGACATCCTGCCGGTGCTTGACCTGCCCCCGATCGAGGCGCCCGCCCCCGCGGAGGGAATGATCTGGGGCGACGGGTTCGAGATCGAGACGGTGCTCAACTGCCGGGTCGCCGCGGCCGGGCTGAAGATCACCGAGGTGCCGTCGATGGAGCGCGAGCGCATCTTCGGCCAGTCCAACCTGCGCACGTTCGCCGACGGCACCCGCGTGCTGCGCACCCTCGCCGCCGAGCGCCGCCGCGCGCAGCGCCGCCGCGCCGAGCGGGTGCAGGTGGAGGAGCAGTCCCGCGCGGTCACCCCGCCAGGGGGCATCCCGGTGGTGCCGGTCGAGACGGCCACCGCCCCGAACGGCCTGCCCCTGGCCGACGCCGCCGCGCACGGCCCGCGCCCGATGCCGCAGCCCCGCGTCCCGGCCGTCGAGCAGCAGCAGGTCAGGCGCGAAGGTGGCCGCGACGGCGGGGCCGTGCGGCTCGCCCTGGAGGAGGAGGCGTCCTGACCGGGGGCGTGCCTTCTCTACACTTTCGACACCGACGGGATGCGCCGGGGTGTCCGGTGACCACGTCCGGGTGACGAACGGAGTATGACGGTGAGCGTGCCCTCTACCGCCGAGCTGACGCGCGCCAGGGTGGCGCGCCGGGTGGTGGCGCTGCTCCTGGTCGTGGCGGGACCGCTGGCCTGTGTGCTCAGCCTCATGAACATCACCGACGGCGTGCTCGGGGACGTCCGCTTCGTCGTCACCACGGCCTTCCTAATCCTGGGGCCGGGCTGGTCGGCGGCGGGGTTCCTGCGCCGCGCACCCGCCGCGCACGTCTGGCTGCTCACCGTCGGGGTGGGTGTCGCGGTCACGCTGCTGATCTCTCAGATCATGGTGAGCACCGGGCTCTGGGAGCCGGCCGCGGCGCTGTACCTGGTCACCGTGGTGAGCATCCCGTTCCTGCTGCGCCACGCGGTGGTCGCCCAATGACCGCCCCGTGCACCGTCCCGCACCCGGTGGTCGCCGCGTCGTGAGACCCCGCCACCCGACCCCCGGCCACCGCTCGGCCATCGTGCGGCCGGGCCATGACGGCCGCCCGCATCCGGATCCGCGGGCCGATCCGCCCACCGAGGTGCTCGACCCGGCCGGCGCGCCCACGGTCCGGCTGCGGGCCGTGGTCGCCGACACGGTGCGGATCCCCGCGGTGCAGCGCGGCGGTGCACCGACCGACGACACCGGCAACGCCGGGCTGAACGACGGCCTGGCACTCTCGCTGAGCTCGCTGCTGAACTCGGTGGCGGGGTTCCTGTTCTGGATCATCGCCGCGCGGTTGATGGTGCCCGCGGTGGTGGGCGAGGCGCAGCTGGTGGTCAACGCGCTGATCCTCGTCGGTGGCGCCGCCCAGCTCAACCTGGGCATCGGGCTCATGCGGTGGCTGCCGGGTGCGGGCCGGCACACGACCAGGCTCATCTGGACCAGCCTGCTCCTGATCATGCCGCTGTCGGGGCTGGTCGGGCTCGTGTACGCGCTCGTGGTGCCGCAGCTGGCCGAGATCTCGGCGGGTCCCGACGGGCCGTTCGGTCTGGGTCTGTTGCTGTTCGTGCTCGGATGCGCCGGGTGGGGCGTGTTCGTCGTACACGACTTCATCGTCGTGGCGCTGGGCAAGGCCTGGTGGGCCGTCTGGCGCAACGGGTTCTTCGCCGCGGCGCGCCTCGGCCTGCTCGTCGTCCTCGCGGGGGTCGCCGGGCTCGGGTCCTACGGCGCGGCGCTGTCCTGGCTCGTCCCGATCGTGGTGTTCGTCGCCGCGGGCTCGGCCGTCATCGCGCTGCTGGCGCGACGCGTCACCCGTGACGCGCCGGCCGGGACCGTGCCCACCCGCAAGGAGGCGCTCGCCTTCCTCGGCCCCACCGCGGTGGGGCAGATGGGCGGCGTCCTGCTCTACAACCAGGTGCCGCTGCTGCTGAACCTGCGGTTCGGCACCGAGACCGGCGCCGTCTTCTTCATCGTGTGGCAGGCCGTCACGGTGCTCGACATCGCGGGCATGTTCTTCATGAACTCGCTCGCGGTGAACGTCGCCCGGGAGCCGCACCGGGCCGCCGAACTCGCCGCGGCCACCCGCCGTAGGCTGCTGGTGATCTTCCTGCCGGCACTGGCGCTGGGCGCTGCGCTGGCCCACCCCCTGCTGCTGCTGTTCTTCGGTCCGGCCTACGCCGAGGCCGACACCGTTCTGCAGCTGCTCCTGCTGGGGCTCGCGTTCCGCCTGGTCGTGCTGCACGAGCTCGGGGTGCGGCAGGCCGTGGGCCAGGCGATGGGGTACGCCCGTTTGCAGCTGGTCAGCACGGTGCTGGTGCTGCTCGTCGCCGCCGTCGTGCCCGTGGTGGGTGGGGGCGTGTCCGCACTGGTGCCGGTCGCGCTCGGCTACATCGCGGTCCAGGTGGTCTGCGCCGCCGCTGTGATCTTCTCCCCGGCCCGCCGCCGGGCCGAACTGGAGGTGCCTTCCCGGTGACATCGACGGACACCCGTTCCTCGGGTGAGGGGCCGCGCCCGGGCGCACCGCGCCCCGCCGCCGGCGTCGACGCCGCGACCACCGCCGTGCGCGCCCCGGGCCCGGCGGATGCCACCACCGCACTGCCCATCCAGCAGCAGCAGAAGGCACGGGCGAAGTCGCACGTGCGGCGGCGGCCGTCGCCGGGGGTGCCGCTCGCCGGGCTGCCTCCGGTGGTGCACCGCTGGCTCTCACCGATGCTCGCGCTGGCCGCCGTGGCGATGCTCCCGGTGGCCGCGGCCACCACCGACCTGTCCGTGATGGACGGGTGGGGGCTGGCCAAGGTGCTCAGCCCGGCGGCGTGGGCGGCGATGGCGCTCGCCGTGGCCGCGTGCGTGGCCGAGCTGTGGTCGCCGCGCCCGCGGATCCCCATGCTGGGCGCCGCCACCACGGTGTTGATCCTGTGCTCGTTCGGGCTCCCGTCGGTGGTGCAGCCGGTGGCCCGGTTCACCACTGCGTGGCTGCTCGCCGGGTTCACCGACGCGATCGCGGGCGACGGCATCCCGCCCACCGGCGTGGACGCGCGGTTCTACTGGCCGGGATTCTTCGCGCAGTGGGCGTGGTTCCGCGACGCGGGCGGGGCCACGCAGCTGGACGAGGTGCTGCGCTGGTTCCCGCCGATGGTCGTCGGGGTGTGGGCTATCGGGATCTACGCGCTCGCCCGGTCCCTGCTGGGCGGCACCCGCACGCCGTGGGTGGCCGCGTGGCTGTTCCTCGGCCTGAACTGGATCGAGCAGGACTACTTCTCGCCCCAGGCCACCGCGATCGTGCTCCAGCTGACGGTGCTGACCTTCGCCCTCGGTCCGCTGGCCACCCGCCGCACGGACCCGGCGGGGGTGCCCGGCTGGCCCGCCCCGCACGCCGAGGCGAAGAAGCTGCCGCTGCTGCGGCGCTGGCTCGTCGCCGCGATGACGCCGCCGAACCGGCCGACGCTGCCGCCGCGGCAGCTGCTGCTCATCTATTTCTGCGCCGCGCTGTGTCTGCTGGCCATCGCGCCGTCGCACCAGCTCACCCCGATCGCGCTCATCGGTCAGCTCGTGGTGCTGGCGGTGGTGGGTCGGATCCGCGGCCGGACGCTCGTGCTGGTCGGGATCCTCGCCGTGGGGGTCTACCTCATCGTGGCCGCGCGACCGTTCTGGGTGAACCAGCTGAGCATGCTGCTCGGCAGCGGCGAGGACGGCGGTGCGATCGAGAACGGCGTGGCCGACCGATTGATGGGGGACACCGGCCAGGTCGCGGTGAAGATGCTGCGCATCCTGGTACCCGGCTTCACCTGGCTGGTGGCGATCGCCGGGGCGTGGGTCTACTGGCGGCGCCGACGCGACCTCGTGCCGATCGCGCTCGCGGTCGTGCCGATGGGCGTGATCGTCCAGGGCTACGGCGGCGAGGTGTTCATGCGGGTCGTGCTCTACGGCCTGCCGGTGCTCACCATCCTCTGCGCCGACGCGCTGCGCGCGGCCGTGCGCCGCTGGCGGTGGATGCACTACGTCCTCGCCGGGGGCATGGTCGGCCTGTTCGCGCTGCTCGTGCTGATCCGCGGCGGGAACGACGCCTACCAGACGGTCTATCCGGAGGATGTCGCGCTGGCCCGGCAGACGATCGCCGAGACACCGCACGGCCAGGAGATCGTGCCGCTCAGCCACGTCGGTCCGTACGGGGTGGAGGGCATCGACACCCACAGCGGCGGCAACGTGATCGACGGTTGCTCCCAGCTGGCCAACGACCCGATCCGGTGCATCGACGCCGACGCCCCCGACGTGATCATCACCTTCACCTCGGTGGAACGCGAAGGCGTGGTGCTCGAGGGCAAGGAGCCCGGCTGGAGTCTGCGGCTGATCCAGGAACTGGTGGCGTCCGGTCGCTACGTCCTGGCCTACCAGGACGGCTTCAACGCGGTGTTGAAGAAGGCCGTTCCCGGCCCGCTCGCCGAGGTGGGTGGCTGACGTGATCAATCCTGCGGGAGACGTCTGGGTCTGGCTCGCGGCCCTGTTGCTGCTCGTCGTGCTCGGGGCGAGGGCGTGGGCGGTCGAGACCAGCAGGGGCCGGCTGGGGCGGACCCCCACGAACGTCCGGGTGCTGAACCTGGCGTCCGTGGGTGCGTTCGGGCTGCTGATGTGGTTCGTCGCGATGCAAGGCGGGAAGCTGTTCGTCGACTCGGTGATCAGCGGTACCGACCCGTCCGACACGTACTACGCGGTGCCACCGGACCAGTCGGTCCCGGCACCGGATGCCATCGTCCCGGCCCAGCCGAACGCGCCGGTCGACCCCAACGCGCCCGTCGACCCGAACGCGCCGGCGGGCGGGGCTCCGGGCCCGGACCCGAACGCCCCACCGGCCGGCCCCTGAGCACGGGGCCGGCCGGCGGGCGGGTCAGCCGCCGAAGCCGATCGCCACGTACTTGGTCTCGAGGAACTCCTCGATCCCGACGCTGCCGCCCTCGCGGCCGAGCCCGGACTGCTTGATGCCGCCGAACGGCGCGGCGGGGTTGGACACCAGCCCGGTGTTGAGCCCCACCATCCCCGACTCCAGCCGCTCCGAGACGCGCAGCGCCCGCGTCAGATTCTCCGTGAACAGGTAGCTGACCAGCCCGTACTCGGTGTCGTTGGCGGCGGCGACGGCCTCGTCCTCCGCGTCGAACACGCTGATGGCGGCGACCGGACCGAAGATCTCCTCCGACGTCAGGCGGGCCTCCAGCGGCACGTCCGTGAGCACCGTGGGCGGGTAGAAGTAGCCCGGCCCGTCCGCGGGCTCCGCCCCGACCCGCACGGACGCGCCGCGGTCGACGGCGTCCCGGACGAGCCCGATCACCTTGTCCCGGCCCTTCGCGTCGACCAGCGGGCCGACCTGCACACCGTCCTCGGTGCCGCGGCCGACCCGCAGGCCGCCCATCCGCTCGGCGAGGCGGTCGGCGAAGGCGTCGGCCACCGAGCGGTGCACGAGGAACCGGTTGGCCGCGGTGCAGGCCTCGCCCATGTTGCGCATCTTCGCGAGCATCGCGCCGTCGATCGCCTTGTCGAGGTCGGCATCGTCGAAGACGAGGAACGGGGCGTTGCCGCCGAGCTCCATGGACGTGCGCAGCACCTGCTCGGAGGCCTGTTCCAGCAGCAGCTTGCCGACCGCCGTGGAGCCGGTGAAGGAGAGCTTGCGCGCGCGACCGTCGCGGATGAGGGGCTCCATGACGCCGCCCGCGTCGGAGGTGGTGACGATGTTCAGCGCGCCGTCGGGGAGGCCGACCTCGGCGAGGATCGCGGCGAGCGCGTGCATCGACAGCGGGGTCTGCGCCGCGGGCTTGAGCACGGTGGCGCAGCCCGCCGCGATGGCCGGGCCGATCTTGCGGGTGCCCATGGCCATCGGGAAGTTCCACGGGGTGATCAGCAGCGACACACCGACGGGCTGCTTCTGCACGAGGAACCGGCTCGCGCCGTTGGGCGCCACCGCGTACCCGCCGTCGATCCGCACGGCCTCCTCGGCGAACCAGCGGAAGAACTCGGCGGCGTAGGTGATCTCCCCCTTCGACTCGGGGAGCGGCTTGCCCATCTCGAGGGTCATGAGCAGCGCGAGGTCGTCGATCCGGTCCATGATCAGTTCGTAGGCGCGGCGCAGGATCTCCCCGCGCTCCCGCGGCGGCATCGCGGCGAAGGACTGCTGGGCGTCCGCTGCGGCCGCGAGCGCGGCCATGCCGTCCTCCGGGCCGGCGTCGGCCACTTCGCAGAGGGTCTTGCCGGTGGCCGGATCGTCGACGACCAGCGTCCGCCCGGACGCGGCGGACCGCCAGGAGCCGCCGATGAACAGGCCGGTGGGAACCGCGTCGACGACCCGGGCCTCGTCGGCGGGGGAGGGGGCGCTCGCGCGGGCGTCGACATCGGGGCTGCTCGCCAGGCCGGGGTTCGTCATGGCCGCGATGCTGTCATCTCCGCCGCGCAAATGCAGCCATCCGGTGGGACGAGCGCCACTGTCGTGCTTCGGCACCTCATGGCGCAGGATGGGGCGGTGACCGAGACGTTGCAACGGCTGCCCGCCCTCGTGCCACCACCCACCGACCTCCCGCCGCGCGCCGCCGCGCTGCGGGCAGAGGTCCGTGCCTTCCTCGCGGAGGAACGGGCGGCGGGGCGGTGGGCGCCCCGCGCGGACGTGTGGCTGTCCGGCTGGGACGAGCGCTTCACGAAGGAGCTGGGCCGCCGAGGCTGGCTCGGGATGACGATCCCCGTCGAGTACGGCGGGCACGGCGCGTCCCCGCTGGACCGCTATGTCGTCACCGAGGAGTTGCTCGCCGCGGGCGCACCCGTGGCGGCGCACTGGGTGGCGGACCGGCAGATCGGCCCGACCCTGATGCGGTTCGGCACCGAGGCGCAGCGGCAGCGGTTCCTGCCCGGGATCGCCAAGGGCGAGGTGTACTTCGGCATCGGCATGAGCGAGCCCGACGCCGGCTCGGACCTCGCCGCCGTGCGCACCAAGGCCGAGCGCGTCGACGGCGGGTGGGAGCTCACCGGCACCAAGGTGTGGACGTCGGGGGCGCACCACGCGCACGCGTTCTTCGCGCTCGCCCGGTCGGCGCCGCGCGACGAGCAGACCCGGCACGCGGGGCTGTCGCAGTTCGTCGTGCTGCTGGACTCGCCGGGCGTGCAGATCCGGCCGATCCCGCTGCTCACCGGCGCGCACCACTTCAACGAGGTCGTGTTCGACCGGGTCTTCGTGCCCGACGACATGGTGCTCGGCGAGGTCGGCGCGGGCTGGCGGCAGGTGACGAGCGAGCTGGCGTTCGAGCGCAGCGGGCCGGAGCGGTTCCTCTCGACGTTCCCGCTGCTCGCGGCGCTGGTCGGGGAGCTGGCCGGCACGCGCGGTGCCGAACGCGAGCTCGGCGGGCTCGTCGCCCGGCTGTGGACGCTACGCCGGATGTCGCTGGCGGTCGCCGGCTCGCTGGAGTCGGGGGAGGCCCCGGAGCTCGCCGCGGCCGTGGTGAAGGACCTCGGCACGCGGTACGAGAACGAGGTGATCGAGGCGGCCCGGTTGCTGGTCGCGATCCCGCCCGACCCGGGGGCGGAACAGGGGTACGCGCGGCTGCTCGCCGACGCCGTGCTGCACGCGCCGGGCTTCACGCTGCGCGGCGGGACCAACGAGGTGCTGCGCGGCATCGTCGCGCGCGGGATGGGGCTGCGATGACCACGGCGGTGAACACCGAGCTGCAGGAGCTGGCGGAGTCGATCTTCGGCGACGCGCGGAAGCCGGACGCCGGCGGCTACGACGGCGCGCTCTGGTCGACGCTGGAGGAGACCGGGCTCGCCCGGCTCACCTTGCCCGCCGACGCGGGCGGCAGCGAGGCCGACCTCTCCGATGCCGCGATCGTGCTCGCCGCGGCCGGGGCGCACGCGGCGCGGGTGCCACTGGTCGAGACCGACCTGCTGGCCGGGTGGCTGCTGCACGCCGCGGGGATCCCGCTGCCCGACGGCCCGCTGACGGCCGCGGCGGGCGGGTTGGCGGTGGACGGCTCCGCGGTGCGCGGCACCCTGCCGCGGGTGCCCTGGGCGCGGGCCGCGGCCGGCATCGCCGTGCTCGCGGGCGAGCAGGTGGTGCTGCTGCGGCCCGACGCGGTGACCCTGACCGAGGGCGCGAACCTCGCCGAGGAGCCCCGCGACACCGTCACGGTGGACGGCACGGCCGAGGCGGTCGCGCCGGCGCCCGCCGGGGCGGCGGAGCAGCTGCGGCTGCGGGCCGCGCTGGGCCGGGCGGCGCTGCTCGCCGGGGCCGCGCGCGGGGCGCTCGCCGCGAGCGTCCGGTACGCGGGGGAGCGCGTGCAGTTCGGGCGGCCGATCGGCCGGTTCCAGGCGGTGCAGCAGCAGCTCGCGCTCGCGGCGGCCGAGGTGGCCGCGGCGTCGGCGGCGGCGTCCGCCGC
>NZ_JAHKRK010000225.1 GCF_019396355.1 Pseudonocardia nigra
GCGGGGGCCCCCGGCCCCCCCCCACCCGTCCCCATACTGAACGCCCGCCGCCGAGCGCGAGGAGGCCCGTGTGGAGGCCCTGCAGGTGGTGCGGCGTCCGGCGGCGGTGCGGCACGCCGTCCGGGACCCGGCCGTGCGGTGGCTCGCCGAGGCGGTCTGGTGGGCGGCGGGCGGCGTATCGGCCGCGCTGTTCCTCGTGAGTCTCCCGAGCGCGTACACCGCGGTCGCCGAGCTGCGGGGGTTCGGCAGCTTCGGCGACGGCATGACCCCGGCCGAGGCCGCGGGCGCCTTCGCCGCGCTGGGCGTCGCCCCCGCGGCTTACGCGGCGGTGCAGATCGGCGTGATCCTGCTGGTCACCGCGGTGTGGTGGGGTGTCGGCGTCGCGATCCACCTGCGCCGCCCCCGAGACCGCGGCGCATGGCTCATCTCGCTCACGCTCGTGACCTGGGCGGCATTCTTCCCCAACACCGTCGACACCGCGGGCGCCCCACCCGCGGTCCGCGTGGTTGCCGACGTGCTCGGCACGGCCGCGTTCGCCGGCTTCTTCCTGCTCGTGTACTTGTTCCCGGACGGCCGATTCGTCCCGGGCTGGACCCGCTGGGTCGCCCCGGTCTTCGTCGCGGAGCTCGTCCTCAACGAGCACTTCCCGGCCTCCGCCCTCAACGAGCGGCCGCTGTGGGTGGACCTCCCGCTGTACGCGGTGCTGCTCGGCGCGCTGTTCGTCGCACCCGTCGTGCGGTACCGGCGTGCCGGGCCGGTGCAGCGCAGGCAGCTCAAGTGGGCCCTGCTCGGCATCGGCACGGCGATGGTGGCGTTCGTCGGGCTCGGGACGCTCGCCGAGCTCGTCCCGCAGCTCACCGCGCCCGGCGTGCCCGCGCTGCTCTACGAGTTCGCCGGCATCGGTCTGCTCGAGCTCGCCTTCCTCGCGGTCCCGGTGACCATCGGGATCGCCGTCCTGCGTCACCAGCTGTTCGACATCGACCTGGTGCTCAGCCGCACCCTCGGCTACGCGGCCCTCACCGTGGCCGTCGTCGCGATCTACGTGCTCGTCGTCGGTGGGATCGGCGCGCTCGTGCCCGGGCGCGGGACGACCGTGCTGTCGCTGTTCGCGACCGGCCTCGTCGCCGTGCTGGTCATCCCGCTGCGCACGCGGTTGCAGCGTGCGGTCAACCGGCTCGTCCACGGCGACCGCGACGACCCCTACGCCGTGCTCTCCCGGCTCGGCGCCCGGCTGGAGGCGGGCGCGGCGCGCGAGGACGTGCTGGCTGTCGTCGTCGAGACCCTCGCCTCCGCGCTGAAGCTGCCGTACGTGGCCATCGAGACGACGGGCGCGGCCGGGGCGTCCCGGGGGAGCCCGGGCGAGCGCGTCCTCCGGTTCCCGCTGACCCACGGCGCCGAGCGGGTCGGTGACCTGGTCGCGTCCCCGCGCAGAGGTGAGGACGGGTTCGGCCCGGCGGACCGGCGGCTGCTCGAGGACCTCGCCCGGCAGGCGGGGACCGCAGCGCACGCCGTGCTGCTCGCCGACGACCTCCGGCGGGCGCGGGAGCGGCTGGTCACCGCCCGGGAGGAGGAACGGCGGCGGCTGCGCCGCGACCTGCACGACGGCCTCGGGCCGCAGCTGTCGAGCCAGGCGCTCACCATCGACGCCATTCGCACGCTGCTGCGCCGGGACCCGGACGCGGCCGAGGAACTGCTGCTGGACCTCAAGGCGCAGGCCCAGCAGGCCGTCACGGACGTCCGGCGGGTGGTCCACGGGCTGCGCCCGCCCGCGCTGGACGACCTCGGGCTGCTCGGCGCCCTGACCGAGACGGCCGGGCGGCACCGCGCCGATGGCCTGGACGTGACCGTGGACGCCCCGGCGGCGCTGCCGCCGCTGTCCGCCGCCGTCGAGGTCGCGGCGTACCGGATCGCGCAGGAGGCCCTGACCAACGTCGTGCGGCACGCCCGCGCCCGGACCTGCGTGCTGCGGCTGGCGCCTGCCCCGGGCGCGCTGGTCGTCGAGATCCGCGACGACGGGTGCGGCATCGGGGCGATCCGCGGTGTGGGTGTGGGGCTCGGGTCGATGCGGGAGCGCGCCGTGGAGCTGGGCGGACGGCTGGACGTGGGGCCCGCTCCCGGCGGCGGGACCCTGGTGCGGGCCGAGCTACCGGTCGGGGACGACCGGTGACGCCGATCCGCGTCCTGGTCGCCGACGACCACTGGGGCTTCCGCTTCGGGATGCGCGCGCTGCTCACCGCCGAGCCCGACATCGAGCTCGTCGGAGAGGCCACGACGGGCGCGGAGGCGGTCGCGGCCGCCGTCGAGGAGCACCCGGACGTCGTGCTCATGGATCTGGCCATGCCCGGGGGGAACGGGATCGAGGCCACCAGGGCGATCCTCGCGCAGGCCCCGGCGACGGCGGTGCTGGTGCTCACCATGGTCGAGGACGACGACTCGGTGTTCGCCGCCGTGCGGGCCGGTGCCCGTGGCTACCTGCTCAAGGGAGCCGACGGCGTCGAGACGATGCGGGCGATCCGGGCCGTCGCCGGGGGTGAGGCGATCTTCGGCCCGGGGATCGCCCGGCGGCTGCGGTGGTACTTCGCCGCGCCAGGCGCGGCCCGCCCGTTCCCGGAGCTCACCGAGCGGGAGCGGGAGATCCTCGGGCTCGTCGCGCAGGGGCTGACGAACGCCGCCGTCGCCGACCGGCTGCACCTGTCGCACAAGACCGTGCGCAACTACGTCTCGAGCATCTTCACCAAGCTCGGGGTCGCCCACCGCGGCGAGGCGGTGGCGAGGGCGCGGGAGGCGGGGCTGGGAACCTGATCAGTCCGTGCGGCCGTGCGCGGCAAGCCAGCGTTCGATGCCCACCCGCCCGTCCGGGACGAACGGGTAGCTCTGCGGGTCGGCGAGGACCTCGAGCAGCCGGGGAAGCGTCACCCACTCGCCCCAGACCACCTCGTCGGGCTGGTGGCGCACCGGGCCGTCCCACCGCACCTCGTAGGTGAACGTGTGGCACCGCACGGCGCCGTCGTCGAACGCGAACCGCCCGCAGGGCACCAGCGGGACCCCGGTGATCCCCAACTCCTCGGCCAGCTCCCGCTCGGCGGCGGCGGCCGGGGACTCCCCGGGCCCGAGCACGCCGCCCGCCCAGCAGTCGTAGCGGCCGGGGAAGATCAGCTTGCCTGGGTGGCGGCGGTGCAGGTAGACGCGCTCGCCGTCCCCGCTGCGGACGAGCACACCGGTACCGGCGTGCCACAGCCCGTCCCGGTAGACGACGCCGCGGGGCGCCACCCCGATCTCGGTGCCCGCGGCGTCGTAACGGGCCACCGGTTCGTCCGCTGGATGCACGGGACCATCATCGCGGTGCGCTCAGGCGGCCGGGCACCGGTGCGCGCCTGCCGCGGTTAGGCTCGGGACATGACAGCGCACGTCGAGGCGGCCCCGTGACCGCGCGCCGGATCATGGGCACCGAGATCGAGTACGGCATCTCCGTGCCCGGCGACCCCACCGCCAACCCGGTGATCACCTCCACCCAGGTCGTGCTGGCCTACGCCGCGGCCGCCGACATCCCCCGGTCGCGCCGCGCCCGGTGGGACTACGAGGTGGAGTCGCCGCTGCGCGACGCCCGCGGCTTCGACCTGTCCGCGCCCACGATGCACAACCCCGCGGAGTCCGAGCTCGACGACCTCGGCGCCGCGAACGTCATCCTCACCAACGGCGCGCGGCTCTACGTCGACCACGCCCACCCGGAGTTCTCCACGCCCGAGGTCACCACCCCGCGCGACGTCGTGGTCTGGGACAAGGCGGGGGAGCGGGTGATGGAGGAGGCCGCGATGCGGTCGGCCACCGTGCCCGGCGCGCCGCGGATCCAGCTGTACAAGAACAACGTCGACGGCAAGGGCGCAAGCTACGGCGCCCACGAGAACTACCTGATGGCCCGGTCCACCACCTTCCCGTCGATCGTGGCCGGGCTGACGCCGTTCTTCGTCACCCGCCAGGTCGTCTGCGGGGCCGGTCGGGTGGGGCTCGGCGCGTCCGGGGACGAGGCCGGCTACCAGCTGTCGCAGCGCGCCGACTACATCGAGGTCGAGGTCGGCCTGGAGACCACGCTCAAGCGCGGCATCATCAACACCCGCGACGAGCCGCACGCCGACGCCGACAAGTACCGCCGCCTGCACGTCATCATCGGTGACGCGAACATGAGCGAGTACTCGACGCTGCTCAAGGTCGGCACCACGGCGCTGGTGCTCGACATGATCGAGTCCGGGGTCCGGTTCGACGAGCTGCGGCTGGCCGAGCCGGTCCGCTCGGTGCACCGGATCAGCCACGACCCGAGCCTGAAGACCACCGTCGACCTGGTCGACGGGCGCAAGATGACCGGTCTGGACGTGCAGCGCGCCTACTTCGAGAAGGCGCAGAAGCACGTCGAGAACACGATGGGTGCCGACGTCGACGACGCCACCGCCGAGGTCCTCACCATCTGGGGGGAGGTGCTCGACGACCTGGCCCGCGACCCCATGGAGTGCGCGGACCGGCTGGACTGGCCGGCCAAGCTGCGGCTGCTGGAGGGCTACCGGGAGCGCGACGGGCTCGCCTGGAACTCCGGGCGCCTGCAGCTGGTGGACCTGCAGTACACCGACGTCCGGATGGCGAAGGGCCTCTACAACCGGCTCGTCACCCGCGGCTCGATGAAGCGGCTGGTGTCCGAGGACGACGTCCTGGCCGCGATGCACCAGCCGCCGGACGACACGCGCGCCTACTTCCGCGGGCGCTGCCTGGAGCGCTACCCGGCGGAGGTGGCGGCGGCGTCCTGGGACTCGGTGATCTTCGACCTGGGCCGGGAGTCGCTGGTCCGGATCCCCACGCTCGAACCGCTGCGCGGCACCCGCCGGCACGTGGGCGAGCTGATCGACAACTCCCGTACGGCCGAGGAGCTGGTGGAGGCCCTGACCCGCGGGTGAGGGCCCCGCCGCGCCCGACGCGCGCATCGGCACGGTTCCCATCCCGGGCGTGTCGTCGATCGGCTGGGTAGTGTTCAGCTACCGGACCCGGTGCTGAGCCAGGGGGCGCAACCGGGCAGGCGCGAGGAGGAGACACCCATGTCGCAGGAGCAGACCAAGCGCCAGGGCGGAGGCGGCGGGGACGACGAGGACGGCGGCGACGCCGCGGCGGCGGGCCAGGAGCGCCGTGAGAAGCTCGGCGAGGACGTCGACACGATCCTCGACGAGATCGACGACGTGCTCGAGGAGAACGCCGAGGACTTCGTGCGTGCCTACGTCCAGAAGGGCGGCGAGTAGCCGAACCCTCGGGCGGCCTCCGCCGCCCGCGCACCACCGTCGTTCCACCACGAGCACCAGCACGAGGAGAGGCGTCCACCTGACCATGTCGTTCCCCGACCCGCAGGTCACCCCGACGGGCCTGGGCGCGTTCCTCGCGCCCGGCCCGTCGTCGTTCACCGACTTCGTCACGGCCAACGCGCCACACCTGCTCCCGGGCCGGGTGCCCGAGGGGCTCTCGCCGCAGGCCGCGGCCGCCGGCGGGCTGGACGTGCGGCACGGCACCACGATCGTGGCGTTGACGTTCGCCGAGGGCGTCGTGATCGCCGGTGACCGGCGGGCCACCTCCGGCAACGTGATCGCGCAGCGGGACATCGAGAAGGTATTCGTCTCCGACTCGCACTCCGCGGTGGGCATCGCCGGGTCGGCCGGTATCGCGCTGCAGATGGTGCGGCTGTTCAGCGTCGACCTGGAGCACTACGAGAAGACCGAGGGCGTGCCGCTCTCGCTCGACGGCAAGGCCAACAAGCTGGCCGGGATGGTGCAGCAGAACCTCGGCGCCGCGCTGCAGGGGTTCGTCGTCGTTCCGCTGTTCGTCGGCTACGACACGGCGAAGGAGCCTGCCGAGGCCGGCCGGATCGTCACCTACGACGCCACGGGCGGCCGCTACGACGAGCTGCTCGGCTACCACGCCGTGGGGTCGGGCTCGGTGTTCGCGAAGTCGGCCCTGAAGAAGCGCCACAACCCGGCCGCCGACCTCGCGGGCGCGGTGCGCGCAGCCGTCGAGGCGCTCTACGACGCCGCCGACGACGACACCGCCACCGGCGGCCCCGACCTGACCCGCCGGATCTTCCCGGTCGTCGTCAGCATCACCGGCGCCGACGGCGCGGTGCGCCGCCCGGAGGAGGAGATCGAGGCGGTCGTGCGCGACGTCGTGACCGGTCGCACCGAGAACCCCGGTGGATGAGGTCCGCGCCATGGACAGCGCCATGCTCCCCGCCCGTTCGATGCCCCAGGAGTTCCTGCCGTGACGATGCCCTTCTACTCCTCCGTCGACCAGCTGCTGCGCGACCGCTCCGAGCTGGCGCGCAAGGGCATCGCCCGCGGCCGCAGCGTCGTCGTCCTCACCTACACCGACGGCGTGCTGTTCGTCGCCGAGAACCGGTCCGCCGCGCTGCACAAGATCTCGGAGATCTACGACCGCATCGGCTTCGCCGCGGTGGGCCGCTACAACGAGTTCGACAACCTGCGCACCGGCGGCATCCGCCTCGCCGACTTCCGCGGCTACGCCTACGACCGTCGCGATGTCACCGGCCGCATGGTCGCCAACGCCTACGCGCAGGCCCTCGGCACGGCGTTCGTCGAGCAGCAGAAGCCCTACGAGGTGGAGCTGTGCCTGGCCGAAGTCGGTGCGGACGCCGAGTCCGACCAGCTCTACCGGATCACCTACGACGGCTCGATCACCCACGAGCCGCAGTTCGTGGTGATGGGCGGCACCACCGACCCGATTAGCGCGAAGCTCAAGGACACCTACCGGCCCGGAGTGGAGCTCGCCGAGGCGATCGCGATCGCCGTCGAGGCGCTGCAGGCGGCGTCGACGGCCAACGGGGGAGCTGCGGAGGTGCTGGGGGTGAAGGCCCTCGAAGTGGCCGTGCTCGATCGGACCCGTCCGCGCCGCACCTTCCGCCGCATCACCGGCACCGCGCTGCGCGACCTGCTTCCCGAGGCCAACCGGGGTGCCAACGGCGCCACCCCGGACGTCGCGGGTGGCGACGACGCACCCGCAGCCAGCGCCGCGGTGGAGGGCGACGAGTCATGAGGGGCCCCTGCCCGCACTGACCGAACCGGCCTCGTCGGCGACCCGCGCCCGGTAGGCTCCCGGTCATGGCGGAATCGGGGGATCTCGAGGCCCGCGTGGCGGCGTTGGAAACGCAGGTCCAGGAGCTGGCCGGTCGCGTGCGGCACAGCGAGCAGGATGCCGCGGCCGCCCGCGTGCTCGCCGGCGGAGCCGATCGTGACGTCGCCGAGATCCGTGGGGAGATCCGCGAGTTCCGGGAGCAGAACACGCGTGTCCTCAACGCGATGCGCGAGGACATGACCGATCTCCGGCAGCGGGTCGACGACGGGTTCGCCAAGGTCGATGAACGATTCGCGAAGGTCGACGAACAATTCGGCAAGGTCGACAACGGGTTTGCCGAGATGCGCGGCAGGCTCGACGCCACGGCCGCCGGGCAGCAGCAGATCGCCGACCTCTTGCACATCCTCATCGAGCAGCAGGGCGGGCAGCACGGCCGGTAGCGGTGATGCGGGGTTGACCTCGACCGGGCTCGAGGTTCGATGCTGAGCGGCATGAGCATCGAGCTGAACCACACGATCGTCGCCTCCCGGGACAAGCAGGCGGGCGCACGCTTCCTCGCCGACGTCCTCGGCCTGCCCGAGCCCACGTCGTTCGGGCCGTTTGCCGTCGTGGAACTGCACAACGGGGTGAGCCTCGACTTCATGGACACCGCGGACGTGCCCTCACAGCACTACGCGTTCCTGATCGGTGAGGACGAGTTCGACGCCGTCGCGGCCCGGCTGCGCGAGCGCGGGGTGGCCACCTACGCCGACCCCGGGCACCGGCAGCCGGGCCACAACACGAACGACGGCGGTCGCGGGCTGTACTTCGACTCGCCGGACGGCCACAACCTCGAGGTGCTGACGCGCCCGTACGGCAGCGGTGGCGCTTGACCCGGTCGCTCAGCCCAGGAACGGGCGGTCCCGCCCGGTCCAGTTGTGCTCGTGCCGCCGGTAGACCGGGATCGGGTCCTTCGCCACGCGGAACGTGTAGCGGCCCGCCTCCTCGACAACCTCGCCGTCGGTGGCGAGCATGCCCGGCACGGCCAGCTCGACGTCGAGCACGCCGACCTCGCGCTGGTGGTACACGCGGCTGTGGCCGAGCGCGCCCAGCACGAGCGCGAGCACGGCCCGGAGCCGGGAGAACCGGATGTCGGCGCGCAGCCACCGCACGTCCAACAGACCGGAGTCCAGCGACGGCCGCCAGGCGGGCACCATCCCCCGCGGGTGGTAGGGGCCGTTGCCCACGAACAGGAACCACACCGACAGCCAGCGGCCGTCGATCTTGATCGCCACCGGCTCGGCGTTGCGCAGCACCACGACGAGCGCGGCGGCGAACGCGGGCCACTTGCCCCACCGCGGCTGCCACTTCTCCCGCAGCCGGACGAGATCCGGGTAGGAGCCCAGGCTCGCCGTGTTGAGGAAGAGCCGCTGCCGCACGACGGCGGGGACCTGCGGGTCCCCGCCCTGACCGGGGTGCACGTCGATCACGCCCAGGTCGACCGCCACGCCCTCCCCGGCGCCGGTGGCGTCCACGGCTTCCTGGAGGTCGTACACGCCGACGTCGCGGGCGAAGTGGTTGAGCGTGCCGGTCGGGACGACCACCAGCGGCAGCCGGCGCCGTCCCGCCACCGCCGCGGCGGCGGCGACCGTGCCGTCCCCGCCCGCGACCCCGACGGCGCGCACGCGGTCGCCCTGCGCGGTGACGGCGGCGTCGAGCTGCTCGTCGAGGTCGCGGTCGGGCTCGGCGCGCACGACGACGGCGGCGGGCAGCGCGGCCTCCAGCTCCTCGGCCGGGTCGTGGTCGGCG
The DNA here is from genome assembly GCF_019396355.1 of Pseudonocardia nigra. Taxonomy (GTDB): domain Bacteria; phylum Actinomycetota; class Actinomycetes; order Mycobacteriales; family Pseudonocardiaceae; genus Pseudonocardia; species Pseudonocardia nigra. The sequence goes on from NZ_JAHKRK010000225.1 coordinate 8,902, forward strand.
TCGCCGGAGCGCTGGTTGGACACGATGACCAGCCCCTCGCCGCGCGGGAGCTCCGGCACGGTGTCCAGGGGGCGGGCCAGTGCCTCATCGCTGCGGCGCACCGGCCACCAGCGCCGGGTGGCGAGCGCGACGCCCGAGCCGAGCGCCGCGCCGACGACGACGTCGGAGGCCCAGTGCACGCCGACGTGCACGCGCGAGTACGCCACCGACGCGGCGAGCGGCGCGATCACGAGCCCGACCCGGGGGCTCTCCATCGCGACCGCGGTGGCGAACGCGGCGGCCGATGCGGCGTGCCCGGACGGGAACGACGACGACGTCGGCGGGTTGGCGATGGTCTGGTAGGCCGGGAGCTCGGACGCGGCGGGCCGCCGCCGGGGCAGCGCCGGCTTGAGCAGCGCGTTGGCGGTGGCGCTCGCCCCGGCGATCGCCAGGATCCCCCGCGCGGCGGCCTTCCGGGTGGATCCGCGCCGCCCCGCCAGCACCGCGGCGACGGCGAACCAGAGCACGCTGTGGTTCGCCGCGGTGGACAGGTTCTTCATCGCGTCGTCGAGCCGCGACGGGGGCAGCGAGGAGACGGCGCGCGAGATGGCGAGGTCGGTCTCGTTCACCCTGTCGGCGCGGCCCCGGAGCCAGGAGATCACGGATCCGACCCTACGCAGCTGCGCCGCTCGCGGGTCCGCAGGGCGCCCCGCCGGCACCCCCGAGGCCGGCGGTGCGCCTGCGGGGGAGACGCTAGTGGCGCCGGATCGCCCGGCACCTCCGTAGATCTACGGGAAGATCTACTGCGCGACGCGCCGCAACCGGACCCTCACAGTGGTGACACGAGGGGCCCTTCTCCGCATACGCTGGCGGGATGCAGCGGAGGATCTACGGTGTCGAGACCGAGTTCGGGGTCACCTGCACCTTCCACGGCCAGCGGCGGCTGTCCCCGGACGAGGTGGCGCGCTACCTGTTCCGCCGGGTCGTCTCGTGGGGGCGCTCGTCGAACGTGTTCCTGCGCAACGGCGCCCGGCTCTACCTGGACGTCGGCAGCCACCCCGAGTACGCCACGGCCGAGTGCGACTCGCTCACCCAGCTCGTCGCGCACGACAAGGCCGGCGAGCGGATCCTCGAAGACCTGCTGGTCGACGCCGAGCGCAGGCTGGTCGACGAGGGCATCGGCGGCGACATCTACCTGTTCAAGAACAACACCGACTCGGCGGGCAACTCCTACGGCTGCCACGAGAACTACCTGGTCGCGCGGGCCGGGGAATTCTCCCGGATCGCCGACGTGCTGCTGCCGTTCCTCGTCACGCGCCAGCTCATCTGCGGTGCCGGCAAGGTGCTGCAGACACCGCGCGGCGCCGTGTACTGCCTGTCCCAGCGCGCCGAGCACATCTGGGAGGGCGTCTCCAGCGCCACCACGCGCTCCCGCCCCATCATCAACACCCGGGACGAGCCGCACGCCGACGCCGAGCGCTACCGGCGCCTGCACGTCATCGTCGGCGACTCGAACATGTCCGAGGTCACCACCCTGCTCAAGGTCGGGTCGGCCACCCTCGTGCTGGAGATGATCGAGGCGGGCGTCCAGTTCCGGGACTTCACCCTCGACAACCCGATCCGTGCGATCCGCGAGATCAGCCACGACCTCACCGGCCGCCGCACCATCCGGCTCGCGGGCGGCCGGGAGGCGAGCGCGCTGGACGTCCAGCGCGAGTACTACGCGAAGGCCGTCGAGCACGTCGCCACCCGGGGCACCGCCGACCCCACGATGCAGCGGGTGCTCGACCTGTGGGGCCGCACGCTGGACGCCGTCGAGACCCAGAACCTGTCGCTGATCGACCGCGAGGTCGACTGGGCCATCAAGCACCGGCTCGTCGAGCGGTACCGGCAGCGCAACGACCTCGACCTCGCCAGCCCGCGCATCGCGCAGCTCGACCTGGCCTACCACGACATCCGCCGCGGCCGCGGCCTGTTCGACCTGCTGCAGCGCAAGGGCATGGTCGACCGGGTCACCGACGACGGCGAGATCGAGGCGGCCAAGGACACCCCGCCGCAGACCACGCGCGCGAAGCTGCGGGGCGACTTCATCGCGGCCGCACAGGCCGCGGGTCGCGACTTCACCGTCGACTGGGTGCACCTGAAGCTCAACGACCAGGCCCAGCGCACCGTGCTGTGCAAGGACCCGTTCCGGGCCGTGGACGAGCGGGTGGACCGCTTGATCGCCTCCCTCTGACCGCCCGTTACGGCCGGTCGGCCGCGGGGCCACGGCTCCCGGTCGTACGATTCCCGGCGTGTCCTCCACTCGGGCCGAGCGGCTGGTGAACCTGGTGCTCTGCCTGCTGTCCACCCGGCAGTTCCTCACGGCGGAGCGGATCCGCCAGATCGTGCCCGGCTACGCCGACGCCCGCACCGACGACGCGTTCTTCCGCATGTTCGAGCGCGACAAGAACGAGCTGCGCGAGCTGGGCGTCCCGCTGGAGACCGGGCGGCAGTCGAGCTTCGACACCAAGGACGGCTACCGCATCGCCCGGCAGGACTACGAGCTCGGCGACATCGACCTCGAGCCCGACGAGGCGGCCGCGGTGGCGCTGGCGGCGCGGCTGTGGGACTCCCCGGAGCTCGCGGGCCCGGCGCAGGGGGCGCTGGTGAAGCTGCGGGCCGCCGGGGTCGAGGTGGACGAGGACCGGGGCCGGGTGCAGCCCCGGGTGGGCGCCACCGAGCCCGCGTTCGCGCCGCTGCTGGCGGCCGTGCGGGCCCGGCGCGCGGTGTCGTTCACCCACCGCCGCAGCGCCGCCGACGGGGGCGGCGAGCAGCGGCGCACGGTGGAGCCGTGGGGCGTGGTGTCCTGGCGCGGGCGGTGGTACCTGGCCGGGTACGACCGGGACCGCGGCGCGCCGCGCTCGTTCCGCGTGTCACGGATCCGCGAGCCGATCACGCCGGTGGGCCGCGAGGGGGACGTCACGGTTCCCGACGACGTGGACGTGATGGCGATGGTGCGCCGCAGCGTCGACCCGCCGCCCGTCCGCGGCACGGCGCGGGTCTGGGTCGCCGACGGCCGGGCCCACGGGCTGCGCCGGATCGGGCGGGTCATCGGCCCGTGCGTCCACGACGGCCGCCCGGGCGACGAGCTGGAGATCGAGCTGCGCAGCGTCGAGACGGTGGCCCGCTGGCTCGCCGGACACGGGCCGGACGTCGCCGTGCTCGGTCCGGACGCGCTCGCCGCGGCCGTGCAGGCGAACTGGGAGGCGTCCGCGGCCGCCCACGCCGTGCCCGTGGCGCCCGCCCCTTCACGGGCGGGGTCATGAGCACCGGCGGTGTCACCGAGCGGCTGCCGCGGCTGCTGTCGCTGGTGCCCTACCTGCTGGCGCGGCCGGGGATCCCCGTGGCGGAGGCCGCCGCCGACTTCGGCATCGGCGAGCGGCAGCTGCGCCGCGACCTCGAGCTGCTCTGGATGTGCGGGCTGCCCGGCTACGGCCCCGGCGACCTCGTCGACCTGTCGTTCTCCGGCGACACCGTCACCGTCACCCACGACGCCGGGATGCGCCGCCCGCTGCGGCTCACCACGGCCGAGGCGACGGCGCTGCTGGTGGCGCTGCGGACGCTCGGCGACGTGCCCGGCGTGGTGGACACCGCCGCCGTGCGACGGGCCATCGCCAAGATCGAACGGGCGGTGGGCGACGCCGGGCTCGCGGGCGTGGCCGTCGACGTGGCCACGGACGCCGCCGCCACCACCGCTGCCGTCCGCGAGGCGCTCGCCGCCGGCCGCGCCCTGCGGATCGTCTACTACACGGCGGGCCGGGACGCGGTCTCGCAGCGCACGATCGACCCGATGCGGCTGCTGATCGTGGAGGGCCGCGGCTACCTGGAGGCGTGGTGCCGCCGCGCGGAGGGCGTGCGGCTGTTCCGCCTGGACCGCGTGGAGGACGTCGAGGTGCTCGACGAGGCCGCCGCGCCGCCTCCGGACGCCGAGCCCACCGACGTGTCGGCGGGCCTGTTCCGCCCCAACGCCGAGCACCGCTCCGCGGTGCTGCTGCTGGAGCGCGAGGCGCGCTGGGTGGCGGAGTACTACCCGGTCGACGACGTCGCGGAGCTCACCGATGGGCGGGCCCGGGTGCTGCTGCGCTACGCCGACCCGGCCTGGCTCGTGCGGCTCGTGCTCGGTCTCGGGGGCGGGGCGCGGCTGCTGGAGCCGCCGGAGCTGGTCGAGGCCGTCGGGCGCCGGGCGCGCGAGGCGCTGGCGGCCGTCGGCGGGGGGGG
>NZ_JAHKRK010000226.1 GCF_019396355.1 Pseudonocardia nigra
GGCCACCGCGCGGTCGCCACCCGCTACGACAAGCGCGACTACATGTTCCGCGGAACCATCGACGTCGCCTCGATCAGGATCTGGCTCCGCGACCCCGTCCCATGATCCAAGGGACACGCTCTAGCCCGTCATCGACCAGGATGATGTCGCGTCCGGCGAGATCCGGCAGGTCCCGGTCTGCTCGGTAGTGCTGCACGCGGCGCTGAAGCTCCTGTCGCTGCGGCCCGGCGAGTTCCGCGACGTCGTCGTCGGACAGGCCGAGGGCGGTGACGACGCGGGTGTTGACGACGATCCCGCCGCCTTCGGCGATCGCGCCGATACCCAGTTCGGGTTGGCCGGGAGCGCCCAGCTTGCGGGCGACGATCACGTCCAGCTGTGCTCCCAGTGCCAGTGCCAGTGCCACTTCGGCCGCGACGGGCACGCCGCCGCGGGGGAGCGCCAGCACGACGGATCGTGCAGGTCGAGCACCGTGAGCTGCTGCGCGAGACGGCGTCCGGCGTCTCGTCGATCCCGGAATCGCATGTGCATCCCCTCCCGTGGTGCGGCTACCCCGAACGAGGGCGGAGCCACACCGATCCGCACCGGACCGACGCCGTCCGGCCATCCTGCGCACCGAGCCGCGGCGCGCGACGGAGACGCGTCGGGGACGGGCCGATCGGGAGCCCGATCGTGAGGGACGGATGCGCGGCGGGTACCCGATGGGCATGCAACAGCACGAGATCACATCAGCAGTGGCCCGCACCGCTGGCATCGCCGATCACGAGGACGCCGAACGCGCCGTCCGCGCCACCGTGCAGGTGCTCGGCACCCGGCTGGCCGGCGGCCAGACCCGTAACCTCGCGTCCCAGCTCCCCGCGGAACTCGCCGCATTGCTCCCGGAGGACGGGCCGGGCGACCGGTTCGGGGTCGAGGAGTTCTACCGGCGGGTCGCCGAGGCCGAGGGCGGGAACTGCACTGAGCCGCAGGCCCGTCAGCACGCCCGGGCCACGCTCGCCGCGTTCAAGGTCGGTCTGACCGGACGCGAGTTCGACCACATCGCCACGCAGCTGCCTCCGGACTACGCCGACCTGCTGGGCACCGAACCCGTCCGGCACCACTGACCGCGGCGTCGTACGGACGAGTGGGAAGGAGGAGATGAGTAGGGAGTTCATCGTCGAGGTCGGACAGTTGCTCGGCGAGCCACCGGAACGGGCTCGCTACTTCGGGCAGCAGGTCTTGGCCGAGCTGCAGGCCGGGGATCAGCAACTGGTCGAGGTGGTCCGGGCGGGGTTGCCAGCGGACACCGTGAGAGTGCTGGACTTCGAGGGCGAGCCGCCACGCCCACGTGGACCGCTCGCCGGGGGCGGTCACTTTCACCCTGCGCACGGGCGCGGCGAGCGTGCCGAGTCCGACGTGGTTGCGCGCCGGATCGACGCGCGATGGGCGAGGTCGCTTCGGGCGGCTGACCGCCACTTTCGCCCGCGCTCGCCCGGCCGGCCGCGCCGCCGGGAAAGCCTGGGCCTCCGGCGCGACGGCTTTGCGAAAACTGGTCGGCGACCGCGCCGCCGTGGTCATGGCCGTACAAAATCTGGCCAGCGCCGAGCCTGCTGGTGATCCAAAAGCGGCAATCCCCTGTGCCCTGGTGCCGCAACTTCTCGTTGACGTCGAGCTGAAGTCGGTGTGAACCCGACCGTCACGGGAACCCGGCTCATCGACTCGGACCCGGAACCTGGAGGCCCTTGCCATGCCGCTGTCCTACCCGACGCTGCCCGGCGACGTCGACCATCTGATCGCGGACGACCACGCCGTCGTCGAGCGGCAGTTCCAGCACCTCGAGGCCGGTCGCGGCGATCGGCGGGTGCTGGTCGATCAGGTTGCGTTCGAGTTGGCCCTCCATGCCGACGCGGAGGAGCGGGTGCTCTATCCGGCGATGGCAGAGGCCGGCGAGACCCACGAGGCCGAAGAGGGCCGCGACGAGCACCAGGAGGCGAAGGAACTGCTCGTCACGCTGAACAACAGCGACCCGGGCGAGCCGGAGTTCGAGGACGCGCTGTCACGGCTGATCGCCTCGATCCGCCACCACGTCGCGGAGGAGGAGGGGGAGTTCCTGCCGCGGTTCCGGCAGGCCGTCGGGCCGGAGCGGATGGCCGAGCTGGGCAAGGAGTTCCTCGCCGCCAAGCGGGCCGCGCCCACGTTCGCGCACCCGAACGCTCCGTCCGGGGAGACGGGCCACAAGCTGCTCGACGCGGGCGCGAAGGCCGTCGACATGGTGCGCGACAAGGCGACCGGCCGGAAGAAGCACCTTGCGACGGACCCGTCCGGCGCGCTCGACCCTCAGGCGCAGCGCATCGTCGACGCCTTCGCCGCGATGGAGCCGCAGCCGTTCGAGATCCTCACCCCCGACCAGGCCCGCCGCCAGCCCACACCGGCGGACGCTGTCCTGAGGGTTCTGGAGGAGGACGGTAAGTCCACCGAGCCCGAGCCCGTGGACAAGGTCGAGAACATGACCATCGACGGTCCGGGCGGGCGGCTCGGGGTGCGCGTCTACTGGCCCAAGGACGCCGGTGACGATCCATTGCCGATCGTGCTGTGGATCCACGGTGGCGGCTGGGTGTTGTTCAGCGTCGGCACCTACGACGCGTCCTGCCGGGGGATCGCCAACAGGACGGGCGCGATCGTGGTATCTCCGGAGTACCGCCGCGCGCCCGAGTACGTCTTCCCGGCGGCGCACGACGACGTGCTCGCGACGTACCGGTGGATCCGGGACAACGCCGACGGCCTCGGTGGTGATGGATCACGCATCGCGATCGGGGGTGAGTCGGTCGGTGGCACGATGGCGGCCGCCACCTCGCTGCAGCTCGCCGCTGCGGGCGAGCCCCTGCCCGTGGCACAGGTACTCGTGTACCCGCTGACGACCGGAGAGCAGTTCGGCGAGTCGATGGTCGACGCCGCGGACGCCCGGCCGCTCAACCGTCCGCTGCTGTCCTGGATGGCGATGCACGCCTTCGAGGGCGTGGCCGATCGCGCTACCGACCCGCGGGTGGACCTGTTGTCGGTCCCGGCCGAGCCGCTCGCCGGGATGCCGCCCACCCTGGTGATCACTGACGAGCGCGACCCGCTGCGCGACCAGGGCGAGGAGTTCGCGAGGCACCTGGAGCAGGCCGGCGTGGCCGTCACCGCCACACGCTACGACGGGGTGATGCACGAGTTCTTCGGCGCGGCAGCCGTCCTGGACAAGGCAGCGCAGGCACAGCGGCAGGCGGCCGAACACTTGCGGGACAACTTCCGATCGCCGGCAGCCGCCCGCTGATCGGCCGAGCTGTCCCCGCGACAGAGCCCAGCTCGGCAACGGTCCCCGGCGCTTCAGAGAGCTCGAACGGTCCGCCGAGGGGGTGAGTAGGCGGATGCTGACGCTGCCGTTGCACGGGCTCGAACGCAATGGGCTGATCACGCGCTCCGTCCACCCGGAGGTGTCGCCACGCGTGGCGTATGCGGGGACCCCCTGACCGAGCAGATCCGATAGCCCCTGGAAGCCCTGGCCGCTCGGCGGCCACCAGCAGACCTGCGATCGCCGCGGCCCGGCGCGCTACGACCAGAACAACCCTCGCACGGCCGGCCCTGCCCTCAGAAATGCGGGCGAGCTGTTGTAGGGCTGGGCGGACTGATCCCGCGCTCTGCCCGACCGCCGAGACGACGTCGTGCTCCTTCATACCGGGCGGTTACCCGTGGCGCCGCCGCAGCTGCCTCTGGGCCTGCCAGGACGGAGTGGGGCAAGGGCGCGCGGGGTATGTCCGCCGGACACGGGGCGGGGGACGACGAGCTGGCAGCTGGGCGGCCACCAGGAGGATCCTGATGCTGAACGACGAGCGTCAGAGCGTAAGCCCGACCGGAACGCTGGTGCCTGCTGTGATCCGCGTCCGGCTCTCTCGCGCGGTGTCCCCGGCCGCCGTGGAAGCGGTGCTGACCCGGGCGATCGCGAGCACCGACCCGCCAATGATCCCCGAGGTCGTCTGGATTCCGACGCTCGCCGCCGGCCGGACGGCCCGCCGGCGCCCCGAGTTGACCTACGCCCTGGTGCTCGAGCGCGCACCCGGTCTGGCTGGCGAGCGCGATGATCATGTTCTCGTCCCTGTGAAGCGAGCAGCGCGAACGGCGGTGCGCCGCGCGTTCGGGAGGGGGTCCGAGGTGGCGGTCAGGCTCGCCCGCGACATCGAGGAAGTCAAGGCGTGCTTCCGGGCGATGATCGGTAATCCTCGTGATGCTCACCCACGAGGCGACGCCCTCGTCCGTCAGGCCGCTCCGCGTGTGGCTCGCGCCGAGTGCAGGCCGGGGTCTGAACGAGGAACCACCTCGCGTCGCGGCCCCGGAGCACTTGGACCGCGCGCAGCTCATCGCTGAACCGCTGTCAACGTCTGCCGGGCAGGATCCGGCCGGAGCTACCCTGCCGCGAATGTAATGTCATGCGCCCACGCGCCGTCGTCCCACATCACCATCCTCATTGGGTGAGGTTGGGGAGCGAGGGGTCTTCGCAGTTCTGCGTGGGGCGGTGGACGGGTCAGGTCCGGCGGATCTGCAGTGCCTCCTGGAGGCTGGCGTACAGCTCGAACAGCTGTTGCGTCACAGAGAACGCGTCGATGACCGGACCGCACGGCGGGACGAGGCGTAGCTCGACAGCGGCTTTCCGGGCGTCTTCCGAGGCTTGGACGAGGCTTTCGACGGCCGGGCCGGTCACGTTCGATACGCGTGTCAGGTCCAGTACGAGCATCCGAGGCAGCAACAACAGCTGCTCCTGGACCACCAGCCGAAGCTGAGCCGCGTGGTCATCGTGCAGATCACCCGCGACCCGTAGCACCCGGACTTCGGGGTCGGGGCGGTGGAGGGCGATGACCAATCCCGGGCCGGGATTTGTTGAGTTGACCGCCCTGTCGTGCGGCTCGTGCATGTCCTGGGTTCCCGCCTGCTCGCTCAGGCCGGTGCTGACAGCGGGAACGGACCCGGTCGTCAGCCGGTCGAGAGACACTACTAGGGCTTTTTTCCGATCCCGGTCCGAAACTCGTGCGTCCGCGCAGGTCCGCTGGTGCCCGGTGACAACGGCGGGGTGTGCATGCCGCTGGCCGTGTGAAGCCCCTCGAGGAACTCGGATATGGCGTCAAGGGCGCTGTGTCGCGGCTGCCATCCCAGTTCCTCGCGTGCTCGTTCGGTATCCATGATCGGCAAGCGCAGCACCGCGTCGAACAGCTGGGGCGATGCCGGAACCAGGTGCAGTCGCCACGCCGCGGAGAGCGCGGCTCGCACCGCGGAGGCGGGTAGTGGTACGCGGGTGGCCCGCAGCAACCGCGAGAGCTCGGCCACGTCGACGACCGGGTCGGCGGCGAGGTTGAACGCGCCGCGGACCGGGTGGAGGAGAGCCAGGCGGAACGCGTCTGCAGCGTCGAACGAGTGCAGGGCCTGGAAGCGGAGCCCAGGCACGTCCGGCAGGACGGGGATCAGCCCGGGCCGCGCCAGGTGATGGGGCAGTAGCGGCCCGGCGAACAGGCGGCGCTGCTCGGTCGCCGCCGCCTGCTTGAAGATGAACCCGGGGCGCAGCCGCACCACGCGCATGTGCGCGTGGTCTCGCTCGACGGTGTCGAGCACGCGTTCCAGGTAGGCCTTCTCGCGGGTGTAGCCGGCGGTCGGCCACCCGTCGGTCGGCCAGGTCTCATCCACCGGTCGGTCCTTCGGGCCAGGCGAGTAGGCGCCGACCGACGACGCGTAGACGAGGGTGGGCACGGATGCTGCGACCGCCGCCTCGAAGACCCGGATGCCCCCGAGGACGTTGGTGTTCCAGGTGAGCACCGGGTCATGTGTGGGCTGGAAGAGCCAGGCCAGGTGGACCACGGCGTCGGCACCCCGGAAGTGCTCGACGAGATCGTGGCGAGCGATATCGCAAGTGGCCCACTCGGTCTTCTCAGCCCTCCATGTCGGCAGCCGCCGAGCGAGTCCGAGTAGCGACGTGACGGCCGGTTCGGCCGCCAGTGTCGCGACGAGACTTGTCCCGATATTGCCCGTGGCACCTAAGACGACAACGCGCACGTTGGCGGATGTCCGCCCCGGATGATGGCCAAACGTGGCGGGTGTGGCTTGTCAGTTCCCCGCGAGGGGCGGCCCGACGCGTACCCGCCCCGATGCCTCGGATGCCAACGGCGCCCTCCGCCTGCAGGAGGACCTCGTCCGATGTGAGTTCGTGACACCCCACCTGCGCTGCAGCGTGCGGGGACGCCAGCCGGACGGGGTCGGCCCGCGAAATGGGCTCACGAGCGATCGGGCCGGCAGCCGGTGGGAGCCGGTGTGACGCGTTGGGCGTCGGTGAGGGCCAGAGGTCATCGAGGTCAGTTCCAGGTCAACCGGTACGAACGATCGGTGGCCTGGAGAAACCGGTCGATGTGGGTGATGTCGAGAGGCGCCGGCAGCGGGTGTCGTGGGGGGAGTGCGGCGAACGCCGGCTGGAAGCGCGGGGTGCTGCCGGTGTCGAGTGGGTAGGCGTCCTCGTCGACGCCGACGAGGTCGCCGTGCAGCCTCGCCGAGGATGTGACGAGTTCGCGCCAGCGCTGTACCGGCACGAGCCCGGGGGACTGCAGTCCTTGGGAGAAGAGGTTGAGGTGGATGTGGTCGTACGGCTCGGTTCGTTCGAGGTAGCGTTCCAGCTCCTTGTACGAGGGCTCCATGTTGAACCGGATCCAGAACGGAACGGCGCCGAGCCGCAACGTCCACAGCGGATCCCACTGCACGTAGGACTCGACGAGCAGCCGCCGGCCCGGCAGGCCTCGCCGGCGATACCACCACCGGTACAGGTCGGCGACGAAGGCGCTGAGCTCCTGCGGCTCGTCCACGACCAGCCGCCGCAGCCGGTAGCCGTACTCTGCGGCGACGCGTTCGAGGTCGGGTCGCAGCGCCGGATCGAAACCCCACTCGGCCTCCGGCCGGCGCGCGTCGGCCTCCGGCGGATCCCACCGTCGCCACGGCGACCCCTCGCGGTCCAGGTAGTCGGCGATCCGTACTCCGCTGTCGTGGTACTCGTCCTCGGGCACTCCGCCCAGCGCGCCGAACTGGAAGTAGGCCCGCTCGCCGACGGCGTGGGATCGCCAGGTCCGGGTGGCCTCGACCACGAGGATCGTGCCGCCGGGGGCGAGCCGCTCGGCGAGGAAGCGCTCGAACGTTCGACCCAGGGTCAGGCGTTTGAGCCGGAGGTAGGCCATGCCTTCGAGCATCGGCCGGTCCTGCGCCGGGTCGTGCATGTGGTAGACGGCGACCTCGGGATTGCGGTGTGCGACCAGCCGGGTGGTCGGGGCCAGCGCCTGCATCGCGCCGCGGGGGTCGTCGGGGTGCGTCGCGAGGTCGCGGACCGCCGCCAGCGTGGTCTGCGGCAGGTACGGCGCGCGCAGCGCGGCCGCGAGGTGCACGGCGGCCCCGCTGGGCGAGCCCACGACGACGATCGGGTAAGGGCCGCGCCCATACTGTCCGGCGATCCATTCGGCGATCTCGTCGGCGCTGATGCGCCGGGCGTGGTCGAGCGGGATCCCCTGGAGCGCGCCGAGCGCGGAGAACGTGCCACGGCGTACTCGCGTGGGCGGGGACGAGGCGAGATCCGCCAGCAGACGGGAACCCGGCCCCACCGAGAGCCCCCGATTGTCCTTGCCCCGCAGGAAGCGGCCGAGGCTGCGGGCGGCGGTGACGCCGGAGTCGAAGTCGACGAGGTAGCGCGCCACCCGTAGCCGGCGGGTCACGACACCTCCCCCAGCAGCGGACGCACGATCCGGGCCAATTCCGTCGGGGCCGACCAGTTCACCGTGTGTCCGACACCCGGGATCTCGGCGAGCCGGCCCTGCGGCAGGTCCCGCACGACCTCGCGGGCCCACTCGCCGGGCACGATCGGGTCCCGGCCACCGCGGACGACGACCGCGCTCACCTGGACGTGATGAAGCTTGCGCTCGACGGGGTCGGCCAACATGTAGGCCAGGGTCCGGGCATAGCGGCGGGGGCCGCACGCAATCAGGTCGGGCACCATCACGGCGCCCAGCCGGGGAGGTTCCCGGCGTTGGTTGGCGAGCTGCCGCGCGAACTGTTGCGGCGCGGAGCGTGCATTGCGATCGACGGTCGGGCCCACCAGCACGACCGGACCGAGCAGCTCGGGGGCATGGACGGCGAGGTCGACCACGACCTGGCACCCCGTGGAGTTGGCAAGGAGTACCGCGCCCCCGCGGCCGGTGGCGCGGAGCCAGTCCGCCAACGCGAGAGAGAGACCGCGAACGTCGAGGGTCCGCGCGGGCCCGCGGGTACGCCCGAATCCCGGCAGGTCGGGCGCTGCAACCCGGGCATCGCGGCGCAGTGCGCGGGCGACCGGCAGGAAATACCGGTGCGAGCATCCCAATCCGTGCACGCAGACGAGCGCGGGCGCCTCGGGCGGGCCAAGGAGCCCGGCATGGACGCGCGTTCCGGCGGCAGCGGTGTGCTCGCTGTCGTCCCAGCCGTTCAGCGGGCCCACCGGCGTGCCATCAATACGCCGCCGGTCAGCAGCGCGGCGGAGGCGGCCCGGCGCAACGCGGTCCGGCGCTTGCCGTGCCAGCCGCCGGACACCGACCCGGTGCCGGGGGCGGGCGTGAACAGGTTCCCATCGGTGGCAGGTGCCGGCTTCGTGCGGTACAGGTGCGCCTTGTCGACCTGCAGCGCCATCTGCCGTTCTGTCAGGCCGGGCGCGACCTTCATCTGCATGACGAGGCTGCGTCCCATCGGCCCGACGATGACCTCGCGGCGGGGAACACGGATGAGGTTGACGATGGTGCGGGCCACGCGCTCCGCGGAGTAGACCGGTGGCAGCGCCTTGGCCTTGCGCCCGGTGTAGTTCGCCGTGTGGTCGAAGAAGGGTGTGTCGATGGTCGCCGGCAGCACGGTGCACACCTTGACGTGTGTCGCGCCGTCGAGCCACAGCTCCTGGCGCAGGCTCGCCCCGAGCACCCGGACCGCGGCCTTCGTCATCGAGTACGCGTGTGTGTAGGGCTGCGGCACCGCGCTCACGATCGAGGAGACGTCGATCAGAACGCCCTTGCCCTGGTCGCGTAGGTAGGGCAGGGCGGCACGGGCGCCGTGGACGTAGCCCATGATGTTGACGTCGAGGATTCGCCGGAAGTCGCCGAGCGGGATCTCCTGGAAGGGCGCGAACGCGGTGACGGCGGCGCAGTTCACCCAGACGTCGATCCGCCCGAAACCCTCGACCGCCCGTCGCGCGAGTCCCTGGACGGCATCGGCGTCGGTCACGTCCGTAGGGACGGCCAGCGCACTGCCCCCAGCCGCCTCGCATTGGTGGACGACCTCCTGCAGCGCATCTTCCCGCCGCGCGGCGAGCACGACCGCGGCGCCATGCGCAGCACACGCGAGCGCGGTCGCCCGGCCAATCCCGCTGGACGCGCCGGTGACCACGACAACTGAGTCCCGCACTCGCATGCCCCCAGCCGTTCCCCCGGCGGTATCGACTAAACGTGACCAATCCGGTCAGGGGCCGGCGGACCTCGGGACCGATCGCGCAACCGGCCCTTGTGCTCGCCCGACCGCCCACGCGGCTCGTCCGCCGCGCCAGCGGCTCGTGCTCCCCCGGACAGCACGCCTGAGAACGCCCATCGTTCGCGTCCGGTACGTCGACCCGAACTAGCGACGGGTCGCGGCCATGGCGGCCTCCGCGGTGGGGCTGATCGACAACAGCCGGTCGAGCCCGGTGATCTGCAGTGCGCGGAGCACCGCGTGATGCTCGGCGGCCAGGTGGAGGTGACCGCCACGTACTGCTGCCTCCCTATACAGGGTGCGCAGGACGTCGAGCCCGCGGGCGCCCAGGAAGGTCACGTCACCCAGGTCGATGACGAGATGTGGCGCGCGGTCGAGCTGCTGCCCGCCCGTTCGACAAGCAACGCCGCGGATGTCATGTCGACGGCCCGCTGACCCCCACTACGACGACGTCGGGTCTGGGCGCGTGCAGCCGCATGTCGAACAGGGCGTCCGGATCCTCGTCCGTGATCCCCGTTGCCGGTCTGGACGCGGGGCACTCACCTTCGCCCACCGACGCATCGCCTCCTTGCCAGGCCGCGATGCCGTTCCTGCCCCCGTTCTCCCAGGGCTCCTCGCCTGGAGGCGCACCACACGTCGGCAGAGGCGTGACCGGAGACACTCGGCCTACGCGCGGCCGGAGTCGGGAGCCTGCGTGACCGGATGCGCCGGGGAGAGGCTTCCCGACCTGATCCAGGCGCTGTCCACCGCGGTGTCGGACCATCGCTGTACGTCCGTACCCCGTGCACATCGCCGTGGCCGTGGGGCTGCCCCGGCGCTCCCGGTGGCGCACACCTACCTCGCTGATGTCGCGGCCGCCGAGGCTCCTGGCCGCCGGTACCGCCGTCGTCGGCGTCGCGTGGGGGCTGTCCGGGCGCGGTGAGCGGTTGCAGGTCGACGAATACCCCTGTCTGGACTGTCAGCGGCGGTCCGTGGAGGTGCCCGACCTCGACGAGGCCGGCGAGCGATGCTGCCGGTTCGGTCCGGAGCGCCGGAGAGCCGGCTATGCGGCGGTCCACGCGGTGCCGATGCTATTGCGTGAGCAAGCGATGACGCTGTGGATCGCACAGCAAACCGTCCCGAGTTCGCATCTGATCGAATACGACCGGTTACGCAACAGCCGCTGGGTTCCCAGCGACCGGACGTGCAGATGCTGACTCTTCTCTGCAGCTGACCCGCGGCCTGCCGCAGCGCACGGGCAGCGAGGGCCGGATTGAAGGCTGTCCTGCAGGACTGAAAGGATCATCGCCACACTGACACAGCTTCAGCGGCGATGAACATCGAGGGGGCGAGTTGACGCTCGCGGTGGTGCGGTCTCTGCGGGAGCCGCGAGCGCCGGCAACGGAGGAGGAGCTCGCCGACTTCGAGCTCGACGTGCTCGCCGGGTTCGTGCTCGCGCGGCACTCGGCAGGGCTAGCGGACAGCACGATCCGCGGCGACACGAACCATCTCGAGCTGGTCCGGAAGTGGTTCGGTCGGCCGCTGTGGGAGATGGAGCCACGGGACGCGGACTGGTACTTCGGCACGGTACTGCGCGGGGTGTCGTCGTCGACGCGGGCGGCCCGGGCGCAGGCGTTGGTGACCTACTTCGAGTTCCTCGAGCTGCGCCACAAGGTCGAGCTGCACGAGCTGACCGGGCGGGTTGTCGAGTGCCCGATCGACGAGATGAACCGGCCACGGATGTCGGTCGAGGCGCAGCTGCGGATCCCGCCGACCGAGGCAGAGCTGGACCAGCTGTTCGCCGGCTGGCGCGAGGAGCTGGCGTCGTGCCGCAAGTTCGCCCCGGCCGCCCGGAACTACACCGTGGCCCGGTTGTCCGCGGACGTGGGGCTGCGGATCAACGAGGCCTGCATGCTCGATCTGGACGACGTGCGGTGGGAGCTGGGCCGGTTCGGCAAGCTCAACGTCCGCCACGGCAAGGGCTCCCGCCGAAAGGGCCCGAAGCAGCGGGTGGTGCCGTTGATCAACGGAGCGGACCGGACGCTCGCGTGGTTCGTGGAGGACGTCTGGGGACAGTTCGACGCCAATCACTCGCTGCCCGGCGCGCCGCTGTTCCCGTCCGAGCGCCGCCAGCTCGACGGCCCGGGTGCACGGGTGAACACCGACGTGGTGCGTCGGGCGTTGGCGGCCGCCGTGGCCCGGCACCTACCGGGCTGGACGGGCCGGCTGACCCCGCACGTGCTGCAGCACTACTGCGCCAGGCAGCTCTACCAGGCGGGAGTGGACATCCTCGCCGTTCAAGAGCTGCTGGGGCATTCCTGGATCTCGACAACGATGCGCTACGTCCATGAAGGCTCGGGAGTTGCATCAGGCGGGCGAGAAGCCGCAGGTCGCCTGCTCAGTGGGGGCTCGGAGTCGCTGTCGTCCTCGGCGGCTTGAAGTGGCTTGACCTGCCGATTTGATCATTCGAGCCCGTTGGGTGCATGATCCGCCCACTTTCCGAGCGGGGTTGGGGGCGGGTTGCGGCGGGTGGATCTGGCCGGGGCGGCGCATCTGGAGCTGGTCTCCGGGGTGGCGCAGCTGCGCCCGGAGGACGCGATGATGGGGGCGATGCTGCGGGGCTGGGCCGCGCAGCAGGCCGCCCGTGGGTTGCGTGCGGACACGATCAGCGCGCGGGAGCGGCTGGTGCGCCAGTTCGTGGAGTTCACCAACGAGTACCCGTGGCGGTGGACCCCGGCGCACGTGGACGAGTGGTCGTTGTCGCTGACCGGTGAGCGGCATCTGGCGCCCTCGACGATCCGCAGCTACCAGTGCGACTTGCGGTTGTTCACCGAGTTCTTGACCGACAACGCCCGCTACGGGTGGGCATCGGCATGCGAGCGGGAGTTCGGGCCTGGGGTGCACCCGGTGCCGATCGTGCACGAGTGGAACTCGATCGCGCACCTGAATGCTTATGAGGGCAACCCGGAGGCGCGCGCGTTTACCCGGGAGGAGCTGCAGCGGTTCATCGACTACGCCGATGACCAGGTCGAGCGGGCGATACGCGCAAAGCGGAAGGGCGCGCTGACCGCCTATCGCGACGCGACCCTGTTCAAGGTGATCTACGGGTGGGGGCTGCGGCGGACCGAGGCGGCGCGACTGGACCTCGCCGACTGGGGCCGCAACCCGGCGGCTGCGCAGTTCGGCCGGTACGGCACGCTGCATGTCCGCTACGGCAAGGCCAAGCGTGGTCAACCCCCGCGGCGGCGCAACGTCGCCTCGGTGATGGGCTGGGCGGTGGAGGCCGTCGCCGACTACGTGGACAACATCCGCCCCCGGTTCGGCTGTGACGGCCACCCGGCGTTGTGGGTCACCGAGCGCGGTGGGCGGATCAAGCCGCCGGAGATCAACGCCCGGTTCGAAGCGTACCGAGACGCCTTGAAGCTACCGAAAGCCTTGACCCCGCACAGTTTTCGGCATTCCTACGTTTCGCATCTCACCGAGAACGGTGTCGCTCGCAGGTTCATCCAGGGGGCTTATTCACAAGTCTGAATGGTGACTGCTCTTCGTGACATGAGGGGTACGTCGAGCACTTGATCACGAGTCGGTCTCAATTCGTGCTTGACCGCGTGTCGCGCGAGATGCGCAACAGCTCTT
>NZ_JAHKRK010000227.1 GCF_019396355.1 Pseudonocardia nigra
AGACCGAGGGCGGGCAGGGCCGGGTCCGGCCGCGCCGCCGGGCGCCGCGCCGCCGTGGGGAGGTCGGCGGCCGCGGAAGGCGGCGTGCCCGCCCGCTGCTCGTTCCGGGTCGACGCCTCAGCGGGCGGGCGCGGGGCGGGGATCGCGGCGGGTTGCTCGTTCCGCGGCGCCACGGCCGGCGACACCGGTGCGGGCGCCGGCGCGACGTGCCGGCCGGTGGCCTGATCGAGGTCCGGCGGGGTGACGACGCCGGCGGCCGGCGTCGTCGCCGCGGTCCGCAGGACGGCCGGCGTGCCGAGCGCGGGCGCCCGCTGCGTCCGCGCGACGAATGCCGCACCCGACCGTGCGGCCGCCGCCAAGGCGATCGCAGGCCCGGCCACCAGGGCGTCCGAACGCGGGCGCTGCGCGCCCGCACCGACGTGGCCCGCCGCGCTGGTGACCTGATCCGGCCCGGTGTCGTCCGCGGCGGGATGCCGCAGCACGGCCTCGTTCAGCACGGCGGGGCCGAACACCGCGCCGGCGGCGAACAGTGCGCTCGCGGCGGCGCTCGCCTTCCACGTGTGGTGCCGCGGCGGCTCGGCCGGCCGGCGGGCGTGCCCGCGGGGTTGCAGGGGGCGGGCGGCCGCGTGCCCGCCGCGGCCCTCCCGGCGCAGCAGGTCCGGCACCGAGATCGCCCGGCCGTCCGCCTGCCCTTCCGACTGCTCCGTGCAGCGGGTCGCGATCTCGGCGACGGAGACCTGGTGCTCCAGGGGCGTCGGATGCGGGCGATCGGAGGTGTTCACGGTCGGGCCTTCCGGCAGGGGCGTCGCGGGTGCGGTGTCCCGATTCCTACTCGCCGCCGTGGAGGCCGTGCTAGAGGCTGTTCGCCCGCTCGTCGGCTGTCACCGGTTCAGCGGAGGAGCCCGCTCGTCGTGCCCGGTGCACCGCTGACCGCCGGGTCGGTCGCACCCTTCGGCCGTCCGGCCCGGTAGGCGCCGCCATCCGGTGCAGCGGGACATCGTGACGATCTGCAACCGCCCGTTCACTGCATCGTCACCTGGTCGCGCACCGTCACGATGCCGGTAGGCCACTCGGGTGGGCCGTCCGCGGTTCCCGGACGGGCTCGCGCGGGTACGCACGGGGCATGGCCGACCCCGTCGAGCACGACCTCGAGCTGACCACGAGCGCCATGAAGGACGGGCCGCTCGCCCTGGGCATCGCCGGTGGCCTGCTGGAGGTGCAGCGCTGGCAGGACCGGATCGGCGACAGCGACGCGCCCGCCCTGCAGGAGATCGGCGCCGCGCTGGCCGAGCTGCGGGGCGAGCTGGAGAGCGACGCTCCCGACGCCGGCGTGCTGAGCGACCTCATGCGCCGTCTCGGGGAGCGGACCCTCGACGTGGCCCGCGACCAACCCGATGGCGACGTGCGCTCGCGGCTGCAGGAGCTCGGGCACCTGCTCACCCGGGGCGCCGCCGAGACCGACTGACCCCGCACCCCACGTCACGAACGGGGGGAGACCCGCATGACCCCTGCCGACCTGCTCGCCGACGCGTTCGACCGGATCCGCGAGGGCGTGCGGAACGCCGTCGACGGCCTGAGCGCCGACCAGCTCGCGTACCACGTCGACGACCGCGCGAACATGATCGCCTGGCTGGTGTGGCACCTGACGCGGGTGCAGGACGACCACGTGGCTGACGCGGCAGGCACCGAGCAGGTGTGGACGGCCCAGGGCTGGGCACAGCGGTTCGCCCTGCCGTTCGACACCGCCGCGACCGGCTACGGCCACGGCCCCGACGAGGTCGCGGCCGTGCGCGCCGATCCGGACCTGCTGGCCGGCTACCACGATGCCGTGGCCGAGCGGACGGTCGAATACGTGCGCGGCCTGGCCGGCGCCGACCTGGAGCGGGTGGTGGACGACGCGTGGGACCCGCCGGTCACCCTCGGGGTGCGGCTGGTGAGCGTGGTCTCCGACGACCTGCAGCACGTCGGGCAGGCCGGCTTCCTGCGCGGGGTGGTGCAGCGCCGCTGACGGGGCCGGCGGCATCTACTCCTTCGTCGCGGGCGGCCGTCGCGCGCCGTCCCGTTCGCCCAGGTCCCAGAAGAGCCCGGTCATGATCTGCATGCCCTCCCGGGCCACGGAGCCGAGCAGGTGCTCGTCGGGGCCGTGCTGCCCGCAGGCCGGGTAGGAGTGCGGGACCCACACCGTCGGCATTCCGATGATCTCGGCGAACACGTCGTTGGGCAGCGACCCGCCCAGGTTGGGCAGGACGACGGGGGCCTTCCCGGTGCTCTGCTCGATGGACGCGACGGCCCAGCACACCCACGGGTCGCCGGGGTCCAGGCGGGTGGCCGCCATGGTGCTGCCCACCTGCACGTCGACCATGGGGTAGCCGTGCGCGTCGAGGTGCTCGCGCACGATCTGCCCGAGCTCCTGCCACGGGGTGCCCACCACGAAGCGGAGCTGGCAGTGGGCGCTTGCGGTCGGCGGGATCGCGTTGACCGGCGCCTCGGGTGTCCCGGCGACGAACGCCAGCACCTCGAGCGAGTTGCTCGCCATCACCCGCTCGGCCGGGGTGAGGTCCGGTTCGCCCCAGTCGAGGTCGATCTCGGGATCCGTCGGGCCGCCACCGGGGGAGACGTCCGCGAGCGCCTCGCGCACCGCGGGCGGAACGCCCGGTGCCCGCAGCCGGGGAACGGTGATGACGCCGCGGCCGTCGACCATCGTGGCCAGCGCGTTGGCGAGCACGGTGGCGGGGTTGCGCAGCAGGCCGCCCCAGTTGCCGGAGTGGTAGCTGCCCGCCCGCAGGTCGAGGTCGAGCGTGAAGGCGACCTGGCCCCGGGACCCGAGGAAGACGGTCGGGCGGTCGGCCGCCAGCCGGGGGCCGTCGGAGGCCAGCAGCACGTCGGCGGCGAGCTCGTCGGCCCGCTGCCCGCACATCTCGCGCAGCCCGGGGGAACCGGACTCCTCGCCCGTCTCGACGAGGACCTTGAGGTTGAACCCCAGCCTGCCGCCCCGGGCGGCCATGACGTGCTCGAGCGCGGCCAGGTTGAGGGTGTGCTGGCCCTTGTTGTCGGCGGTTCCGCGGCCGTACCAGCGGTCGCCCTCGACGACGACCTCCCAGGGCGACAGCCCGCTGCGCCACCGCTCCGGCTGCCCCAGCACGACGTCGCCGTGGCCGTAGACCAGCACGGTCGGGAGGGCGTCGCCCTCGTGCCGGTGCCCGATCAGGAAGGGACCGCCGCCGGGCACGGGGTTGTCGACGACCGTGCAGGTGGCCCCGAGCCGGTCGAGGGCGGTGGCCATCTCACCGGTCAGGTAATCGTGCAGGGCCGGGTGGGACCCCGGGTCCTGGCTCTCGGTGCGCAGCGCCACCCGCCTGCGCAGGTCCTCGAGGAAAGCGCCCGAATCGATGTAGGACGTCGACTCCTCGACCACTCCGGCGCGCGTCGTCATCGGCGAAGGATAGGCATCGGACGGCGGCCGCTCAGCGCTCGGGCAGCGCGTCGCGCAGCAGCGCCGCGGCCTGCGACCAGTCGAGGGCGAGCACGTCCGGGGCGCGTTCCGGTCCGACGCACCCGGACACCTTGGCCGCCAGGTCGACGTCCGACGGTGGGCGGCGGGGATGGCCGGCGGGGACGTCCAGCGCCGCCTCGGCCACGGTGCCGTCGGCGAGCTCGACCGTGATGGTCACGTCTCCGGCGAGGACGTCCGCCCCACCGGGCTGCCGCCGGACGTCGACGGACGCCAGTAGCCGTTGTGCGCCCGGGCGCAGCACCGCGTCGTCGGTGAAGGACTCCGCGCCGGGGAAGCCGTCGAGCAGCGCGGCGGCGACGGCGTACTCGAGCGAGAACTTCCCCTCCAGCCCGGTGCGGGGCGAGCTGTGGATCAGCGGCTGCAGCGCCGCCTCCGGGGTCCGGACGACGATCCGGGTGATCTCCTCGACCGGCAGCGGCGGCAGTGACCGGGCGGCGCTGATCGGGCGCTGCAGGGCGTAGCAGCAGGGGTGGAGCTTCACGGCGAGCCCGTCGGGCACGGCCGGGCCGTCCAGCTCGATCGGGCCGGTGCCGCAGACGAGGGTGAACCACTGGTCGAGCGCGGCGGGGTCGGCGGAGGCGCCGGCGGCGGCGAGCCAGGCCGCCCGCACCCCGGCGGCCGCGGCGAACCCGACCTGCAGCGGTTTGGCGCCCGTGCCGAACGCGCGCTGCACGCCCCCGGCGGCCGGGACGGCGAGCGCCATGGCCCGGGCCAGGCCCGCCGCGTCGAGGCCGAGCGCGAGCCCGGCGGCCACCGCGGCGGCGGGGGCACCAGCCGTGCAGGTGGCGTGCCAGCCCGCCCGGTAGTGCTCCCAGCCGAGTGCGGCCCCGAGCCGCGCCATCACCCCGGCCCCCGCGAGGTACTCCCGGGTGCCGCCGCCGCAGGCCAGCGCGGCCGGCGCGCACACCACGCTGATGTGCGACGTGGACGGCAGGTGCACGTCGTCGAAGTCGAGGACGTGCCCGACGGCCGCCCAACGCAGCGCCTCGGGCGAACCGGCGGTCCAGGCGGCGACCGGGTCGTCGGCCGCGGCCAGGGTGACGGCGACGGTGTCGACGAGCGCGCGGCGGGCCAGCTCTTCGTCCGCGGCGGTGGGCGGGAGGGCGGCGGCCCACTCGGCGAGGTCGGCGACGCGGGCGGCGGTCATTCGAGCAACCCCGGCAGGAAGGTGGCGATGTCCGGAACGGCGATCATCACGGCGAGCAGGATCCCTTCGATCGCGATGTACGGGGCGACCCCGCGGAAGATGTCGGCGAGGTCGAGCTGCGGGACGACGGACTTCATCGTGTAGAGGTTCAGCCCGACCGGCGGGGTGATCACCGCGATCTCCAGGTTCACCACGAGGAGCACGCCGAACCACAGCGGGTCGAAGCCGAGCTCGGTGACGGCGGGCACCAGGATCGGCGTCACGACGAGCAGCAGCGACGCGGCGTCGACCAGGCAGCCGAGCAGCACCAGGATCAGCATGATCCCGACCATCACGACGTACGGGGAGACCTCGAGCCCGACGACGAACTCCGTCACCGCGTCCGGGACCCGGGCGAGCACGAGCATCTGGGTGAACACGAACGCCGAGCCGACGATCGCGAGCACGGCCGCCGTCACCTGCGCGGTCGAGATGAAGATGCGCTTGAGGTTGGCCCGGCCGAGCTTGTGGTAGATCACTCCGGTGACGCCGAACGCGGCCAGCGCGCCCACGGCCGCCGCCTCCGTGGGGGGTGGCGAACCCCGTGTAGATCGAGCCGAGCACGAGCGCGATCAGCACCAGCGCGGGGGAGATCTTCCCGAGCGCGACGAACCGGTCCCGCCAGCTGAACGCCTGCTCCTCGACCGGCGCGTTGGCCGGCGCGAGCCGCGCCCGCAGGACGACGTAGACGATCATCATGGCGGCGAGCAGCAGACCGGGCAGGATCCCGCCGGCGAACAGCGCGGCCACGCTCTCCCCGGTGACCGAGGAGTACAGGATGAACATCAGGCTCGGCGGGATGAGCATGGCCAGCGCCCCCGACGCCGCCGCCGAGCCGCTCGCGAACGCGGGCTTGTAGCCGCGCTCCAGCATCTCGGGCACGGCCATCCGCCCGATCACGGCGACCGAGGAGATGCTCACCCCGGACATCGCGCCGAAGAGCGTGGAGGACCCGATCGCGGACGCCCCGAGCCCGCCCGGCACCCTGCTGAACCAGCGGTGGGCCGCCCCGAACAGGTCGCGGCCCAGGCCGCTGACGGCGAGCGCCTCGCCGAGCAGGATGTAGAGCGGCGCGGCGACCAGCGCGTACTCCTGCAACTGTGCGACCAGCGCGAGCGGCACCAGCTCCACGCCGCCCCAGCCGCCGAGCCCGAGCAGCCCCGCGACGCCGGCCACCCCCAGCGCCACGAAGATCGGCGTCCGCAGGGCGATGAGCACGAGCAGCAGCGCGACGGCCAGCGTGACGACCACCCCGTCGGCGATCATCGGGTGGCCTCGGTCGGCTCGACGCGCGTCGTGACCTCACCCGGCACGGCGGCGCTCTCCCCGGCCGACGGCGGGAACAGCACCGCCACCAGCACGAGGAACACCCCGGTCACGAGCAGGACCGCGTCCGGGACCCACAGCGGGATGTTGAACGTCCCGGCACCGACCAGGCCGTTGGCGTACGCCACGGTCATCGACCGGAACGCGGTGATCGCGAGCACCACGCCGAGGAAGGCGGTGGCGGCGGCGGTGACCACGTCGGCGGCCCGCCGCCACCCGGCCGGCAGGGCGCGGTGCAGCAGGTCCATCGAGATGTGGTGGCCGCCCGCGTACAGGTGCGGGGCCGCCAGCGCCGTCGCGGTGAGGACGGCGGCCGAGTTGAGCGGGTACGCCCAGTCGGTCGGCGCGGCGAACGCGAAGCGCATCACCACGTCGTAGGTGATGGTCAGCATCATCATCCCGACGGCGACCATCGCGACGACGGCCATCGTGCGGGTGCAGGCCAGGACGACCTGCCGGGCCACGGACAACATGCGCTCCCCCTCAGGCGGTCTCGATGGCGTGCAGGGCGCGGTCGGCGACGCCCGGGGCGTGCAGCAGCTCCCGCCACCGCCCGTAGACGGGTTCGACCGCCTCCCGGAGCGCGGCGAGCTCCGCGCCGCTCGGCTCGACCAGCTCGACCCCGCCTTCGACGACGGCGGGCAGGTAGTCCTGCTCGTGGACGCCGACCATCACCTCGGTGCCGTCGCGGTAGAGGGCCCGACCGGCGGCGTCGAGAGCGGCCCGCAGGTCGGGCGGCTGGGCGTCGTACCAGCCGGTGCGGCAGTAGGCGTCGACGGTGTAGGCGCCGAAGTGCGCCACCGTGCCGTAGCGGATGATCTGCTGCAGGTCGCGGGAGACGACCGTGCCGACGTAGCTCATCAGCCCGTCGATCGTGCCGCGTTCCAGTGCCTCGCAGCTCGTCGAACTCCCGGTCGAAGCTCTGCGACTCCGGCAGCAACCGGTCCTGGCCCCAGCTGCGGTAGGCCGCGTACTTGGCCGCGAGCGCGTCGCGCACGTCCGCCACGGCCGACTCGTCGTCCGCGCCCACGTAGATCTCCTGCAGCACGTTGATCTCCGCCTCCCGGCCGCGCTCGGCGCACGCAGCCCGGAAGAACGCGGCCTGCCGGCGCAGGTACTCGGACTCGACGTGCGCGGCCGCGGCCAGCCACGGCAGCCCCGTGCCCGCGGTGCGAGTGAGCGCGGCGTCGGTGTGGCCGGCCAGCCAGATCGGCGGGTGCGGGCGCTGCACCGGCCGCAGGACCGGCCGCACCCGGTCGAGGCGCCCCGCGTCGCCGTCGAAGGAGACCTCGTCGTCGGTCCACAGGCGGCGGACGAGGTCGAGGTTCTCCCGGAACCGGCGCAGCCGCCGGTCCCGTGGCACCCCGAACGCGTCGAACTCGACGTCCCGATAGCCGAGTCCGGCGCCCACGACGAGCCGCCCGCCGGACAGGATGTCCAGCGTCGCGAGCTGCTCGGCGAGGTCGACGGGGTGGGCGAGCGCCATCAGCGTGATGGCGGTGCCGATCCGCATGTCGCCGGTCTCGGGCACCAGCCTGCCCAGCACGGCGAGCGGGTGCAGGTACTGGAACTCCTCCGCCAGGTAGTGCTGCGTGGCCCACACCGAGGTGAACCCGTGGTCGCGGGCGTGGTGCACCTGCTCCACCTGCTCGGCGAAGCGCGCGGTCGCGTCGTCGCCGGGTGGGAACTGGCTGCACAGCAACAGGCCGTACTCGGGACCGTCCACGATGGACCTCCGAGGTCAGAACGAGCGGGGCATCCCCAGCACGTGCTCGCCGACGTAGGACAGGATCAGGTTCGTGGAGATCGGCGCCACCTGGTACAGGCGCGTCTCACGGAACTTGCGTTCGATGTCGTACTCCGCGGTGAAGCCGTAGCCGCCGTGCGTCTGCAGTGCGACGTCCGCCGCCTCCCAGGACGCGTCCGCCGCCAGCAGCTTGGCCATGTTCGCCTCGGCGCCGCAGGGCTGCCCGGCGTCGAACAGGTCGGCGGCCTTCCAGCGCATGAGGTCCGCGGCCTCGACGTGGACGTGCGCCCGCGCGATCGGGAACTGCACGCCCTGGTTGCGCCCGATCGGCCGGCCGAACACCTCGCGCTCGCTCGCGTAGCGGCTCGCGCGCTCGACGAACCAGCGCCCGTCGCCGATGCACTCCGCGGCGATGAGGATGCGCTCGGCGTTCATCCCGTCGAGCACGTAGCGGAAGCCCTTGCCCTCCTCGCCGACCAGCGCGTCGGCGGGCAGATGGACGTCGGAGAAGAACACCTCGTTCGTCTCGTGGTTCATCATCGTCCGCAGCGGGCGCAGCTCCACGCCCTCGACGGCCCGCAGGTCGACGAGGAACATCGACAGGCCCTCGGACTTGCGGGCCACCTCCTCCCGCGGGGTCGTCCGCGCGAGCAGCAGCATGAGGTCGGAGTGCTGGACGCGGGAGATGAACACCTTCTGCCCGTTGACGACGTACCCGTCGTCGGTCCGTCGGGCCGTGGTGCGGATGCTCGTGGTGTCGGTGCCCGCGGTCGGCTCCGTGACGCCGAACGCCTGCAGCCGCAGCTTTCCCGACGCGATGTCGGGCAGGTATCGGCGCTTCTGCTCCTCGCTGCCGTGCCGCAGCACCGACCCCATCGTGTAGAGCTGCGCGTGCACCGGCCCGGCGTTGCCACCGTTCGCGTTGATGCCCTCCAGCAGCACCGACGCGTCGCCCAGCCCGAGGCCGAGCCCGCCATACTCCTCGGGCACGAGCGCGCCCAGGCAGCCGGTGCCGGTGAGCGCGGCGACGAACTCCTCGGGATACCGGCGCGCCTCGTCGACCTCGCGCCAGTAGGCGTCGGGGTAGTCGGCGCAGATCCGGTCGATCAGGCCGCGCAGGTCGCGGCGCAGCTCGGTCCGGTCGGTCCCGGTGCCGTCGATGGCCGTCATGACGCCTCCGCCCGGGGCCCGTGGCCCCGCTTGTAGACCAGCAGGGTGCGGGTGAACTCGATGACGACCTCGCCGGTCTGCTTCAGGCCGGTCGTCTTCACCGTCACGACGCCCAGTCCCGGCCGGGACTGTGACTCGCGGGTGGCCTCCACGCTGGACCGGGAGTGGATGGTGTCGCCCTCGAACACCGGGTTCGGCAGCGTCACCTTGTCCCAGGCGAGGTTCGCGAAGACGTTCTGCGAGACGTCGGTGACGCTCTGCCCGGCCACCAGCGACAGCGTCAGCGTGGAGTTGACCAGCGGTTTCCCGAACTCGGTGCGCCGGGCGTACTCGTGGTCGAAGTGCAGCGGCGCCGTGTTCTGGGTGAGCACCGGGGGATGGCAGCCGGCGGAGCTTGCGGAGCCGGCGGGGTGGGTCAGCGGAGTGAACCAGATGTTGTCGGTGGTGGTGATCGTGCGCCCGAGCGGGTGCTCGTAGACGTCCCCGACGACGAAGTCCTCGTAGAAGCGTCCCTGCCAACCGGTGTGGACGGTCATCGTTCTCCTTCTCCTGCGGCCAGTTCGGCCAGCACGGCGGCGGTGTGCTCGCCTAGTGCCGGGATCGCGCCGCCCTCGGCCATCCGGTCCCCCGGAATCCCGGGTGGACGGAGGGTGCGAACCGGTCCGGACGGCGTCGGGGTGGGCAGCCAGCGGCCGTCGGCGGCGAGCTCGGGGTGCCCGGCGAGCTCGCCGAGCGGGGTGAGGCGGCCCCAGGCGATGCCGGCGGAGTCCAGGCGGGCGGTGAGGACGTCGCAGGTGTGCCGGGCGCACTCGGCCGCCACGGCCGCGTCGAGCTCCGTGCGGTGCGCGACGCGCAGCGAGTTGGAGCAGAAGCGCGGGTCGGTGGCGAGGGCGGCGTCGTCGAGCACCTCGGCGCACAGCCGCACCCACTCGCGCTCGTTCTGGATCGCGATCATGACCGACTGCCCGTCCGCGGCGGTGACCGCCCCGTAGGGCGCGATCGTCGGGTGCGCGGTGCCCATCGGGACGGGCGCCGTCCCGGAGTGCATGGCGTAGTAGAAGGGGTGCGCCATCCACTCGGTGAGCGCCCCGAACAGCGAGATGTCCACCGGCAGCGCCTCGCCGGTGCGGTCGCGGTGGCGCAGGGCGGCCAGCACCCCGCTGAACGCGTACGAGCCCGCCGCGATGTCGGCGATCGAGATGCCGACCTTCGCGGGCCCGTCCGGCGTCCCGGTCACCGACATGGCCCCCGCCTCGGCCTGCACCAGCGCGTCGTAGGCCTTCTTGTGCCGCGACGGGCCGCCCACGGGGTAGCCGGCCACCGTGCAGACGATCAGGTGCGGGTGGCGCGGCGCTAGCGCGGCGGCCGTGAGACCCAGCCGCTCCAGCGCCGTGGGCGCGAGGTTGGCCACCAGCACGTCGGCCCGGGCGAGCAGCCGGTGCAGCACGTCCCGGCCGTCGTCGTCCTTGAGGTCGAGCTGGATCGACTCCTTGCCCCGGTTCAGCCACACGAACGCGCTCGACTGCCCCTGGACGACCGTGTCGTAGCCGCGCGCGAAGTCGCCGCCGTCCGGGCGCTCCACCTTGATCACGCGGGCGCCGAGGTCGGCGAGCTGGCGGGTGGCCAGCGGTGCCGCGACGGCCTGCTCGAGCGCGACGACCGTGACGTCGTCCAGCGGGAGGCTCATGACAGGGACTCCCCGAGCAGCGCAGCGGCCCGCAGGAGCACCGGGCGGTCGACGAACGTGCCGTCGGCCAGCCGGAACGCACCGGCGTCCCCGGCCGCCTCGCGCGCGGCGAGGATCGCGCGCGCCCGGTCCAGCTCGGCCTCGCTGGGAGAGAATGCGGCCTGGACCGGCTCGATCTGGCGGGGGTGCAGCACAACCCGTCCGCGGAACCCGAGGTCCCGGGCGGCCGCGCTGGAGCGGACCAGGCCGTCGACGTCGTCGAGCGCGGCGTGCGGCCCGTCGATCGGACCGGGCAGCCCCGCGGCGGCGGTGGCCAGCACGACCTGTGAGCGCGCGTGCAGCAGCTCCCGGCCCTCGACCGTGGGCGTGACGCCGAGGCACGCGGCCAGGTCCAGGGTGCCGAACAGCAGCGTCGCGACCCGGTCGGACGCGGCGGCCACGGCGGGCGCCGCGAGCACCCCGCGGGGCGTCTCGACGATGGGCAGCACCGCGGTGCGCCCCACGGGGAGCCCCGCGCTGCGCTCGGCGGCCGCGAGCAGGTCGCCGAGCCTGCGCACCTCGTCGGGGTCCTCGGCCTTCGGCAGCAGCACGCCCACCAGCCGGGGGAGCACCTCCGCGGCGGCCGCGACGTCGGCGGTGAACCAGGGCCCGTCGGACGGGTTGACCCGCAGCAGGAGGCCGGCCCGGGGCGGCGCTGACCCGATCGCGGCGACGGCCGAGATCCGCGCCCGCTCCTTCGCCTGCTCGGTGACGGCGTCCTCGAGGTCGACGGCCACGGCGTCGGCGTGGCTCGCGCAGGCCTTCGCGATCCGGTCCGGCCGGTCGCCGGGCACGAACAGGACCGCCCGTAGCGCGCTCGTCATCGTCCCTCCGCATTGTGCCGTCTCTCGGCACGTGTTCCGGTCACCGGTCCAACCTGTGTCACCATGGGTGCCGAGCCCACCACTGTCAAGGCAGGACATCTGATGACCGCTCCACCGGACAGCGGGATGCGCGTGGTCCGCACCGCACTGCAGGTCCTTGAAACGGTGTCCGACCTGCAACCCGTGGGGGTGTCCGCGATCGCGCGCGCCACCGGTATCCCGAAGAGCTCGGTGCAGCGCTGCCTCGTCAGCCTCCGGGAGGCCGGCTGGCTCGCTCCCGCGCCGCGCGACCCTCAGCGCTGGACGCTCACCGGCCGGGCGCTCGCCGTCGGCCTGCGCGGGTTCGCCGAGGCGGGCCTGCGGGAGGCCGCCATGGCCGTGATGCAGGACCTTCGGGACGAGACGCGCGAGACGATCCACCTCATCGGCTTCGGCCCCGACCACGCCACTGACTCGGCTGCCGTGGTCGTCGACCGCCTCGAGAGCCCCGAGCCGGTCCGGACGTGGGTGCGCCTGGGCACCCGGGTGTCCCTGCACGCGAGCGCCAGCGGCCGGGCGATGCTGTCGCGCCTGCCGCAGGACGAGGTCGACCGCCTGCTCGCCGGCCCGCTCGAGCGGTTCTCCGATCGCACCCTCGTCGACCGCGATGCGCTCGCGGCCGACCTGCAGGCCGTCCGCGAGCGCGGGTACGCCACGGCCGAGCAGAGCTGGCGGGCCGGGGTGGGCGCGGTGGCGGCGGCCGTGGTCGGCGCGGACGACCGCCCGGTGGGCGCCATCGCCATCTCGGTGCCGCTCCAGCGGTTCGACGCCGACCGGGCACGCACGCTCGGCCCCGTCGTGGCCGCGGCCGCCGCTCGCGTCACCGCAGCGCTGACGCGCCCGTGAGTGCAGAACGTCGCCCGGACGACGTTTTCCACTCACGAGGGGTAAGCATTCAGCCCGATCTTGAGCGTGACCTCGTGTCGGGGTCAGTGTGATCTTGGCGGCAGTGGCGTGTCGATCACGAATGATCGGCTGGTCTGCGGTGTGATCTTGGGGTGTCCGAGCCGGAGGAGATGTCGCGCGACGAGCTGATCGTCGTGGTGCGGCGCCAGTCCGGGCAGTTGGCCGCGCAGGACCGGCAGATCCGTGACATGTCCGGGCGGCTCGCGCAGCTGATGGAGACCAACGAGGCGCTGGCGGACAGGCTGGCCAAGCTCGAGCACCTGCTGTCGCGGAACTCGCAGAACTCGTCGAGCCCACCGTCGCGCGATGACGACCCGGGCAAGCCCCCGCCGCCGCAGAAGAAGAGCAAGGGTGGCGGGTCGGCCCGGGATCGGGGCAAACAGCGTGGGGCACCCGGGTCGCATCTGGCCTGGACCGACACCCCCGACGATCGGCAAGACCGGTTCCCGCAGGGCCGCTGCGAGTGCGGTGATGACCTGGCCGGCGCCCGTG
>NZ_JAHKRK010000228.1 GCF_019396355.1 Pseudonocardia nigra
CGAGACGACTCGGTCACCATCTTCACGGCCTCGTCCTTGAACTCAGGACTGAACTTCCTGCGCCGTTCCGGCATTGATCAGCCTCCATTCCGGGCGGACCTTATTGGGTCCGGTGTCCGGAATCTGGGAGGCTCGCCAGTATCGGCTGGTGGATGCCGGCCCGCATCCGAATCGGACGCATGCAGGCTGGGGACGGCGGCTGCAGCGGCTGGATCCGGACCCGGCGACGGCATCGCACGTGCAGTGGATGTTCGTGCAGCGGCTGGCCGGCAGGAGCGTGGCCAGCATCGCCCGCGAGTTGACCGAGCAGGGTGTGCCGTGCCCGTCGGATGCCGATCCCGAGCGGAACCGGCACCGCACCGGCGGGACGTGGCCGCTGCGCACGGTCGCGGTGATCCTGGCCAACCCCCGTTACACCGGCCGGCAGGTGTGGGATCGGCACCGTAGGGAGCACGATTCCGGTAGGACGTCGCACCGATCGACCACGGGGCGAGAGTGGGCGGTCTCGGCGGCGGCTGCGCATCCCGCTCTGGTCACCGAGGCGCAGTTCGTCGCCGCGCAGCAGGTGCGGGCCGCGCGGCCCACAGGAGACGGCGGTAAGCACCGCTATCTGCTGTCGGGGATGATCCGGTGCGCAGTGTGCGGGCGACGCCTGGACTCACACTGGGTCCACGGTCGAGCCGGGTACCGCTGCCGCCACGGTCGCAACAGCGCCCGTCCGCCCGCACTGGACGAGTCGAAGATCGTCTATGTCCGCGAGGACGTTCTCGTCCGTGAACTGCTCAGCCGGCTCCTGCCCGACCACGAAGCTGCCGGAACCGGGAACACTGCAGGTACGGTGGCGAAGCTACGCAACGCCGGAATCCTGATCACGCACGACGGGACGAAGTGGGACCTCCCCCCCGCTTGATCGACAGCCTTCAGCGAGGCCAGCGAGCCGTGGGGTAATCCTGTGTTCGAGTCAACGACCGTTACGCCCACGCGCTGCGGCGACGGGGTCGACTGAACCTGGCGTGATCATCGTGCGGCACCAGAACGCATCCTGCCCGGCGACGACCTCGACACCGTCACCCACGCCGCGACACAACCAGTACAGCCACCATGGCCGACCAATGCTCCCATCCGGCCCCGCCGCGCGGCTACACCACGCAACCCGTCAACACTGATGCTCTCAGGGCGTGCCACGGCTGTGCGACGTCGCCGGTCTCGGGGTTCAAGCGATGCGTGACGAAGCCGACGCCCTTCACGCTCCTAACGAGGAGCTTACGCGTCGTTACTCGAACCATGCCGACCACGCGAACGCGCTGGTCAGAACGTTGAATCTGGTCCGTGCACAGCCCACGCACGACACCAGGGCTTCCGTCGCGGCAACACCCGGACGCAGTTCACCGTCCCCTACAGGCCGAGCCAAGATCGATTCAAGCACCGTTGCCGCCTCATACTCAGCCAGATCGACGCTGGTCGAGTTGGCTAGACGCCACGGCGTCAGCGCGAGCACGATCAAGCGCGTCCTGCGCGAACGGGGCACGAGGAAGTACCGACGCGCGCCTCAGGAGGACCCCAAACATCGTGCAGCGGCGCCCGGACACGTCGATACGGCTCGTGCACGTCTGACCTAAGCGCAGCGGCAAGGTCTGCGCAGGTTCGAGTCCCCGGGTGGATCCTTGCGGGGACGCCATCACGTCATAGTTGCGGGAGCGAAAGGCGGTGGTTCGCATCCACAGCCGTTCGATCTCCGCGACGATCAGCAGGCGCGGGGAGAGCCGGTAGATCTCGAGGAAGAACTCGACCAAAGCGTGCATGGCGACGTCGGGGCGCCCGGCCCCGGCTCCCGACTCGATGTCCGAGGCCAGTGCGCGCAGGGTCGAGAGCTGCTCATCGTCTGGCCACTCGATCGTCGCGACCGCCTCCCGTTCGAGCAGATGGCGCATCGTGTAGAGCTGGTTCATCTCGTCGGCGCTGAATCTGGTGACGAAGTAGCCCTGGTTCAGGCCGTGGCTGAGCAGCCCCTCGTTGCTGAGGATCTCCAAAGCCTCCCGCACGGGTGGCCTGCTCACCCCGCAGCGCTCGGCCCAGACCTGCTGACGAACCTGCTCGCCGGGGCTGAGGTCTCCGTTCATGATTGCTACACGCACGGCGTCAAGGACCAGCGCGGTGGTCCGGCTTGCCGGCCGCGCGAACGTCGCCATCACACAACTCTATGGCGACGCCGGCTCGTCCGCGGGTGGTGTCCGATCGGGACGCGGACGAAGCGGTGTGACGCCGGGCGCGGTCCCGACCTGCGCGTCGGGGACCTCCGCGAGCTGCCGCTGTTCCGGGACCTGTCCGACGACCAGCTCGCCCAGCTGATCGAGGCCTCCGCGGTCGGGCGGATCGAGCCCGGTGGCGAGCTGTTCCGGGAGGGGGAGCCCGCGGCCTTCTGGTGGGCGCTCGTCGACGGCGTGATCGAGCTGAGCCGGGACATCGGCACCTGGTCCTCTTCGGCAGCCACCTGATCAGCGGGCTCTACCACACGGCGCGCTCGATCGAGTCGACCGCGCGCCAGCGCCAGTCGTTGGTCGCGCTGGGCACGCTCGCCGCGGGCATGTGGAGGTCGAGACACATGAGGTTCTCGTGCTTGTCGCTCGGCGTGCCACTTCGTATGCAGGGTCCGGGCGAGGGCCTCCGGACTGGCCGGACTCGGTGGCCTCCCTCACGGTCACATTCCTGCGGACCTGCGCGAAACTCGGGTCGCCAGCTTTGCCGCGATGGTGTCGGCTGTCGTGCGGACGAGATGACCGAGCCGCTCTTCGTCCTCCTCGCGGAGCCGCTGGATCGGCATGAATATCCCGACCGCGCCGACCGGACTGTCCGACTTCGAGGTGATTGCGGCGGCTATCGCGGCGACGTCGCTTCGGAGCTCACCCCGCTGGACCGCGTATCCGCGTTGGGCGGTGCGGTCGAGTTCGGCTGTCAGTCGGCGGCGATCGGTGATCGTCTCGGACGTGAATGCCGTGAGCCGGATGGGCAGGTGGTCGTTCATGGTGTCGCGGGGCAGTGCGGCGAGGATGGCCTTCCCGTTGGCGCTCGCATAGATCGGCGAGCGCCTGCCGACCGGCCAGTGGATCCGCACCACTTGGGTCGACTCGACCTCTTCGATGATCACGATATCCGTGTCATCGCGGATCGCGAGGTGGACGGTTTCCGTGGTGGTACCGGCGAGCTCTGTCATCAAAGGGAAGGCGATCTCGCGCAGGCCGGATTCCTGGCCGACATGTGCGGCGACATCGAGCACCTTCGGAGTCAGTACCCATCGCCCCGGGTGCTCCTCCGAACGTCGGATCCAATTGTCCGTCGCGAGTGACTGGATCGCCCGTTGCCCGCTCGGTTTGGAGATCCCCAGCTGGCGAGCGAGTTCACTGACTCCGAGCGGCTGATGCGCAGCGATCATCTCCAGTGCTTGAAGCGCAGTCGAAGCGGAACCCATCTGTTGACAGTAGCAGTCAGGTGCGAGACAGTGAGTCGTACCGTATATCGACACATCGTATCGTACAGCGTACCGATCAAACTGAGTCGAGGAGGTCGGGTTGGAGCAAACGATCAAGCGCCTTCGCATGTCAGCGGGCAGAAGGACCTCCGTCGATGGCCAGGACCTCGCGGCCCTCGGCCACGAAGCCGAGACCGCTGGCGGCTCACGAGTTTCGTTCGGATGCACCGCGTCTTGACGTCGCGGCGCTCGATTCATCGAGCGTTCGCCGGTCGGGGGATCATTACCTGCCACATTGAGGATCACTCATCGAGGAGGCGATCCGTGCGAGTAACGACGAATTTAGCGCGGGCACCGAACCGCGTGGTGCGGCGAGTGCTCGTCGCGAGCCTCGTGGGCACCACAATCGAATGGTACGACTTCTTCATCTTCGGCACCGCGGCCTCGCTGGTACTCGGCCGGCTGTTCTTCACACGGGCTGGTGAGGTCGGCGGCACGCCGACGGGATCCGGAACGGAATCGCGGTCGCCCCTCGTTGATCGTCCTCGGGCTGGGCGTGTGCCACAGCGCGATGTACGCCCCGCAGGCTGCGTTCTTCGCCGAGCTGTTCGGCACGCGGATGCGCGACAGCGGCGCGTCGTTCGGTTACCAGGTCACCGGGGTGATCGTCGGCGGGTTCACCCCGCTCGCCGCGACCGCGCTGCTCGGATCCGGCGGTGGTGACGCCTGGCCGGGCGCCGTCCACATGGCCGTGTTCGCGGCGATCACCCTCGTCACCGTCCACCTCGCCCGCGCCGAGGGCGATAGCCACTCTCCTCGAGAAGGGAAACCCAGCATGACGACGCTGCCGCCGATCTCCAAGTTCCCCCAGGTCGACCACGACGACGCGACCGGTGAGCTCGCCGCCGTCTACGACGACATCCATTCCACGCTCCGGCTGCCGTGGGTGGCCTTCGCGATCCGTGTGATGTCGCAGTTCCCGGCGTTCGTCCCCGACGCCTGGCGCGCACTCCGGCCGCTCATCTCGACGCGGTACGCCGAGGCAGGCGCCGACCTCATCCGCCAGGCGTCGATCATCCCCGGCCCTCCGCCGCCCGATCCCCGGCCGAAGCTGCTCGCGGCGGGGTGGACGGAAGACGACCTCGCACGCCTGCATCGCTCGCTGGACGCACTGAACTACGGCAACCCGAAGTACCTGATCCTCATCACCGCATGGAACGAGGCATGGCACGAGCGGGCGGCCGGCAGTCCACGCAATGCCCTGAGCGGCCCCGACGCGGCCCTCTTGCCCTACGGACTCCCGGACGGCGTCGACAAGTTCGACCTCATCGACCCCGACACCGCAACCCCGGACGTCCAGGAGCTGCTGCGGCGCGTCCGCGACCTCGCCCTGCACCACGGGCCGGCGAGCGACTACCGGGTGCTCGCCGCGTGGCCAGACTTCCTGGAGATCGCCATCGAGGACGTCCTGGCGCCGGTCGCGCTCACCGCGGAGTACGACGAGACCGCCCGCCGCATCCGCGCGATCGCCCGCGACCACGTGGCTGGGTTCCCCGCCGTCGGCGGCGTCAGTAGGCGGTCGATGGACGCGACGTTCACCGGGATCGAGAGCGCAGGGCTCACCGGCCTGCTCTTCATGTACAACCGCTTCATCGCCGACATCACCATCGCCATCATCCGCCTCAAGCAGGCATTCGACGGGCCGGACTCGGCGACAGAGAACAAGTTCCCCACCTGAAGGCCAAGGGCGTCGGGTCGAAGGCGCAGCTCGGCGCCGGTGCTCCCTGCCGGCGCCGACCAGCGCCTCCGCGCGGCGGCGCGGGAGCCACGAGCATCGCGTTCCCCGCCCCGGCGGCGCCCGCCCCTCCCGGGCCGGGCGCGCACAAGTGATCTCTGGCGATGAGCGGCGGAGGCGGGATGAGCTGCCCCGCCGGTCGAGCGGGCAGTGCCGAGCTGGGGAAGCGGATCATCGTCGATGGGGGGCCACCCGTTCCGGCACTCGGCAGATGGGACGCGCGCTCCTCCTGCGCGCCGTCGGCGCGAAGCCGGCCGGACGGCGATGCACCACGTTGCCCGGCGGAGGCGTTCGGTGTCCAGCGGTCGCCGCGGGCTTCAACGCCGACGTGGCCGAGCATCTCGGTCAGGCGGGTTTCGATTCCCGTCCGCCTCCGCACGTCCCGCTGCCGAGGGGGGCCGACCAGGGCCGGACGCCTGCGCTCGGCGTGCCGCTTCCGTGGGACGAGGCGCAGTCGCCTGGAGTCATGCCGTGGCCGGCGCGCCTTGCTGGGTGAGTTCCGTGACGAAGGCGTCGGCCGCGGCCTGCAGCTCGGGTACCGCCCGCTGTACGAGCTGATCGGTCATCCGGGTGGTCGGGCCGGAGATGGAGATCGCCCCAGGAGCAGGCCCGCTGGTGAAGGCGACGGCGACGCAGCGCACGCCGAGTTCCTGCTCGCCCTCGGCGATCGCGTAGCCGCGCGCGCGGATCTTCTCCAACTCCCGCAGGTAGGCCTCCGGATCGGTGATCGTGTTCGGTGTGTGCGCCACCATCTCGGTGCGCTCGAGGATGTCGTGGATGCGCTGCGGGGGCATCAGTGCGAGCAGTGCCTTGCCCACTGCGGTGCAGTGAGGCGACACGCGCCTGCCCACTTCGGTGAACATGCGCATCGCGTGTCGCCCTGGCTCCTGCGCGATGTAGACGATCTGGGCGCCGTTGAGCACGGCGAGGTTCGCGGACTCCCCGAGCACCTCCACGAGGCGCGTGAGCTGCGGTTGGGCCCAGACGCTCACCAGCCGGCTTGCGTTCTCGCCGAGCGGGATCAGCCGTGGCCCCAGGGAGTACTCCCTGGACAGTTCCTGCCGGACGTAACCGAGATCGACCAGGGTGCGGATCAAGCGGTGGATCGTGGGCGCCGGCAGCCCCGAGACGGACGCGAGATGCGACAGTCCGACGACGCCACCCGCATCGGCCATGACTTCCAACAGCTCGAACGCCCGCGCGACGGACTGTACGCCGCCGGTCGCCCGGCGCCTGCCGACGCTGCTGCTCATACTGCGCTCCTGACTGCACACCGCCTTGTCCTCGGAGTCTATGCACCGCCTCGTCCTGAGATCGACGATCTCGGCGCGCCTCCGGGCCACAGGCCGGCCGCCGTTGGATGCGGCGCGTGTCCGTCCCGTTGTTCGGCACGGGCCCGGGGCGCGGCCCTCCGGATGCGGAGTGACGTCTTTCCGGAGCGGCGCCGGCTGGACGTGCTTTGCGGTGCTCTCCACGCGCGCGCGATACACCCATCGGCGGCATCGTCCAAACCCCCTATTGACTCCCCGCCGTCCAACCGGTAGTTTTCCGCTACGAGGGATTTCACTTCCGCATACCGGAACTTTTAGCAGCTCCACTACCCCACTGTGAGCTCTGTCTCTCGCGACGTCGGCCTGGCGGTGCCGATCTGTCGGACCCCCGGTGCGCGCCTCAGGGAGGAAAGCAGCATGCCCCGACTCGAAACGCTGAGTGACCTGTCCCGAAACTCGATCCTCGCCCTCCCGGTCGACATCAACGAGCCCATGCCACTGACGACGCCCGGGACGCCGCTCGCCGACGCCACGGTCGCGCTGGTGACGTCGGCGGGACTGCACGGACGTGCGGACGCGCCGTTCCGGAAATTCGACCCGAGCTATCGGGTCGTCCGATCTGATCTCTCCCTCGACGAGATCGTTGTCACGCACACGAGCATCGGATTCGACCGCGTCCCGATGCAGCAGGACCTGAACATCGTCTTTCCGGTGGATCGGATCAACGAGCTCGCCGAGCGGGGCGTAATCGGTGCGGTGGCGCCGAACAACTATTCCTTCATGGGCGCGCAACGCGACCTGACCGTGGTGAAGGAACAGACAGGCCCGGAAGTCGCCGAACGTCTGGTGAGCGAGGGCGTCGACGTTGTCGTCATGACGCCGACTTGACCGTGGTGCACTCACACGGTCAGTGTGATCGCGCGCATCTTCGAAGGTGCAGGTTTGGCTACAGTAATGATCGCGTTGGTCCGGGAGCACGCCGAAACGGTGAAACCGCCCCGGGCGTTGTACGTGCCCTACCCGTTCGGGTCGCCACTCGGGAAGCCGCTCGACGCGGAACACCAGCATCGGGTGCTCGGGTCGGCGCTCGCCCTGCTGAAGAAGGACGGTCCGGTTCTGTCCGACTTCGACGACCCGGACCATGTCGAGCAACGCGGCGCCCCGGCCCAGTTCACGGAAGTCGCCGCCCAGGGAGGGCCCGCCACCAGGTCGGACGTCGACCCGGCCACCGAGACGACCAGGACCAGGCAGTACTACACCCGGTGGGTCGAGCAGCACGGAGGTCGTACCACGGTGGGTGTCACACGGGTCCCACCGGCGCGCTTCCGGGCGATCATCAGGTTCCTCGAGGACTACGCGTCCGGCAATGAGGTGGACATGCGCGAGCGACCGGCCGACGTCTCGCTCGGCGAGTGGATACGTCTGTGCGCACTCGACCTCCGCGCCATGTTCTCTGAGGCAAAGATGGCGATGCAGCCGGGCGTGACGTCGGAGGCGATTGATTTCTGGTTCTGGGGCGAGACCTCGACCGGAGACTTGCTGCAGCGGGTGAAGGTGCGGATGGAAGCCTCCGACGATGACGCGATCGTGGGCGCCGCGTACGGCGTGGCCCGGTAGCATCCGCAATTCGCGTCGCGGCAGGCCGACGCGGAACGCTGATGGCCCTCGCCTGGTGGAGAGAGGACGAAGTCATGCAACTGCCCGAAGACCTCCGTTACACGGAGCAGCATCAGTGGCTGCGGCTCGAACCCGGCGGCACGGCCGTCATCGGTATCACCGACTTCGCGCAGGAGGAGTTGGGGGAGATCGTCTACGTCGACCACCCGAACATCGACGACACCGTGGAGAAGGGCCAGGCTTTCGGCGAGGTCGAGTCGAACAAGACCGCGTCCGAGGTCTACGCGCCCTGTTCGGGGCGGGTCGTCGCGATCAACGAAGTCGTCGACAACGAGCCGGAGCGCCTGAACACCGATCCGTACGGCGAAGGTTGGATCATCAAGGTGCAGCCGCAGAATCACGACGATTTCGAGTCGCTGCTCGACGCGGACGCCTACCGCCGACTGATCGAAGGCTAGCCCCGCCGGACTCGCTTGCCGGACGCACTCGGATTCCAGGCAACGACGAAATGACCTGACATCCCATCGGCTTGAATGCTCGAGTTGAGGAGTACCCGTGGCGCATTCCCCTGGCACGTATGACGTCGTGGTCATCGGTGGTGGCAGTGCCGGCTACTCCTGTGCGCTACGGGCCGCGCAGCTCGGGCTGCAGGTGGCCCTCGTGGAGCGGGAGAAGCTTGGCGGGACGTGCCTGCACAACGGCTGCATCCCGACGAAGGCCTTGCTGCACGCCGGCGCCGTGGCGGACGCGGCGCGCGACAGCGCTGAGTTCGGAGTGATCGCCCCACTCCAGTCGATCGACATGGCCGGCGTCAACAAGTACAAGGACGGCATCGTCAGCAAGCTCTACAAGGGCTTGCAGGGCCTGGTCGAGAGCCGGGGGATCACCTACGTCGAGGGCGCGGGGACCATGGTGGGGCCCGGACAGTCGACGTCGATGGCCGGCGTCTCGAAGGCAGGCATCTCGTGCTGGCCACCGGCTCGTACACGCGCACCCTGCCCGGTCTCGACGTCGACGGCGAGCGGGTCATCACCAGCGACCACGCCCTCGCCCTCGACCACGTCCCGCGCTCGGTCGTCGTCGTGGGCGGTGGTGTGATCGGGGTCGAGTTCGCGAGTGCGTGGCGGTCCATGGGTGCGGAGGTGACGATCGTCGAGGGGCTCCCGCGGCTGGTCCCCGCCGAGGACGCGGCGATCTCGAAGGCCGTCGAGCGTGCCTTCCGCAGGCGCGGGATCCGGTTCAGGACCAACTTGCGGTTCAGCGCCGTCGAGCGCACCGAGCAGGGCGTGTCGCTGGTGCTCGAGTCGGGCGACCGGATCGCGGCCGACGTGCTGCTGGTGGCGGTCGGGCGAGGCCCCAACACCACCGGTACCGGTTACGAGGAGAACGGCATCCGGATGGAGCGCGGCTACGTTCGCACCGACGAGCGGCTGCGCACGGACGTCGCGGGTGTCTACGCGGCGGGCGACATCGTCCTCGGCCTGCAGCTGGCCCATCGCGGTTTCCAGCACGGGATGTTCATCGCCGAGGACATCGCCGGCCTCGACCCGACCCCAATCGACGAGCTGGCCATCCCGCGCGTCACCTACTGCGAGCCGCAGATCGCGTCGGTGGGGCTGACCGAGGCGCAGGCTCAGGAACGCCTCGGTGCGGACGCTGTGGAGGCCGTGCAGTACGACCTCGCCGGCAACGGCAAGAGCCAGATCCTCAAGACCCGCGGCTTCGTCAAGCTGGTGCGCGAGAAGGGTGGGCCCGTCATCGGGGTGCACATGGTCGGTGAGCGCGTCGGCGAGCTCATCGGCGAGGCGCAGCTGGTGTACAGCTTGAAGGCCCTCCCCGAGGAGGCCGCCCGGTTCGTGCACGCCCACCCGACCCAGAACGAGGCGCTCGGCGAGGCTTACCTGCTGCTCGCCGGCAAGCCGCTGCACGTGCACTGAGACGCAGGCCCGTGCCGTCCCGGACGGCACACCATGCCGTCCGGGACGCCGTTGCCTGCTCCCCCCGGGGTAGAAGCCCGGCGCGCGGAGCGGGACGGCGTCCCGGACGGCCTCCCCGGTGCCCGACTCGGTGGCCGGGGAGGTAGCCACGAGAAGAGTGTGTCGGCGACCTCGACCGACGAGACGGCGGTCATGCTCGACACGTTCAAGCCGCGGCTTCTCGGACAGTCGGCACTGGCGATGCAGCGAGACGAAGCTGCGGCAACCCTCGTCCGGGCGGCCCACGGTTTCGGCGAGGTCACCGGCACCGTCCGCTCAGCCGTCGTCGAGCCCGGGGCCGCGCACTGATCGACGGGGTGGCCACCGCGCAGGCCGCGCCGGCTGACGTCCACGACGAGGTGTCCATCGCGGTGGGCGGGTGCGGCCTGCGGTTCACATACTCGTCAGATCGGCCTGGCTCGAGCGCAGTCGTGCGTACCCGATGAAGTAGTCCGAACTGATGTAGAGCTCGTTCATATCACCGAGTTGGTCGATCGTCAGGCCCTCGGGCCGGCTGATCATGTGGTGGAGGTACTGGAAGGCGTCCTTCGCCCCGTACCCGGCGTGGTGGATCCCCACCACCCGCCGGGTGGTGGCGTCGATGACGCACTTCTGGAATCCCGTCCGTTCCGGCAGCGTGAAGCCGTAGAGCATCGAGCCCTCCGCCATCGGCAGCGGGGTGTCGGCCGGGTCCATCCCGATGGGCGGGACCTGGATCGTGACGACGCGCTCGAACCGTTCGCGCGCCTCCCGCTCCGTCAGGCCCGCCCAGGTGACCTCGTAGGTGGTGTGCAGGAAGTCGGGGATGTCGTCGTAGTGGAACGTGGCGTCGACGCCCATGATGTTGCGAGCGGCGGTGGTGCCGCTGCGGCGCGACTTGAACATCTCCATCGGCGGCCCGATCAGGTCGCCCGCGGCGTAGACGCCGTCGATGTTCGTCCGCATCCGGCTGTCGACGACGACGAAGCCCCGGTCGTCGTGGACGAGCGGGAGCGCCGACGCGAAACTCGCCGTGTTCGGCTTCTCGCCCGTGCCGAGCAGGACGAAGTCGGCTTCGACGAACCGGTGGCCCTCGGGCGTCTCGATCTCGACCCCCTCCACCCGGTCGCAGCCGACGATCCGCGTCACGACGCTGTGCTCGAGCAGCTCCAGGTCGCGCAGGCGCATCCCGTCGACGACGAAACGCCGCAGATCCACGTCCATTCGCGCGGGCCCGCCGCTGGTCAGGAGCTCGGCCCGGCTGACGATGGTGGTCGGGGTGCCGGTGGCCCGGTAGAAGCTGGCGTACTCCACGGCGACCTTGGAGCCGCCGATGACGACGATCTTGCGGGGCTCGTAGTCCAGGTCCTCGATGAACGAGGCGTAGTCGAAGACACCGGGGAGCGTCTCGCCCTCGATGCCGGGCAAGGCGGTCCTGGCGCCGGTGGCCAGCACCAGGGCGTCGGCGGTGAAGGTGCGTCCGGCCGCCCGGACCGTCCTGGCGTCGAGCACCTGCGCCTCGGCGTTCAGGACCGACTCGATGTCCAGCTGCTGGGCGCTCTGCCAGTTCATGTGGGCGTGCGGGCCGCTGCGCTTGGAACGGAACAGCTCCACCAGTTCGAGCACGGACGCCGCGGTCGGATCGAACTCCGGGTACCAGAGGCGCCCCTGCAGCGCCTGGGCCTGGTCGAGCTCGCGGGCCGCCTCGCTGAACAGGTGGTGTGGCACGCAGGCCTGGTGCGGGCAGGAGCCGCCGAGGAACGGCCAGCGTTCCAGCACGAGGGGACGTCCACCGAGGCTGCGTAGCACGGCCGCACCGAATCGCCCCGCGCTCCCGCCGCCGACGAAGATCGCGTCGAAGTGCGGGTCGCGACCGTCGTCGACGTTCACGATCGGGCCCTGGAAGGAACCGCTGTAGGCCTCGTCGATGAGCCGGCGCCACTGCGCGATCGACGTTCCTTTTCCGTAGACGTCCACACCGCTCCTGTCGTGCTCGGGGCTTGCCTGCCGTGCTCTTGCCGCCCTGGCGCTAGATCCGCGGGGGAGTGGGAGGGGCGGGTACGTTGGCCCCGCGGGGCCAGACGAAGTCCGGTTCGCGCCGCACCGCGGGCGGCTGGATGATCTCCAGGATCCAGCCGAGATCCGCGACGGTGTCGAAGTAGACGAAGCGCCCGTCGCCGTTGCTGCCGTAGCCGTGCCCGGACTGGAGCACCTCGTAACCGGCGGCGACGAGCTCGTCGGTGGTGGCCACGGCGTCGTCGACCTTGACCCCGAGGTGCTGGATCCCGTACCCATGACGGTCGATGAACTCGTGGTAGAGCGTGTTCTCCCCGCGGACCTGGATCAGCTCGATCTGCGGTCCCGTGCCGGTCAGTGCGATGTCGATCCCGTAGTCGGCGGCCCGGCCGCGGTAGGTCAGGTCGCGCACGTTGTCGGGGGTGAGGCGGAAACCGATCCAGGGGCCGAGCCCGAACGCGGTGCTGTAGCGCTCGAGCGCCGCGTCCAGGTCGGGAACGACGACCCCGACCTGCATCAGCGTGCCGGAGGCGAGCAGGGGTAGTGGCAGCACGACGACGTCCCTTCAGCTGACGATCGCTTGGTTGACCAGTTGGCGCAGGGTCGGCCGGATGGGGAGGGCCGGTGGTGGCATGAGTAGCCCTGTGTCAAGCCGCCGCCGGTTGATCTTGGTTGAGGAGTCGTTGGAGGGCTCCGTGGCGGGCGGGGTCGTAGGTGGTGTGGTCGTGCCAGCAGTGCCAGATGACGTAGAGCCAG
>NZ_JAHKRK010000229.1 GCF_019396355.1 Pseudonocardia nigra
GCCACGACAGCCCCGACCGTCGCCGCGACCGCCACCTCAAGGCACTCCAAGACCTCGGATACGAGGTCACACTCGCCAAGGCCTCAATAGGCTGCGGTCGATTCTCCTGACAGCCACTTTCACGCAAGCACGTTGCAGGAAAGTGGCTTTGCTGCAGTCGGGACCGCCGTCACGCCCCCTGAGCGGAGCAGTGCGAGCCGCCGCTGCGGGGGACGTCGAGGGTGGGGTTGCGGTCGAAGAACCCGGTGGGCCGCAGCCGGAAGCCGGTGCGGTCGACGGGCATGATCGGCCAGTCCTCGGGGCGCGGGTAGTGGGTGAGCCCGAAGGTGTGCCAGACGACGATCTGCTCGCCGTCGACACCGCGGTCCTGAGCGGTGTAGGCGGGCAGGCCGGCGCCGCCCGGGTGCTGGTTGACCAGGTCCCCGGCGGCGTACTTCTCCTCCGGGTCGTAGCGGGTGACCCACAGGTGCTTCGTGGCGAAGGCGGCCCGGGCGGTGATGGACGCGGCGTCGTCGGCGAGCAGCGTCGGCAGGCCCTCGGGGTGCAGGGCGTAGCCGACGGGCTCGCCCATGCGGTTGCGCGACTCGGGGTTCGTCACGAGCCAGGTCCGCCCGCGGCCGGGGTCGGCCAGCCGCTGGGCGCCCGACTCGGTCGAGAGCACCGTGCGCGACAGCGTGAACGCGTTGCCCCGTGCGTTGCCCTCCCCCATCGGCACGCGCACCGACTCGATCTCCTCCACGCGGTTGCGCTGCCCGTCGAGGGCGACGTCGAGCCGGGCGCTGAACAGGTGCTGGTGGTACGGGGCGCCGAGGCCGGGGGCGATCTGGGAGGCGTAGGGGTAGCCCTCGCCGGGGTAGGCGGAGGTGAACACCACGCCGGTGGCCTTGACCTCGCACTCGATGGTGCCGTCGAGGTAGAGGTACCAGTAGAAGCCGTAGTCGTAGTTGCCGATGGTGGTGAAGAACGAGATCACCATGCGGCGGTTGCGGCGGGTCTCGGCCGACCCGGCCCACAGGTCGGTGTGCTTCCAGAGGATGCCGGCGTCCTCCTCGTGGAGGCAGACCGCGTTCGGCAGCGTGCGCGGGTGGCCCATCTCGTCGGCGATCACGGCGTCG
Organism: Pseudonocardia nigra; assembly: GCF_019396355.1. Classification (GTDB taxonomy): domain Bacteria; phylum Actinomycetota; class Actinomycetes; order Mycobacteriales; family Pseudonocardiaceae; genus Pseudonocardia; species Pseudonocardia nigra. Next base: position 1,116 of record NZ_JAHKRK010000229.1, read on the forward strand.
AGGTATGTGATGTCGCCGACGCAGTCGCATCCGAGCTCGAGCGCGTTGGCGTAGCGGCCGACGAGGTACTCGCCGGTGTCGAAGTAGTTCTGCCACGACCGCACCGGGGACGGGTCGCCGTAGGGCACGACCATCTCCGAGATCGACGCGCGGTCCAGGATCGGCCGGACGACCCCGCCCTTGTCCCGGTCCCGGAAGCCGATCCGGTGCAGGACCAGGCCCTCGCGGGCGTCGAAGCCGATCTGCAGCGACCAGTTCTCCCACTCCAGGACGTTGCCCGGCCCGCCGGCGCCGTCGGTCAGCGTGAAGCTGGGCCCCTCGGGCTGGCTGATCTCGATCGGCTTCTGCGACGTGCGGGCCGGGCCGACCTCCGCCGGGTCGTCGAAGTTGCCCGACCCCTCGGGGATCGGCACGACGCCCGCGTCGATCACCTGGTCGACGGTGTGGTGCACGACGTCGACGTAGGCCACGAGCCCGTCGATCGGGTGCGCCCAGGCGTGGTCCGCGGCATGTTCCTGGTAGAACGCGAGGCCGCGCAGGATGCGCCTGCCGGCCTCGCCCGGGTACTCGTCGTACGCGCCGGCCGACAGCGGGGCCACCCGCACCTTCCCGACGTCCAGCCCGCGCTTGGCCAGCGCCTCGAGCCACTGCGGATCCTTCGCGAGCACCTGCTCGACCACCTCGAACTCCGCATCCAGCACGGGGAGCTGGCCCTCGGTCGCGGCGTCCAGCTCGACGGAGCGGAGCACCTCACCACGGGTCAGCGAGACGCGCACGTCACGGGCGGCGCCCCCAGTGATGTCGTGCAGCAGCACGCGGACCCGACGGTCCGGCGCATCGGCGACCTCGGCGGGGAGCTCGCGCAGGGGGTCCTCCAGACCCACGTACGCGAACCGGGTGTCGTCGACGACCAGACCGGCCCGGATGAGGATCTCGCGGGTCGCCGTCACCTCGTCGGCGGCCAGCGGGCGGTGGACGGCTGCGGTCGTGGCGGGAACGTGCTCGGTGGTCACCATGCAGGACTCCGGGACAGAGAGGGATGCGCTGGACGTGCAGGCCGAGCCGGGGTGCGGCTCCGGCGCCGTCACGCTTGGTTCTCCCGCGGGAGAAGAACGTCCCGGAGCATGCCAGACGGCGCCGCCGATAGGCCAGTACGCGAGGAGATCTTCGGCCCGGTGCTGGCCGCGAGACGGGACCGTGGGCGCTGGACGCCCACACCGAGGTCAAGTCAGCGTGGATGGACCACGGGTACTGACGACGAGCTCGCCACCATGGCGACAGCGGTCCGATGAGTTCCGGGCCGCTCGTCGGTCTGTACTCCTGTAGATCACTGCACACGACGACCAGGAGCCCGACGGATGACCGCCGCCATCACCACTCGCACCCTCGACGCCCCCGCCGCCACCATCACCTACGACGTGCGCGGCACCCTCGGCAACGGCACGCCCCTACTGCTCATCGGATCCCCGATGGACGCGCAGGGATTCACCACGCTGGCCGGCCACTTCACCGACCGCCCGGTCGTCACCTACGACCCCCCGGGCACCGGACGTAGCGCGCGCACCGACGGTCACGGCGAGATCACTCCCGACCAGCACGCAGGCGACCTGCGGCGGGTCGTCGAGGCGATCGGCGGCGGGCCCGTCGACGTGCTCGCCAGCAGCGGCGGCGCGGTGAACGCACTCGCCTGGGTGGCCGAGCACGGCGAGCAGGTGCGCACGCTGGTCGCCCACGAGCCTCCGCTGGCCACGGTGCTGCCCGACCGCCAGGCGCTCACGTCGGCGATCGAGGACATGCACCGCACCTACCAGCGCGACGGGATGGGGCCGGCGATGGCCAAGTTCATCATCCTCGTCAGCCACGACGGGGAGCTGCCCGACGGCTACCAGTACCCACCGGTCGACCCTGCGCAGTTCGGTCTGCCGACCGAGGACGACGGCAGCCGGAACGATCCCCTCCTCCGACAGAACCTGCGCGGCTGCACCGGCTACCGGCCCGACCTCGACGCGCTGCGGGCGGCCGGCACCCGCATCGTGCTGGCCCGTGGCGAGGCCTCCGGCCAGACGATGGCGGCGCGCGGCGCGGACGCGGTCGCCGAAGCGATCGGGGCCGAGCTGGTCCGCTTCCCCGGTGACCACGCCGGCTTCCTGGGCGGCGAGTACGGCATGCAGGGCGAGCCGGACGCCTTCGCCCAGCGGCTGCGCGAGGTCCTCGACGGCTCGTGACCCCGGTCCCCTGATCCCCGACCGCGGCTCACCGGGCCACCCGGCGGGCGCCGCGGTTCGGCGGCGGCCGTCGCCGCGGAACCCCACGCCGACGCCCGGTGCCTCACACGCCCTCCCCGGGGCCGCCGGACCGACCGCGGTCAGCGGATTCCCGGGCGAGGAGCACACGCAGGCGCGCCATGCCGCTCACCGTTCGCGACTTCACCGTCCCCAGCGGCACCCCGGTGGCCCCCGCGATCTCGCGTTGGGTGTAGCCGGCGTAGTAGGCCAACGCCAACGTGTCGCGCTGCTGTTCGGGCAGGCTCTGCAGCGCCGCCCGCACGCGTCCGGCGAGCACGGAGTCGATGGCGCACTCGTCGGCTGCACGGGAGCAGGACCCGGACGCCTGCACCTGCCGCCGCTGCCACGCATCCTCGCGGCGCACCACGTCCACCGCCTTGTGGTGCACGACCATGAGGAGCCACGCCGAGAACGGTGCGAGGCGCGGATCATAGCGGGAAGGGTCCTTCCAGAGGGCGAGAAAGACTTCCTGGACGATATCGAGAGCGAATTCGCGATCCCGACAGATGGCGTACGCCAACGAGAATGCCCGACGAGCATACCGGTCGTAAATGACGGCGAGCGCGTGTTTGTCGCCGCGGTTCAGCCGAGCGACAAGACAGCGGTCGGACGGAAGGCCCTCCGTCCGAACTCGCTCACTCACGAGAGTGACAAATCGGAGCGCGCCTACCAGTGGCCGTCGCAGTGGTTCCCGCGATTCCCCGGCCGACGCCGGCCTCCCGGTGGATCGCGCACCGGAGCGTGCGCCGTCGCCCTGCCGATGCCCCCGCCACCTGCGGCTCTTCCCCCACGGCCACCCGACCGACGGCGGCGAGCCGACTGCTTCGAGGCGACGTCGACGCGGAACCTGCTTCGCCGGTACTCACGCGAGATAATTATCTCGATCGCACGGCTTCCGCAACAGTAAGCGGCGGCTTACCGCCCTCTTTCTCGAAAGGTGGGAATGATCTCGCACAGGGAGTGCATCACGTACCCCGAAACGGTGAAAGCCGGTCCCCCCGGAAGGCTTGCACATCTGGACCGAAAACGCTAGGAGCCCGCTCGCGGGTTCAGGGGCCGAAGGTTCCCGAAGATGGTTGCGGCGACGCGACTATCGATGGACCGCGGCCACGGCGGCCTCGGCACTGCGAGTGATGGGAAGAAGCCGGTCCAGTCCGGCGATGTGCAGCGGACGAAGTACTGCGTGATGCTCCACGGCCAGGTGCATGCGAGTACCGCAGAGTTCTGCCTTCGCCTGCAACGCACCAAGGACCGCCAGTCCGCGCGCGCTCAGGAAGGTGACATCACCGAGGTGGATGACGACGTGTGGCGCCCGCGTGAGCTGCTGGCCGGCTCGCTCGGCCAGCAACGCCACCGACGTCGTGTCCACCACCCCGCTGACCCGGACCACGACGACATCCGCCGTGGGTGCGTGCAGGCGCATTTCGAAGCGGGCGTCCGGCTCGACGTCCATCTTTCCGCTTGCTGCTCGCGGCAACAGATTCCCGCCTTCCCGAGGTCGACTGTTCGCATCCGGCGACACGGATGCCAGCGCGCAGTTCGTCGTCCGCCGGGGTCCGGGGCGGTCATCAAGAAGTAGTCGTCGGCGTGGCGGCTGGCTATCGGCCGTTCGGGGGGTGGTCGCTACTGCCCGTGACCTCGAGCTGAGGTTTGTGCGGCCGACCGGGTGGGCGCAGCATGGGTCACGACGGAGCGAGCCGCTGCCCGACCCTGCCGAAGGAGGGATCCGGATGCGCCCCGACGACACCGAGGCAGAGGAATCAGTCGCGCGCGCCTTCGTCCAGTTGGCCGACACGCTCGTGGCCGAGTTCGATGTCATGGAGTTCCTGCATCAACTCGTCGAACGGTGCGCCCGTCTACCGGGTGTGGATGCGGCGGGGTTGCTCCTGGCGGATCCCGGTGGCCGGCTGCGGGTGGTGGCGGCCTCCAGCGACGAAGCCCGGCTGTTGGAGTTGTTCCAGCTCCAGACCGACGAGGGCCCCTGCCTGGACTGTCACCGCGGCGGCCGGCCGGTGGAAGTGACCGACCTCGCCGACGCCGTCGAGCGATGGCCCCGATTCGTCCCGGCCTGTCACCGCGCCGGCTTCTCAGCGGTCCGCGCGATCCCGATGCGGTTGCGCGAGCAGGCATTGGGAGCGATGAACCTGTTCCAGGTCGACGCCGGCAGCCTCAGCCCGGCAATCGCGCGGATCGCCCAGGCCTTCACCGACGTCGCCACCGTCGGCCTCGTGCAGCACTGCGCACTGCAGGAGCGGGACGTGCTCATCGAGCAGATGCAGACCGCGCTCACCAGCCGCGTGGTCATCGAACAGGCCAAGGGCGTCCTCGCCGAACGGCTGGCCCTGACGGTGTCCGACGCCTTCTCCCTGCTCCGGGGCCACGCGCGCGCGAACCACCATCGTCTCGCCGACCTGGCCCGCGCGGTCGTCGACGGTACCGACGACATCACTCCGCGCGCCCGACCTGGTGTCAGGCCGCAGCCGCCGTCGTGACGGCGCCGCTCACCGGCCGCTGCCGCAGGTTCCGGTGGCGGCCGGAAGCTGCTCGGGGCGGATCACCCGGTCCGTGGTCGCGTCGTGGACGACCTCCCCGCCGACGAGAGTGAGGTCGGCCCGTTCGGCGAGCAGCTCCGCCGGCTGCAGGGCGTACAGGTTCGCCGACCACACCACGAGGTCCGCCAGGGCACCCCGGCGGACGATGCCGAGGTCGTGCTCCCGGTGCCAGGCCCAGGCACCACCGCGGGTGTAGGCGCGCAGCGCCTGGTCCAGGCTCACCCGCTCGTCCGGCGTCCAGGCGGACCGGCCGTCCAGGCTCGCCCGCGTCATCGCGGTGTACACCCCCACGAGCGGGTCCATCTCCCCCACCTGCCAGTCGCTGGAGAACGCGACGGGCGCGCCGGACGCCAGCAGCGACCGGAACCGCCATGCCGCCGGCCAGCGCTGCTCGCCGACGTTGTCCATCCAGGTGCCGGCCACCAGGTCCGGTGAGCAGTGCCGGGGCTGCATCGCCGCGACCGCACCCAGCTGCCGGAACCGCGGCAGGTCGTCCGGGTGCAGGCATTCCACGTGGACGACGCCGTGGCGGCGGTCGCGCGTCCGGTTGGTACGGGCGGCCTGCTCGATGGCGTCCAGCGCCACCCGCACCCCGAGGTCGCCGGTGGCGTGGGTGTGCGTGGTGAACCCGAGCCGGTCCAGTTCGGTCAGCAGCTGCCCGAACTCGGCCGGGGGCAGGGTCGGCCGGCCGCGGTGCCCTGGCCGGTTGGCGTAGTCGTCGAGCATGGCGGCGGTGTGCGGCTCGATGACGTCGTCGGCGTAGAGCTTCACCGGGCCGAGCAGCAGGCCGTCGTCGGCAGGCGCCCCGTCGACGGCGTCGCGCAGGTCGCGCCGGAACGCGGCGTCGGCGCCGATGGGGTGGAACAGCGCGGAGATGACCCGAGTGCTCCGCGGATGCCCCCGGCGGGCGCGGTACATCAGGTCCAGTTCCGCCAACGGCACCTGTGGCTCCACGGCGGTCGTGATCCCGGTGGCCGCCGCCAACCGCAGGCTGCTCTCCACCCGCCGGTAGCGCCGGTCCGGTGAGTAGAGCGGGATGGTGCGCTGCAGGTCCCGCAGGCCCGCCGTGGTCATCGCCGAGGTGTAGAAGTCGGTGATCCACCCGGTCGGTGCACCGTGCTCGTCCCGCTCGGGCCGGCCCCAATGGATCTCTTCCCCGGCGCCGATCCCCAGTGCCGCGACGGCAGCGTGGTTGAGCCACACCGAGTGCTGGTCGTAGGTGGTGATGAACACCGGCCGGTCGGTGACACCGCGCAGGTCGTCGGCACACGGCCGGCGCCCCGAAACGACGGAGTACACCACGTTCTCCGCACAGACCCAGCTCAGCTCCGGTCGGTCCGCGGCGTGGTCGGTGATCCTTCGGCGCACCTCGTCGAGGTCGTGGGCGCCCTCGAGGCTGACGGCGTCGTCGTCGAACCCGAGCAGCAGGTGGTTGTGACTGTCGATGATCCCGGGGGTGACCAGCCGCCCGGCGAGGTCGACGCGTCGGCGGCCGGCCGGGGCGTCCGCCGACGGTCCGACGTAGCTGATCCGACCGTCGGTGATCCCGACCGCCTCGGCCCAAGGGAGTGCATCGTCGAAGGTGCGGACGACGCCGCCGTGCAGCAGGACGTCAACGGCCGTCACGCTGCACCTCGTCCTCCTCGTGTTCGACGACGGCGTCCAGCAGCACGAGATGACTTCCCTTTCGCGGCTTCAGTAGCCGAGGTAGTAGGCGAAGCCGAGCACGACGAAACCCGACGCCACAGCGAGGCTCAGGTGCTGGGTCGGATCGGCGAGCGAGACCACGAACACCACGAGCAGCGCCACCACGACCAGCAGCGGTGGCAGCGGCCACCACGGCATCCGGTAGCCGGCCCGGTCCGTGCGATGCCGGTCGCTGCGCCGGTGGGCCAGGGCGGCCAGCGCGATGAAGAGGTAGCTGAACGACAGGGTCGAGCCGGTGGCCGTGAGCAGCACGTCGAGCGGCACGAGACAGGCGACGAGGGCGAGGACGCCCATGACGGCGGTGGCGACGACCGGCACCCGCGACGCGCGCGACACCCTGCGCAGCGGCGTGGCCACGGCGTCCGGCAGCGCCCGGTCCCGGGCGGCGGAGTACAGCAACCGCCCGGCCTGCAAGGTGATGGCGATGACCGCGTTGATGATCGCGAAAGCGATGGCGAGCAGCACGATCAGGCTGATCGCCTGACCGGCGCGCTCGCTGAGGAACGACTCCACGGGCAGCTCTGCGCCGAACAGTCCCGCCAGCGAGCTCGCGCCCAGGATGATCGCCGTGAGCGGGATGATCTCCGACAGCACCGTGACGGCCGCGCTCCAGATCACCGCCTTCGCGACGGCCCTGGACGCGTTCCTGGTCTCCTCGGCGAAGTACACCGCTCCCCCGTAGCCGTTGTAGGCGAAGATGCCCTGCGTCACGGCGACCATCAGCCCGGCGAGCGCCAGCGGCGCGAGCGAACCGCTGCCGGCGTCCAGGGCCTGCGGGGTGAACAGGCTGCTGACCGGGCGTTCGACGTGCAGGAGGCCGAGGGCGGTCAGGAGCACCAGCGCGGCCATCTCGACGACCAGGAACACGCCGGTGACCCAGGCGTTGGCGCGGATGTTGAAGCAGGCGACCACGGTGGTGAGGGCGACCACGACGATCGCGGTGTGCACCGTGGACAGGCCCGCGACGACGACTCCGAGGTAGTCGGCCACTCCGAGCGCGAAGACCGCGATGATCAGCGGTAGCGACACCAGGCTGATGACGAAGACCGCCACGCCGGCGGCCGGGCCCAGCGCCCTCGACACCAGCGAGTAGTCCCCGCCGGCGACGGGATGGGCGGCGGCCAGCTCGGCGTAGCAGAAGGCGACCAGGATGCTGACCACGCCGGCGATGAGGAACGCCCAGAACACGCCGGTTCCGAACAGCGCCAGGGCCGCCCCGCCGAGGATGAAGACGCTGGAGGCGGGGGAGATCGACGACAGTGTGATCAGGACGTTTCCGCCGACCCCCAGGCTGCGCGTCAGCTCGCCGTCGTAGGCGGCGGTCACCGGCGACCGGGACGGCGGGGCGGCGGCGGTCGGATCCGGGCCGTTCGGGCTCTCGTTCATGACGCTCCAATGCCGGAGTTGTCGTTCGGGAGCGCCGAACACCGGTGACGGTGACCGCGGTGCTGTCAGCGCGGGGGGTGGACCGAAGGGTGGGTTCACCTGCGTGGAGTTTTTTGACACTAGTGTCGAATAACTCGCGGGAGTGTTCCACGCCGCGTCGGCTACCGTCAAGGACGTGCCGAGGCCCCGGACCCAGGAGAAGCGGCGGCTCGACCTCGTCGAGGCGGCACTCCAGGCCGGCGCGGACCGCGGCCTGCGGTCGCTGTCGCTCGCCGACGTCGCCCGGCGGGCCGGCCTGACACGCGGGGCCGTCCTGTACTACTTCGACGACCTCGACGACCTCCTGGTGGAGGCCCACCGAGCCGGGATCCAGCGGATCGGCGACCAGCGGGACGAACTGGTGTCCGCCGAGGCCGAACCGTCACGGAAGCTCGCGGTGGCGATCACCTCCGGCCTGCCCACCGGACCGGACGACGCCTTGATGCGCATCCTGTACGAGTTCGACGTGCTCGCGGGATCGTCGGAACTGCACGACGTGCTCGTCCAGCGGATGTACCAGCGGCAGGCCGCGACCTACCGGGACATCCTGGCGGCCGGGGCCGAGGACGGCAGCTTCCGGCTCGTCGGCGACATCGAGGAGACCACGATGAACTTCGTCGCCCTCGAGGACGCCTACGGCCTGCACATCGTCGCCGGGAACCGGCTCATCACCGTGGAACGCGCGCGCGCCGCGATGTTCGCGTTCGCCCGGCAGGCGGGGTGCCCGGCGGCGTAGCAGCAATCAACCAAGCGCTTGACCAAGTCTCGGGGATGCGCGACGGTGGAGGCGAACACCCACTGTCGGCACCGCCGAGGAGACCCATGGACCAGAGCAGCTCGTTGCAGGGCAAGATCGCACTCATCACCGGTGCCGCGCGGGGCCAGGGCCGCAGTCATGCGATCCGCCTCGCCGAGGCGGGCGCCGACATCATCGCCGTGGACATCTGCCGGCAGATCGAGATCGTCGGCTACCCGATGGGGACCTCCGAGGACCTCGCCCAGACCGTGGCCGCGGTCAAGTCGCTGGACCGGCGCATCGTCGCCGCCGAGGTGGACGTGCGGGACGCGGCGGCGCTGCGCGAGGCCGTCGACGACGGCGCCGAACAGCTCGGTGGGGTGGACATCGTCCTCGCCAACGCCGGCATCGCACCCGGCGGCGGCTCCGGTCCGGACCCCGAGCGGGCGTTCCGCGACATCGTCGAGGTGAACCTGTTCGGCGTCTGGAACACCGTGCACGCCGCTGCTCCGCGGATGATCGAGCAGGGCCGCGGCGGCGCCATCGTGCTGACCAGCTCCACCCAGGGCCTCACCGGCCGGGGCGGCAACGGCGACGGCGGGCTCGAGGGGTACTGCGCCAGCAAGCACGGCGTGGTCGGGCTGATGCGGACCTTCGCCCACTGGCTGGCGCCGCACAGCATCCGCGTCAACACCGTGCATCCCACCGGGGTCGACACGCCCATGATCATGAACGAGGCGCTGCAGGCCCACATGGCCGCCAACCCGGCGCTCGGCGAGGCGATGTCGAACCTCATGCCCGTACCCGTCATCGAGTCGATCGACGTCACCAACGCGGTGCTGTGGCTCGTCTCGGACGCGGCGCGCTTCGTCACCGGGGTCGCGCTGCCGGTGGATGCCGGGTTCGCCATCAAGTGACGGGCCGTGCGGGTCGCCGTCCGCCGGGGCAGGCGGCGACCCGCACGGGTCAGCAGATCACCAGCCGGCGATCAGGGCCCGGAGCGGGCCGTGCGTCGCCGAGGAGCCCCAGTCGCCGTCCAGCGGCGTGATCGGGATGTCGTTCTGCTCCAGCGCCGTGGTGTCGGCGTTGCGCACCGTCTCCTCGCTCGGCTCCCCGATGACGAGCTCGTACGTCCCGCCATTCCTCGCCACCTCACCTTCGTACGCCAGCTCGATGTCGCTCGCCGTGCCGACCGCCGCGTACACCGGTTCCCCCAGCTGCTCGCCCGCTCCCAGGAACGGATGGTTGATGTTCAGCGTCAGGCCCGGGGTCAGCAGGTTCCGCTCCCTCAGCTTCGCCAGTGCCGGCACGGCGAAGCTCGCGGTCTGCTCGAACGGGGTCGCCGTCAGGTCCTCGAACGAGACCTCCGCGCTGAACGCGAGCGACGGGACGCCGAACTCGCGCGCCGTCACCGCCGCCCCGACGGTTCCCGAATGGTTGACCAGCTCCCCGACGTTCTGCCCGAAGTTGATCCCCGACAGCACGACGTCGGGCCCGTCCGGCCAGTAGTTGTCGGGGATCATCCGGCTCAGCGCCACGGACACGGCATCCGCGGGGGACGCCGACGGCGACGTCTCCGTGCACGGCTGCGCACCGACGCACACCCCGTAGACCGCGCCGCCGCTGGGCGCGCCCGCGCAGTCGCCGGTGTACGCGGCGGGCGCGTCCACCGCCTGCACGGTGACGGGCTGGGGCCGCGAGCCCGGCGTCGTGATCCGGCCGCTCGCCCCGCTCTGCTGGCTCCACGGGGCGACGGCCACCACGTCGGCCCCGGCGGCGCACAACGCCTTGCGGAGCTCGTACAGCCCTTCGCCGTCGGTCCCCCGCTCCGTGTCGCGGCCCTGCGCGGAGTCGTCGTTGGTGAGCAGGACCTGCAGCCCCGCGAGGGAGCCGGGGGTGGGTTGCTCCTGGCCGCCTGCTGCCGCCGGGCCGGCCTGGAGCACCGCGGCAGAACCTGCCGCCATTGTCGCGAGAACCGTTCCGAACGCGATCGTCGTCGAACGCACCTGTTGATCCTCCTGTTGTTTTCTGCACGTACCGCCGGTGAATGCTGGCGGTACGAAATCGCGAGGATCACCCTTCGTTCCCGGTCAGCGGGACATTCCGGTGCCGATCCCGCTGACCGGGATCCGTCGTGGTCGGCGCACGAATGGCCCCCTTACCGTGCCGCGAGCACGAAGGACCGCAGTCCGAATCCCTGTCCCCCGAGAGAACGAGGAGCATCATGCTGCGCTTCGACGGCCGCAAGGTCATCGTCACCGGCGCCGGTTCCGGAATCGGCCAGGCCACCGTGGCCCGCCTGCTCGACGAGGGTGCCACCGTCGTCGCCGCGGACGTCTCGGCCGACGGGCTGGCCACCACCGCGAAGGGTGCCGAGGCGGCCGGTACCGACGGGCGACTCCGCACCGCCGTGCTCGACATCTCCGACGAGCCGGCCGTCGCCGAGACCGTCCGCACCGCCGTCGACGACCTCGGCGGGCTGGACGTGCTGGTCAACGCCGCCGGCATCATCCGCGGCGGGCACACGCACGAATTCGACCTGCAGACGTGGAACCTCGTCCTGTCGGTCAACCTCACCGGGACCTTCCTGATGACCCGCGCCGCGCTGCCCGCACTGCTCGAATCGCCGCGCGGCGGTGTTCTGGTGAACTTCAGCTCGACGTCCGCCTCGTTCGCCCACCCCTACCTGGCCGCCTACTCGGCCAGCAAGGGCGGCATCCTGTCCTTCACGCACGCCATTGCCATGGAGTACTCGAAGCAGAACCTGCGGGCGGTGAGCATCGTGCCCGGCGGCATCCAGGGCCCCGGCGTTGTAGATCTTTGTCCGGTTTGATCGTTTGCTGTTAGATTCCGAAGACCGCGAAGGCGGCGGCGTGGTCGTGGAGGTCGCGTCGGGCGTGGGCGAGGTTGGCGCGGCCGGCGAGGCGGAAGGTGTTGATCGCCAGGTTGCGGAAGCTGGCGAGGGTCC
>NZ_JAHKRK010000023.1 GCF_019396355.1 Pseudonocardia nigra
TCGTCGCGGTGTCCGGTCGGGCAGCAACGGCTCCAGCCGTGCCCACTCCGCGTCGGTCAAGTCGTGGCGATCAAGCACAGAAGAGATCTACCGCAGCCGACCCGCATGATCCACGGGACACGCTCTAGCCGCCACCGGACGGGGACGGCCATGGCCGTCCCCGTCCCCAGCATGGAGGACGCGGTGCAGCGCTTCGATCGGGTGCTGACTCGGATCGAGAACGTCCTGGCGGCGTCGGCCCTGGGCCTGGCGACGGTCATCGCCATCGTCGCGGTGGTCCTCCGCTACGCCTTCGGGATCTTCCTCTTCTGGTCCGAGGAAGCGATCATCTATCTGATCATCTACTCGACCTTCCTCGGCGCCGTCATCACGTTGCGCCACAACGAGCACGTCAACGTCGACATCCTCGCGGTATTCCTCGCCGACCGCGGCAAGCGCATGGTCGCCGTCCTCGGCGCGGCCATCACCGCCGTGTACCTCGCCGCCGTCGGCGGCTACGCGTGGCTGCTGCTGTTCGAACCGTTCTCCACCTCGACGACCACCCCGTCGCTCAAGCTGCCGCTGTGGATCGTGGAGGCCGCGGTCCCCGTCGGCTTCACGCTGATGTTCCTGCGCGCGCTGGAGATCCTCGTGCGGACCGCGCGCGGGATCGACACCTTCCCGGAGGGGCACCGCTCGCTCCTCGAGGTCGAGGCGGACGCCGCCGGCCTCGACGCGCGCGAGGTCGACCCCACCCGGCGGGATCCCGGCGACCCACCGGACCCGCCGGACCTGCGGCCGGACGCCCCGAAGGAGGACGACCGGTGACCGAGGCCTCGATCGCGCTGGTCGTCATCCTCTTCGCCCTGTTGTTCTCGTCCGCCCCCATCGCGGTGGCGCTGGGACTCACTTCGTTCGTCTACTTCTTCTACTTCACGACGATCCCGCTGACCCAGGTGCCGGAGCGGCTGTTCAACTCCCTCAACTCGTTCCCGCTGATGGCGATCCCGTTCTTCGTGCTCGCGGCGAGCATCATGAGCCGCGGCGGGATCAGCAGGCGGTTGATCGCCGCGAGCAACGCACTGGTGGGACAGTTCCGCGGCGGGCTGGCGATGACCGCGGTGCTGTCGTGCATGTTCTTCGCCGCCATCTCCGGGTCGAGCCCGGCCACCGTCGTCGCCGTCGGCACGCTGATCATCCCGGCCATGATCGCCGCTGGCTACGGCAAGCGCTTCTCCACCGGCCTGATCGCGACGTCCGGTTCGCTCGGCATCCTCATCCCCCCGTCGATCCCGCTGATCGTGTACGGGATCGCGACCGAGGAGTCGATCGGCGACCTGTTCATCGCCGGCCTGCTGCCCGGCCTCGTCGCCGGTCTCATGCTCCTCGGCCTGGTGCTGGTGGTCTCCCGCAGGCGCGGATACGGCACCGGGGAGCACACCATCGTCATGACGAGCGCCGAGCGGATCCGCGCCCTCCGCGACGCGCTGCTGAGCCTCGCTCTGCCCGGGCTCGTCCTGGGGGGCATCTACGGCGGCATCTTCACCCCCACCGAGGCGGCCGCGATGGCCGTGCTCTACGCGGTCGTCGTGTCCGTCTTCGTCTACAAGGAGCTGGACCTCAAGGCGCTCGGTGGCATCCTGCTCTCGTCGTCGCGCACCTCGGCGATGATCATGTTCATCATCGCCAACGGCATCCTGTTCTCCTTCGTGCTCACCTCCGAACGCATCCCGGGCGAGATCACCGAGATGCTGCTGGGCTACGAGTTGAACAAATGGACGTTCCTGCTGCTCGTCAACATCATCCTGCTGGTGGCGGGCTGCTTCATGGAGACCTCCAGCGCCATCCTCATCATCGCCCCGATCCTGCTGCCGATCGGCCTCGAGCTCGGGGTCGACCCGATCCACCTCGGCATCATCATGGTGATGAACCTGGAGATCGGCATGATCACCCCGCCGCTGGGCCTGAACCTGTTCGTGGCCAGCGGCATGTCGGGGATGAGCGTCCTGCAGGTGGCCAGGGCGGCGGTCCCCACCGCGCTGGTGCTGCTGGCCGCGCTGTTCCTGGTGACCTACGTGCCGGCGATCTCGCTCGCGTTCCTGGGCGGGGGGTAGAGATCAACGCGGGCCGCGCCTCCGGATCGATGCCCCGCTATCCCGTTTCCGCCTGCCCTACGACGCGTCCACTGCCAGCCGCCGCGGCTCCCCCAGCACGGTCCGCGCGCCATCGCTGTCGCCCAGCCGTTGTCCGACGGTTGCGCGGGCCAGCTGATCCGGCAGCGCTGCGGAGAACTTGAGGCCCGCGACCGCCCGCGCGTCGACCGCCGGCTGGGCGATGGTCTCGACGCCGGCAAGAGCTGCCCGGACGTACTGGAGGTCCGCGCCGCGCCGAAGGCGCACGACCTGGTCGCCGAGCCGCTGCCGCGGGTCGACGAGGTCGCCGAGCGTCGCCTGGAGGGACCTGTTGGCCGCGACCCCGGCCCAGGTCCACCAGTGCACGTCGCCCTCCGGGCTGCGGCGCACCACTGTTGCCGCCTCGACGACATCGCCGCTGTGGTGCTGCCTCAGGTCCGCAAGTCCCTCGGCCGCCCGCCGGGACAGGCGCACGTCGGGCAGGCCGGCGCCGAGAAGCACGTCGCGCATCCCCCGCGTCACCGCGAACGAGAGACCGCCGCCGTCGCCGCTCCACTTCGCGCGGCCGGGGAGATCGGTGGCTTCCACGAAACACCGCCGCCGCTTCCAGTCGACGTAGGTCACGAGCCATGCGCGGCCCGCCAGCAGGAGCACGCGGGGTGCGCCTCCGGTGTCCGCGAGCAGTACGTCGTCCCCGACGGAACCGATCTCGTCGCGGCCGGCGAGCACGACGAACTCGGGTGCGGCCGTGAACACCGCCATCAGATCGGAGAAGTGCCGCCGTCCGAACCGTCGTTCGGCCTCCGGTCCGATGAACGCCAGGTCGCCGTCCGTCTCGAGGAATCCCTCGGCGACGAGGTGCTCCAGGATCTCGGCGCCGGCCGTCGTCATCGGTGCCAGCTCGTGCCACCACTCGGGCCAGGTCCGCCGGCCGAGCGTGTGTTCCTGCAGGGCGAGAGCCAGCAGCTGCTGGGCGACGATGTGTCGCGGCGACGGCGGGGGGACCACCGGTTCGACCCAGCCCTCCGACCACCGCACCAGCAGGCCGGCGGCGTGCAGCAGCTGATCGTGGTCCAGCGCGAGGAAGAGGCAGTTGCGCGAGCTGCCGGGACGCCTGCCCGTCCGGCCGATCCGTTGCAGGAACGACGCCACCGTCCGCGGCGCACCGATCTGGATCACGCGATCGAGGTCGCCGACGTCGATGCCGAGTTCGAGCGTCGACGTCGCGACGATCACGCAGTCCCGCGCCTCGGCGAACGCCTCTTCCGAGCGGCGTCGCTCCGCGGGCGACAGCGACGAGTGCGAGAGGTAGGTGTCGACGTCGCGCAGCCGCAGCGCCGTGCCCAGCTCCTCGGCGCGCCGCCTGCTGTCGACGAACACCAGGCGTTTCTCACCGCGGTGCAGGCGGCTGATGACGGTCGCCGCCCCGTCCACCGAACCGACGTGATCGAGCTGGACGTCGCCGGCCGGAGCGGCCGCGGGCGGCGCCACGACGGCGCGCCGCCGGTCGGGGGCCGCGCCCTGGAGCCACCCGAGCAGTTCCTCCGGGTTCCCGACCGTCGCCGAGAGGCCGACGCGCTGCAGGGGGCGTCCGGCGAGCTCGGCGAGCCGCTCCAGCACGTGGAGGAGGTGCCATCCGCGGTCGTCGCCTGCGAACGCGTGCACCTCGTCGACGACGACCGCGCGCACATCGGCAAACGCGAGCCTGCTGTCGATGCTCGCCGAGACGAGCATCGACTCCAGCGACTCGGGGGTGGTGAGCAGGATGTCCGGACGCTCCCGCAGGATGCGACGGCGCACGCCCTGCCCGGTGTCGCCGTGCCACAGCGCCGCCGACCGGCCCACCCATGCGGCGTAGTCGTGCAGGCGCGGCTGCAGGTTGTTGAGCAGGGCCCGCAGCGGACAGACGTAGAGCACCGAGGTGCCCGTCCACCCGTCCCCGGCCATGTGGCTGAGCAGCGGAAACACCGCCGCCTCGGTCTTCCCGCCCGCCGTGGGTGCCAGCAGGAGGCAGTCCACCCCGTCCAGTACCGGTGCCACCGCGGCCTCCTGGAGCGGACGCAGGCCCGGCCACTGGAGGGTGTTGACCACGTGGTGCTGGATCACCGGGTGGAGCCGGGCGAACGCGGACACGGACCGGCCCTACAGGCCGACGTCGATGTCGTCGAGCCCGACGGCAGCCTGCCGCTCGACGTCGGTGAGCTCCCCGGAGGACACGGTGAGGGCGTAGTCACGCCGCGGGTCGAAGTCGGCGTACTGGTCGACGCGGTCGAGGACGTCGCCGACGAGCTTGCGCAGGAACAGCCGGGGCGCGACGCCCACCTTCCCGCCGAGTCCGCCGGTGACGGCGCGGGCGAGGGTCGCCACGTAGTCGTCGTCGGCCAGGGCCCTGACGCGCTCCGGTGCGTCGGCACCCGCGGCGTAGAGGTCCCGGACGCGGGCGCCGAGCTCGACGAGCCGCGGCTGGTCGAAGCCGAGCAGGCGCACCTGCGGTGCTCGCGGGTTGTCGAACCGCGAATCGGTGGAGAAGTCGGTGTGCAGGCGCTGGGCCAGCGGTGGCAGCAGGGCGACACCTTGGCGTCCGTCGAAGAACGCCGGCGTCCCGGTGATCACCAGGTACAACCCGGGGAAGCGCCCGCCGTCGACCTCGTCGAGCAGCTGCCGCAACGCGTTCAGCGCCTTGGCCCGGGCGTCGCTGCGCACCCGCTGCAGCGTCTCCACCTCGTCGAGCACCAGCACGAGCCCGGGATGGCCCGCGTCCCGCAGCACGGTGAGCAGGCCCTGCAGGAAACCGAGGGCGAGGAAATGGTCGATGTCCCCGCGCACGCCCGCCGACTGACGCGCCGCAGCGGCGACGTGCGGCTGGCCCGCGAGCCACGCGGCGAGCCCTTCGGCGGTGTCGGTGTCGCCGTCGGCGAGGGCGCGGCGGTACCCGCGCAGTCCGGCGGCGAAGCCGGGCGTGGTGCGCGCGAGAGCGGCGAGCCGCTGCTCCAACAGCCGATCGACGGCCTGGCCGAGCCCGTCGGCGTCCTCCGGTGAGGCGGCCCCGTCGGCGAGCACGTCCTCCTCCAGCGCGTACAGCCACGAGTCGAGGACGGGCCGGAACGCGCTGGGCGCGTCCGTCGCCGTGGCCAGCCGCTCGCACAACCGCCGGTAGACGGTCTCCAGGCGGTGCAGCGGTGTCTCCGTCTCCGAGATCTGCACTTCTGCGGTGGCCATGCCCGCCGCCTTGGCCCGCTCCCCCAGCCACCGTGACACGAACGTCTTGCCCGAGCCGTACTCGCCGCGGATGGCGGTGAAGGCCGCCGCGCCTGCCCGGCACGCGGCGAGCTCGGCGTCGAACGCGGGGGCCAGCCGGTCGAGCCCGACGGCGAGCAGGTCCAACCCGCTCTCCGGGACGGTGCCGCGCCGCAGCGCGGCGAGCACCGTACGCCGACGGGCCGGGCTGATGTTCTCGATCACCGCGACGCCGGGAACTGCTCGTCCAGCAGTGCACGGTCGAGGGCGACCGCGCGGTCACCGTCGACGAGGGTGAGGACCGGGAAGCTGTCGCGGTTGAGGACGCGGCCGAGCGCGGCGACGACGCCGCGGACGTTGCGTCCGGCGCTGCCCGCCGCGGTCAGCACCACTGCCACCGGCAACCGGCCGCCCGCCGCGTCCAGGGCATCGACCACCGCGGCGAAGACCTCCGGAGCCGGCACCCGGTTGGCCGGTAGCTCGGCGTGGGCGGCCCGGAACGCCTCCGACGCGACGAGCAGGGCACCGCGCCCGGCGCTCTGCGGAGCCGGCTGCGGTGCGGGAGCGTCGAACAGGGCCTCCGCCTGCGGCGCGACGGGCTTGCGCCGCCGCTTCTGCGACGGCGACAGGGGTGGGGGTGGCAGCGGTGCGACTGCGGCGCCCCCGGTCCACCACGCCGGGCCCCCTGGCGCCCGCCACGTCCAGCCGGCCGGGGTCTCCGTTCCCGGAGGAAGCAGCACCACCAGCGGGATCGCGACCTCGGCCAGCGTGGCCCCGCCGTGGTAGCCGTGCGACTCCCGGCCGTACCGCAGCTCCTCGGTGGCCGCGAGGATCGCGCGCCCCTCCGGGGTGAGCACGCGGGGCCCGGTGACGAGCACCTCGTCCGGGCCGGCCGGCGCGTCCGCCACCCGCCAGCGAGCCCCTCCGCTGGGGTCGGACCGCAGCTGCGATCCGTGCTCGAGGACGTGCCCGTGGTCGCTGGTCAGCACCACGACGCGGCCGAAGGACGCCGCGCGCTCGAGCAGCTGGGGGAGCCCGCTGATGTCCTCGGGTCGCCACGCCGGATCCACCGACTGTCGGCCGTGGGCCAATGCGTCGTCGACGCCGTTGAGCACGACGCCCACCACCGGTGGCCCGTCCGGTCCCAGCGCGTCCTCGAGTTCAGCCCCGAGGTCGTTGCCGTCGACCCCGGCGAGGCCCGCCTTGTGCACGAGCACCGCTCCCCCGGGTGGCCAGAACGGGTGTGCCGCGAAGGCCGCGCGTTCGGCCGGCGCCGTTCCGGTGCGCAGCGCGGCGGCGAAGAGGCCGGCCCGGCTGTAGAACGTCTCCGTCGGCAGTGCGGCCAGTACCGCGTCACGGGTGCCGTCGCTTGCCCGGACGACCTCGTGCCACCCCCGCCGATGGTCGACCAGCTCGTCGGTGACCTCGGCCGCGACCGCCCCGGACATACCGTCGACGACGACGAGCAGCACCCGCTGCTCGCGAGCCAGCGGTGCCACGAGGTCGGGCAGGACGGTCTCGACGGCGAGCAGGTCGGCCGGTGTCTCCGGGGCCGCCGCGAGACGCGCCGCGAAGGCGAGGTCCAGCTGCGTCCGCACCGCGCCCGCGTCCTTCGCGACCGCGGCGAGGACGTCCTGGATCCGCGGGTCCGAGTCGCCGCGGCGCACCTGCGTCAACGCCCGGTCCACCCAGGCCAGCTCCCCGGCGTGGCGACGGACTCCCGCCGCCGCGGTGTCGAGGACGGTGGACGGTTCGCCTGCCAGCCACCGTCGGAGTCGCAGCGCGGCGAGCAGCCGGTCGTGGCGGTGGCGTTGCGTCGCCATCTCCCGGTGTTCGGCGACCTGCGCCAGGGATTCCCCGGTGAGCTGTGCGGCCGCCCGGGCCAACCGTTCGCCGTACCCGGACGGGAGCACCGGGCTGTGTATCGCGAGCTGCGCGGCGTGCAGGTGCGCGAGCATGGCGTCGGCCCGCCGGATCTGCTGGTCGATCCGCGCGGAGCCGGCCGAGCTCACGTGCTGCAGCGTCGCGGTCGCCGCGGCCGCCAGGTCCTCGCGGGACGGCACGCCCGCCCGGAAGCGCGACTCGGTGAACCGGCCGTAGGCCACGGCGGCGGCGTTGTCCGCGACCGGTGCGACCAGGATGGCCTGGGCCACGAGGAGATCGGCGATGACGTCGTCGCGCTCGGCGGCCAGCGCCGCGAGCACGCCGGCGCCACCGCCGTGCAGTGCCACGAGGTGGTGGGTGAGCCCGTCGCGCTCGTCGGCCGGCAGCTCCCGCCAGCGGCCACGGGTGGCCGCGTCGTCGAGCACGCCGACCAGCTGCGGCAGGTCGACGTGTTCGGGGTCGATGCCGAGCCGCGCCGCCACGACCAGCGACAGCACCCGTGCGCGGCTGAGGGTGGCACCGGCCGTCGGCGGCAGTGCGTCGGCGCCGGCGAGTTCGACGAGCGCGTCGACGAGCCAGTGCTCGGTCTGGATCCGCGGGTCGAGCTGACGCGCGGCGAGCAGGTCCCCGAGCAGGGTGTACCGGTCCGCGTCGAGGAGCTTGCCCCGGTGCAGCCGCGCGAGCACGGCGTCGCCGAGCTCGCTCTCGGGGCGGTCGGTGAGCAGCACGAGGACGCTTCCCGGTGGCTGCGTCGCGAGCGCGTCGAGCACCGCGAGCAGCGACGGGCACGCGGCGAGGTGCACGTCGCGGCCGCCGATCTCGACGGTGGTGGGGCCGTTCCACGTCGGCGTCGTGGGACTGCGGATGCCGATGACGCCGATGGCCCCGGGTTCACCGCGGCCGAGCTGGGAGCGGACCCGTTCGAGGATCGCCCGCTGTGCCGCGGTCGCGAGCTCAGCCGTCGCCATCGCCCAGAATCCGGTAGCTGACCTCGACCTGTGCGTGCTCGGGAATGAGGGCCCGCAGCTCGGCGATGGCGTGGTCGCGACGGCCCCGCACCACGCGGGACGACGGCGATGGCGGCGGGGTCGGGCCCACCGGGTCGGGTCGTGGCGGCGGCGGTGGCGGTGGCGGTGGATGCGGCGGGACGACGATCAGGTCGAGCACGCGCTTGCGGGCGTCCGTCAGCGCCTTCGTCAGCGGTGCGGCGTCCTCGTTCGCCGCCACGCCTTTCTGCAGGCTGTCGCGAGCGGTCCGCGCGTCAGGCGTCTCCATCGCCGCGAGCTGGTCGAGGAGCTGCCAGTCCGCGCCCCGCAGCGCGTCGGCGACCTGCGCGGCGCTGGACAGCGACCGGCTCAGCGTGATCATGGGCATGTCGACCGGCACCGACGCCAGCGCCTCGACGAGGTCGGTCGGCTCAGCGGAGCGGCGCAGCGCGTCGAGCAGCCGGACGGCGGTCTCGGCGGTCTGCAACCGGGGCGCCACCGGGTCCGCGGGCACGCCGAGCCGAGGCAGCGAGCTCTCCAGCACGGCGAGCACGTCGGCGGCCGGCGCCCGGAGCTGGTCGACGCGAGCGCCGATGCGGGCGAAGCGCGCCACCGATCGCGGGGAGATCACCCGTGCGTCGAGCTTCTCCCCGAACAGCACGGCCGCCCGCTCCACCGCGACGACCCACACGTCCTCGCCGGGGAGGCGCTGGCGGCGCAGCAGCATGTCGTCGCGAACCTCGTCGACGGTCGAGGGCGGCTCCACGATCCGCCCGGCCCGTACCCACGCCCGCCGGGACAGCTCGGCGTAGGTGGCGATCACCAGGTTCGCCACCCGCGTCTCCAGGCCGCGGTCGGCGACCCACTCCCGCAGCAGGCGCACCGGGATGTCCGCCTCGGCCGGCCCGGACTGGGCGGCGCGACGCTCGAACTCCGACTCCCAATGGCGGGAGAGCACGAAGGGGCCGCCGTGCTCCTCGCCGAGCTGCAGCGGATGGGCGAGCTTCTGCAGCGCCGACCGCTCCGACTTGTCGGTCTCGATCCGCCCGCCCTCGGCGTCGGCCGACTTCCGGACGGCGTCGAGCACGATCCGCAGCTCGGCCGTCGTCACGATCGCGCCCTTGCGCTGCGGGTCCAGGTCGGGGTGGTTCGGGTAGGTCGCGGCGAAGCACTGCTCGACCAGGTGCGCGAGCGCGTCGGCGAACGGGCGCCCCACGTCCAGCCGCGGGCGGAGCGCGGGGTCGAGGGACACCAGGTGATCGCTCCAGTCGAGCACGTGGTTCTCGTCGGGCTTGGCGAGCCCGTAGGCCTGCCGGAGCACCATGCGCAGCTCCGTACGCAGGGCGTCGCCCTGGTTGCGCAGCAGATCCCGGGCACGCTGGCGGTCGTCGGGGCCGAGGTGCGTCGCGGCCTCGTCGAGCCGGGTGCCGCCCAGCAGGTAGTCGATGCGCACCAGGGTGGCCACCTTGGCGAGCACCGTGCCGGTCACGAACGCCGGCAGCCAGGCCACGCAGCGGCGCGGGCCGGCGTCGCGGAGCTCGGTCAACCGGGCCCGGTCGTCGGCCGCCGAGTAGGTCGCGGCGTCGAAGGGGTAGTCGATCACCAGCCGCCAGCGGCCGTCCTGGGACGGCTCGAAGGCCTCGTCGCGCAGGTCGCTACGGTCACGGACGTTCCCGTAGACGATCTCGACGGTGCGCCGGCTCCCCCGCCACACCACGGTGTGCTCGATCTCGAACGCGCCGTCGTCGCGGATCCCCAGCTCGCCGAGCAGGAGCTCGCGGAATAGCCGCCGGCGACTCGCGGGATTGTCCACGTGCGTGACGCGGTCGAGGATCTGACCGAGGTCGACGCCCACCAGCTGCAGCCGGACGCTCGGGTCGTCCTCCAGCCCCACCTTCAGCTCGGCGACCTGGCTCGCCCACCCACGCAGCCTGCGCACCACCTCCCCGACCTCCTGGCCGGGGATCAGCGACGTGACGGTGCCGTGGTTGAGCGCCGCGAGCCGGCGGGCCGTCATCCCGCGCAGTGCGGCCACCTCCGGGACCAGCGCGGCGAGCAGCAGCGTCTTGATCAGGCGGTCGTCGGCGCGGAACGCGGTGAGCAGGCCGGCGGGCGCCTCGGCGAGGCCGGTGGCCTGTTCCTCGGTGAGCCCGCGCTGGCCGAGTAGCAGCGGCCGCAGCGTGCGGTCGTAGAGCGTGCGGGCCTGCTCGAACTCGTGCTTGAGCTTCTCGGTGAACGGCTGGTCGTTGCCGTCGGCGATCGCGTCGAACAGGTCGCCGAGGGGCACGAGCTGGCCCAGCCGCAGGTCGTCGCGCCGGTCGACCAGGATCTGCTGCATCAACTTGAGCGCGGTGCGCTCGCGCTGCAAGGCGGAGGACACTTTGATGAGCGTCTGCATGAACGCCGGGCTGAACGGATAGGTCTGGCGGAACGCGTCGCCGTCGCCGTCGGTGAGCAGGATGTCCCGGGTGAGGCCGGGAAGGTTGTCGGTGCGCCGGAAGGCGTCGGCGATCCGCTGGGCGGCCTCGTCGTCCTGCGGCCGCAGGATGCGCTTCTCGGCGATCATCTGGAGGTTGCGGTCCTCCAGGGTGACGGTGGCGAACCGCCCGTCCCAGTAGGACAGCTGGTCCTGGAACGACAGCGACTCCGCGCCGGTGCGCTCCACGCCGATCAGCTCGCGCAGGTCGCGCTGCCGTGCGATGAAGCTGACGATCGGCACCGCGCGGCGCGCGTCGGACGACTCGACGAGCTTCGCGACCTTCTCGGTCTCCCGCGCGACGAACGCCGGGTCGGCGATCTTCCCGGCCAGCCACAGCACCAGCTCGTCGAGGAAGAGGATCACCCCACCGTAGCCGAGGCCCTTGGCGTGTGCGCTGAGCGCGGAGAGCCCCTGGTCGAGCGGGACGAACGCGTTCGCGGCACCCGCGACGGAATCGACGTAGCTCGGCATGAACACCGGGATGACGTCGCTGATCAGGCGTTGGGCGCGCTCGGAATCGGGCGGCGCCGCGAAGGCCGAGTCCAGCTCTTCCGCGGTCCAGGAGGCGCCGTAGTCCCCCCAGCCCTCGTCGGCGGTCTGCGGGAGCCGGGCGAGGAAGGCCTCGGTGCCCATGCCGTCGCGGATCGCGCGGGCGTCGTCGAGCAGGCCCTGGGCCCGGTAGACCGACGGGAGCGGCGCGCCCGGGTGTTCCCGTCGCACATGGCTGACGTAGCCGCCGAGGATCGCCGCCTCCAGGCTCTCGGCGCCGATGAGGTGGAACGGCACGAGCATGAAACGCGTCGTGTCGAGCCAGCGATGCCGGGCGAGCGCGTCGGCCAGCTCCGGCCGGGACCGCGCGCCGACGTCACCGTTCAGCAGCGCGTGCAGCACCGCCATGAAGTGGCTCTTCCCGGAGCCGAACGACCCGTGCAGGTAGCTGGCCTTCGACCGCCCCTCCGCCAGTGCGGACCCGATCAGCGCCAGGGCCTCTTCGAACGCGACCCGCAGCTGCGGGGTGATCACGTAGGAGTCCAGCGTGGCCTGGATCCGCTCCACACCCTCGGTCAGGCGCAGCACGAAGTCGCCCTGGTGGATCTGCTCCGGGATACGGATCAGCTCGCGCAGCAGCGGCTGCCCGGTCTGCACGGGCGTGGTCAACGGCCGCGTCCCCCTCGTGTCGGTGTGGGGGTGACAGTAGTGGCCCGGTCGGCGGGAGCGGCAGCGTCCTCCGTGCCGACGCGCGCGGGCGCGCCCCGGGCCCGCCAGCTTTTCGTATGACATAATTGCGTACTTCCGGTCAAGTTCGCCCCGCAGGGAAGCACCGGATCGGCCGGCCCAGGAGGAACCGATGGGTGAGCCCGAGCAGGAGCCGCGCATCCTCGACGAGGAGGTCGACCTGGATCGCGAAGTGGTCCGCGACAGCCGCGGCCGTCGCGTGGACGACGACTACGCGACGAAGGCGGTCGCCGACGTGCGCACCCGCCGGGGCCGCCCGTCGCTGACCGAGGGGGAGGGTGCCACGCCGCCGCTGTCGTTCCGGGTGCCGGAGCAGACCCGCCGCTGCTCGAAGAGCGGGCGCGCGCGGAGGGCCGCACCGCCTCGGAGATCGCCCGGGACGCGCTCGACCAGTACCTGGGAATCACGTAACGCACCTACTCAGCGGGGAGGCCGCGCACCGGTGCTCGTCGAAGTACCGGTACAGCCAGCGGTGCGGGCGAGCGCGTCGGCGAACTCCGGCCGGGACCGCGCGCCGGCGTCTCCGTTCAGCGCCCCTCGGCCGGCCGGCGGCACCGGTCAAGGCGTTGACGTCGTCAGTGGATCTTCGATGAAGATTTCGGGCGGGGAGGCTGCTCTGCAGCATGGCGCGCTCAAGGGTGCGCCATCTCGACTCGTGCAGCGGAGACGCGTCGCTCTACTCAAGCGGCGCTTCTCGACCGCTGTTCGAGGCGCTCGGCAAGCCACACCTTGATGATCGATTGCCGGGTCACGCCCAGTCGCCTCGCCTCCCGATCGAGTGCGGCAATCATCCATACAGGAAAGTCGACGTTGACTCGGCGCTGCTCCTCGCCGGGGCGGTGCGCCTTGGCCAGATCAAGAGCCGAGGTGACGTCCTCCCCACGATCAAACTTTTCATCGAACTCTTCAGCCTTCATAGATCGCTACCTCCTCCTCGCGAGACCGCCGAACCGAAATGATTCTCACCTTGCCCTGGCGGAACGTCACCACCGCCGACCAATGCTTGCCATCGATCCGACCGATCACCAGCCACCGGGCCTCGTCGACAGTCCGCGCAGGAACCTCGACGCGCAGGCCATCCACCCACAGGCGCTGCGCCTCGATGAAGTCGATCCCATGCTTGTCCCGATTCGCCGCACTCTTGTTCGGGTCGAACTCGAACTCCTCCATCCACCCCTCCCGGTATAAAAACTATACCTCCGAGGCGGGGGTTCGACCAGCGCGATCGTCGCCCCACCCGCACTGCGGCACCACGGACTGCGAGCAAGCCTGGACAAACGGTTACCAGGGGTCGCCAGCGAGGGGAGACACGTGGCCGACGCCGAGGCACTGCGACTGGTCTCGCTGGAACGCTCGTACCAGCCCACGATCGCGGATCGGCGCAAGCTGGTGGAGCTCATCGACGAGCTCCGCGCCGGGCACGACGCCACGACGAGCGCCGACGTCCTCGGCGCGACCGCGCGGCGTGGACGGAATGACCGGGCCGGAGGAACCCACCGCGGAGTTCCAGCGCCGCATCCGGGTGCTGATCGTGCGGCAGCGCTTGGAGGAGCTGTCCAGCGTGCTGCTACGCCGGGCGGAGGGCAGCGATTCGCCCGATCGTCCCCACGGGGACGTCCAGCACCGGTTGCTCCTGCTCACGGCCGGAGCGCGGCCGACGGCTGATGGAACGCCTGCTTCCTCGCGCAGCGGGCCGGGGCAGCGTACGAGGGGACCTCGGAGGTGCTGCACAGCCGGCGCGTTCGGCGAGGTGCCGGAGATCCTCGTTGGGGAGTAAGGGAGCTGGTCGAGAGCTGAGAACGACGATCTCCTAGTCGAACTCGCCGAGCTTCACACCCTCGACGAATGCCCGCCACTCCGGCGGCGTGAACAGGAGAACCGGACCGCCCTGATCCTTGCTGTCACGGACGGCTCGGGATCCGTCGGGCAGGTCCGCGATCTCGACGCATTCGCCGCCGTTGCCGTTGCTGCGGCTGGACTTGCGCCAGACAACGCCGGCCAGGTCGATCATCGCAACTCACCCATAGCTTCCTCGATCATCGTCACGGTCCCTGCCTCGTCACAGGCGGACGCGCAGAGCCGATCGAAGACCTGAGTATAAGCCGTCACCTGGGGGTCCCGATCCAGATAGTCGGCGCTCCACAAGTCCTCCAGGTACACCACCTGAGCGTCCGGCGGCTCGGCCAGTCGAAGGATCGTGAACGACGAGCCCATCGCTGCATGGGCGCCAGCGGTGAAGGGCAGCACCTGCAACGACACGGTGGGCAGCTGCGCCAGCTCGAGCAGTCGCTCGAGCTGCTCGATCATCACCGACTGGCCACCGACCACGCGCCGCATGACCGCTTCGTTGATCACTACCCAGAGCTGCGGCGGGTTCCCGCCCAATAGCCGCGCCTGCCGCTCGCCCCGCGCGGCGACCAGACGCTCGACCTCTGCCGGATTGCGAGTGGGGTCCGCCGCCCGGGTCACTGCCCGGGTGTACGCCTCGGTCTGGAGCAGGCCGGGGACGAGCTCGACGTGGAAGTACTTGATCTCAGTGGCTTCGGCCTCCAGACCGACATACGCCCGCACCCACTCCGGCACCCGGTGCGACGACCGCTTCCTGGCCTCACGGGCGATGGCCAGGATCTGCTCAGCCTCACCCTCGTCAGCGCCGTAGAGCGTGAGCAGCGCCCGGACTTCCGCTGCTTGCAGCGTCTGCTTGCCGGTCTCCAGCTTGCTGATCTTGGAGACGTCGCACTCCAACTCGTTCGCCGCAGCTTCCCGTGGGATCCCGGCACGCTCGCGGAGCCTGCGCAGCTCACGACCCAACTGCAGGCGGCGGACAGTGGGACTCTGGGCCATGCCGGCAGTGTGCCGCGGTCGTCCGATCGGGCGCGTATCGGGTGACCACTTCCTAACTTGCATATGCGAGTTGTAGAGTGCCTACATGATTGTTCCGATTCGTGACGCGCCGGTCTCACCAGCCAGCCCACTGCTCGTCACGATCACTGCGTCTGACCGGCACGACCATCTCGTGGACGAGACCGTCGTCGCCACCTCCCACGACGGGCGCTACGTCGCACGTTGTGGCGCGACGGTGCTCAGCGCCGAGCTGGAGGCTCAGCCCGGGCGGCTCTGCGCGCAGTGCGCAACACCTTCCACTTCACTGCGACGACGCCGACCTGCCCGGCGCATCGCTCTGCGCCGGCGAGCACCTAGCAAGATCAACTGACCGAGCTACACCTCCCGCTGCGAAGGGCCTCATGCGATGACTGGCATCAACGATCCCGACGAACCTTCGGTCGTCGACATCGCCGTGCAGTTCATGGCCCAGCAGCCGGGCGGCGCGGAACGCGTGCTGGCCCTGCACCGCCCGCTGGCGGACGGCCTGTGCGCTGCCTGCCTCACCACCGTCACGAGGTGGCCGTGCTCGATCGCGAGCCTCGCCCTGTTGGCGCGCCCGCACATCGGGAGCACCAACGCGATCGCAACGCCAGTACCCGCGGACCGCGAGGGTTACCGCGGACCCCCGGCTCGAAGCCGCCGGAACCCGAGACGCTGATCCAGTTCGCTGGCGCCTACGGCAGCAGATACCGCATCCCGCGGCGCTGCCCCGCCGTCACGAGCCGGCCTTCGGCGACCAGGTGTTGCGCGAGTGCGCGGGCGCCGGCGGCGTCGAGGCCCGTGAGGTCCCGAATGCGCTCGTTGGACAGCGGCTCGCTCGCGGCCGCGGTGAGCACGGCCTCGAGGTGCGCCGGGTCGGGCGCCGACCGCGGCGTGCGCGGCGCGGGCGAACTGGCCGCGCCCGCGCTCGCCGTGCCCCGGCCGCGCCGGGAGTCGGGCAGCGGTGCGACGGTGACGCGCCCGGTGGGCCGCCACGTGGCGAGATCGTCGCGGGTCAGCTGGAGCTCGGCGAGCTGGCCGTCGAGGAACCCGGCGTAGATGTCGGCGGGCGAGGCGCCGTAGCGCGCGTCGATCTCGCCGTGCCACTGCTGCACCCAGGGCAGCACCTCGGCCAGCCCCGCCAGCAGCGGGGTGACCCGCTCGGCGCCCCAGCCGTCCTCGCCGCGCCGCCGGCTGATCAGCACGGCGAGCGCCTGCGCCTGCTCACGGTGGTCGAAGCCGGCCCAGCCGAGCAGCAGGCTGCGGTCGCCGTCACGGCTGGCGTCGGGGTAGGAGATGAACCGCTCCTTCGGCACGTCGAGCTTGCCGCGGTTGCTCCAGTAGCTGCTGCGCAGGAAGTCGCCCGAGCCGTACTTCGGCGGCACCGGCACGTCCCCGATCTCGTCCTTGATCGCGCGCCGGACCTCGGGGTGGGTGACGTCGTCGTGCCCGAGGCGCGCGGCGATCGCGTCCTCCTGCCGCTGCAACGTCCAGGTGCGCTCCCACTCGGCCCGCCTGGCCAGGCCACTGGACTTGTAGCGGTAGGCGGCGAGGAACGGGACGTGCTCGTCGTCGATCAGGGCGCCGACGATCTTGGCGAGGTCGACGTCGGCGCCGCCGAGCGTGCCGGCGGCCCACAGCGCCGCGACGGAGCCGAAGTCCTCGTCGCCGCGGAGCTGGTCGGCCAGCGTCTGCACGGAGTGCAGGACGGGCTGGTCGTCGCCGTTGTCGTCCGCGGCGAACCACAGGTGGCGGGACTCCAGCCGGTCGAGCAGCCAGTGCCGCAGCGCACGCTCCTGCTGCTTCTCCCACGGCTCCGTGGACCACCGGCGCTTGCACTCCGGGCGCTCGATCAGCGCGAGGTCCCGGCGCTTCTCGATCAGCGCGATCCGAGCCTCGACGCGGCGGCGGTACTCGGCGGGCCAGTGCGCGGGCAGCTCGGTGACCGGGGTGGAGCCGTGGCGGGCGAACCACTGCGTCTCGGCCTGCCCGGCCGCCATCTTCCGGGCGAGGACGATCTCGAACGCCCGCTCGCCGAGGTGCAACGGTTCCGCGGAACCGTCGCCCAGCACCTCCGCGGCCTCGGCGTCGGAGAGCAGGCCGTAGCGGCGGTAGACGTCCCAGTCGAGCTCCTCCTGCTCGGAGATCATGTCGGTGCGCAGGCGCTGCCACTCGGAGCGGGCGACGGCGAGGCGGTCGCGGGTCGGGGATGCCTCGGCCGCGAGCGCGTCGGGGGTGGTGGCGGCGAGCTGCTGGGCAAGGGCATCGAGACGGCAGGCGCGGTCGAGAGGCAGGTCGGCCGGGAGCGGGAACTGCTCCAGCTTGGTGCCGGTGAACTCGTAGAACCGCTCCCACCCCGCGCTGGTAATGCCGCCGCCTTCGCCGCGGTTGCCCTTGTCATGACATACCTGCTTCATCCAGAAGCACGCCGTCGACGAGTTCAGCACCCCAAGAAGCGCCAGGTGGTCATCCTCGCTCGCCCCCGCCGGCAGCTTGATCACCGGCGCGGACCGGTTGAACACCTTCCCGCCCCGGTCCAGTACGAAGTGGTTGTGCGTCGCCACGAACGCGAACGCGATCGACAGCTCCATCGCGTACGCGGATTTGGTGTACTGCATGTAGTCCCACCACGCCAGGCCTGCGGCCGCCATGTCGCCCTGGAAGGTCCGGCGCGCTGCCAGCAGCGAACGCCAGGCCCACAACTCGCCGCGGAACCGACGGATATCCAGAGTCGACGCATACGGGAACCAGATCGATTCCTCGGGCGCTGCGTCCCAATCGCGCACAACGTCACCGCGCATGAGCGGAAGCAAACCGGCGCCGAAGTCAGTGAGCCTGGCCGGGCGCATGAACGCCTCATCGGCTCCGGCCCGAATGGCGCGGCCGATCGGCGGTTCGATGGCATGTGAGAGGCGCCGCTCAGTTGCCTCGATCTCGGCGACAACGGCGCCCGCTCCGCCCCCCGACAGCGACCACGGATGGCTCGCCAGCCGCGAACGCGGCAGGTCGACCACGCTCACCCACTCCGACTCGCTCCCCGGGTGCTCGACCTGCGCCTCGATCGCAGACCACACGAGTCCCTTCTCCGGGTCGTCCGGCTGCGCCGGCTCCCCCCGCACCCCGAGCACCGCCCGCACCGCATTCCGACGCGAGGGAGCAGCCCGCCGCCCGATGAGGATCACGGTCGGCGTGCCATGGCCGGGGATGTAGGCCCCGGAGGTGTCGACCACGTAGTTCAGCTCGATGCTCGGCAGGAACTCCTCGATCAGCTTCGTGCCGAACTCACGCTTCATGAACGCGTTGGAGGTGATCTGGCCGGTGTAGCCCGCGCCGAGCCCGTCCTCCGAGGGCCGCCGGGCCAGGTCGAAGATCCGCTGCGCGAACGGGACCGTCAGCTGGAACTGCCGGTGGCACGCCGACCAGCGCTCGCGGTAGTACGCGTTCTGCTCCGGGTCCTTCACCGTGATGTACGGCGGGTTCCCCACCACCGCGTGGTACGAGCCCGAGGCGAGCAGCCGCTCGTCGGCGAAGGCGTCCACGTCCTCCCAGCGCGCCCGGTACCCGATGGCCTCGTCCACCACGGCGAACGAGCCCTGCCGCTCGGGTGTCCGCAGCGAGTCGGTGCAGCCGACGATCGGGCACCACCGCTGCCGGGCCGCGTCCGCCAGCGTCGTCACCCCGGCCGTCTTCAGCCCTGCGACCAGGAGCCGGAAGCGGGCGATCGCGACCGCGAACGGGTTGGTGTCCACGCCGTGCACCGAGTCCAGTGCCCGGCGGGCGATCTCGTAGTCGTCCAGGGTCGGCGACTGGTCCCGCCACGCCGCCACCAGCCGCTCGAACGCGCCGAGCAGGAAGTGGCCGCTGCCGCAGGCGGGGTCGATGAGCCGCAGCCCGTCGAGGCCGAACTCCTCGATCGCGGGCGTGAGGGTGCGATCCAGAATGAAGCGCTCGACGAACCGCGGGGTCTGAAGGAGGGCGTAGCGCTTCTTGGCGTCGTCGGAGAGGTCCTGGTAGAGGTCGCCGAGGAAGCGGGTGTCCCAGTCGGGGTCGGTGAAGGCGTGGCGCAGCGCGCCGTCGGGGCGTCGCTGCCGCCAGAACGTCACCAGCGCCTTGGCCGCGTCGTGGGAGATCGGCACCCAGTACGTCGGGTTGTGCTCGGCGTCGAACAGCAGCCTGCCGGCGTCGGTGGCGCGCAGCACCTCGAACTGCTCGGCCAGCCAGTCGCCGTCGTTGTGCTCGGGGTGGCGGCGGTAGTACTCCAACTGGGCGTCCTCGGCCGCCGCGAGCCGGTCGCCCGGGCCGGACAGCACCCGGTCGATCAGGCCGTTGTCCTCGGTCCAGCGCAGGAACACCGTGCCCAGCACCCACGCCACCGCGATCTGGGTGAGCTGGGCCGTGCGCCACTCCGCCACTCGGCCGCCGTGCGGCGGGCCTTGCGTTCGGCGGCGTGCTCGTCGCGCAGCACGTCGACCAACCCGGGCACCGTGTCGAGCTGGTCGGCCAGGTCGACCTCCAGCAACCGCACCTGTTCCTGCAGGTCGGCCAGCAGCGCCTTCGAGTCGATCACGATACTCCCCTCACCCCGCGAGTAGATCGCGCGCGGACCGCCCATCGTTGCAGGGGCCGGGCGGGTGGGGCACACGGCGCGCCTGACGTTTCGGCGACGGCCACCCGGCCCCGGCGTAGGCGCCTCCGCGCTCCGCGCGCGCCTGATCGGACTCCCGTTGCAGCGCCGGCGGAGACGCGCGTGCAGGGCTCGCTCGGCATGCGGCAGATGGCCTCTCACCTGCGACAAAAGGACCCGATAGAACGCTTGTTCGAATAGAATGGGCTCATGTCCGGCAGCCCGCTCACCCACGCACACCGCCTGCTGGCGGAGGCGCTGGATGCGGTGCGCGCGGTCGCGGAGAGCCCGGCCACCACCGACGACGAGCTGGTGTCGGTGCTGACGATGTGCGAGGGCACCGCGCGCGGGCTGGACCGCGTCACCGTCGACACGGTGGCGGTGATGCAGCGGCGCGCACGTTCGCCGACCGCGGCTACAAGAACCCCGCCGCCGCACTGGCCGACCTGCTGGGCTGGGAGCGGTTCGAAGCCCGCCGCCGGATTACCGCCGCCGACCAGGTCAGCGCACGGGCCAACCTCGACGGCACCCCCCTGCCGGCCCGGCTGCCCGCCACCGCGGCCGCCTTCGCCGCAGGCGCCATCGGACTGCGGCACGTCGAGGTCATCGCCACACTCATGGCATCGCCCGCCGCCGAACGCATCGACGCCGACCGGCTCGCCCACGCCGAACCGATCCTCGCCGAGCGAGCCGCCGAGTACACCCCCACCCAGCTGCACACCTGGAGCGCCGACCTCATCGACAAGCTCGACCAGGACGGCCCCGAACCCGACGACAACCCCCCCGGCCCTGACCAACGAGCTCACGATCACCCGGCACACCGGGCGCCCCGGCGGCACCGTGAAAGGCCGGTTCGACGACCCAGCGCTGTCGACAACATCGCCGCTCTGCGCGACGCGAAGGCCAAGCCGTCGGGCACCGACGATCACCGCATGATGCCGCAGCGGCAGGCCGAAGCCCTCGCCGAGATCTGCGGGTACGTGCTCGACCACGGCGACGTCCCCGAATGCGGCGGCCTGTGCGGCGTGCGGCACCCCGCTGCTCGGCTGGCCCCGCGGGTCACTGCCGCCGTACCCGGACGGGGAGCTCAAGCGGGAGTACCGGTGCCGCCGCCGCACCGACGACGCCGAAACCCCGAGGACCCTGTGCGGGCGCAACCACATCGACGGCCGCACCGCCGACCACGCCGTCACCACCGACATCACCACCCGCCTCGGTGACCCGCGCCGCGCCGACCGGGTCGCCGCGCACCTCGCCGCCGTGCGCGAGCAGCGGACCGGGATTGAGGCCGACATCGCCCGCTGGGAGGCACAGGCCGACGAACTGGTCACCAAGACCGCCACCTGGGGCGTCACCCGCGTCGACACCGCCATGGCCCCGATCCTGCGCCCATCGACGCCCTACAAGCCGACCTCGCCCGTCTCGACGAACCCGACACCACCGGCGCCGCCACCGCAGACGCCGTCGCCGCCTGGACCCAAGCCACCGAACGCGGCGACACCATCGCGCAGCGGGCGCTGGTCCGCCGCGCCTTCCCCCGCCTCACCCTCGCCATGCCGCGCCGCTACGGCGACCACAGCCCCGAACGGTTCGCCTGGGACGGCTGAACCCCACCCGGCCCAGTACGACCCGGCGCAGCGCGACCCGGGAACCGACAACGACGGACGCCGCGAGGGGCGCGAGCCGACGGCGCGGACTCGGTGCTCTCCGCTGCTGTAAGCAGCGTGAGAGCAGCCGGTAAGCGACCGGTGCCCGCTCGGTACCGGGCTGCGTCGCCCCCGACGGGCGCGACCGGCGGCCCGGTGACGGCCTGGTGACTCGGCGGTGACACCGCGCCAGGGCCGCGCCCGCCGACCTGAGGGGAAGTGCGGGGCGTTCACGAGTGCAACGATCTCTTGACGTGCGCGCCGCGGTAGAGGCGCAACGACGGGGTCGGCCTCGTGACCAGCGAGATCGGCCCGGCAGCGCTCGCCGCCGCGGTACCCCGGCCGCACGGTCCGGGGCCCTCGCGGGCCGGGGTGCGCGCGCCGGTTGTCCGTGCCGGTTCACAGAGCGAGGAGGTGGTGTGCTGGGCGGTGTCCCGGTCCCGGCAACGGGACCCACGGGCCTGCCACGACATGATGATCAACCCGCCCGGGGTGCAGGCCGAACGAGGAGCGGCCAGGCCAGGGGCGGGAGCGGGCGCAACTCGTCCGCTTCGGGTTCCACGGGGCAGCGGCGACGCCAGCGCCCCCACCGAGCCCACCACACCAGACCGACCCGCCCGTAGGGGTGCGGTCGGCGGGTTGACGCAGGCACAGCACGCGGCGATCGTCGACAGCAGTTGCCGCCGATGACCCACAAGCAGGTCGACGCGGTCTGCGAGGTGATCACCACGGCGCGCGAGATGGCGCCGCGAAGACCACCGCCACCGCTGACGCCCTGCTCAGCAGCGACGGGCGGGGCCACCCGGACCAACACAGGACCGGGAGCCCCGCCCGCCGCGGAACCACACTCGCACGGCATGCAGCGGGATGGACGAGGCCCAGTGGTGCGGCGCCGACACCCCCCGACGGCGAGAACCCCGACGTACCTATAGAGCCGGGCGGAGTCGCGGACCCCGTGTACCGGCGCTGACCTGCGGCGCAATTAGCGCCGAGCCCCTCCGACGTGGGTGGACGGGTAGTTGGCCGGGTAGCTGGTGGGTAGTTGGCAGGCCAGGAGACCGGCCGAACGGGCGGTCACGGACCGCTGTCACGGGGCGCCGCCGCAACGATCAGCACGCTGCTTGCCAAGCGAGTCTGGTACACCTGCTGATCCCCTGTCAGCCGCTCCGACCAGGACACTCAGGCGCGCTGCGGGGTTTACACCGAGCAGGGCCCCTCCGTTGATCCCCCCCGCCGAACCCCCGTTTGAACCCCATCTGCAGATCGCTCTCCGTGGATGTAGGCCGCCCACGCTCGGGCGTGCCCGGCGAGCGCGGTCTTCCACCCGCGCTCGGGGTCCTGGGTGCCGAGTTCGGCCCACAATGCGGCGTTGGCGTCGGCGAACGCCCGTACGCCCGCAGTGGGCGCGGCGCGCCACGGCGCGAGCTGGCGCGCCCACCGGTCGGCCTGCTCAGGGGTGTGACCGGCCTCGAGCAGCCGCAGCACCCACACCGCGGCGTCGACCCAGGCCGGGCCGCGGGACGGCCAGGCCCAGTCGATCAGGTGCGCCGACGGGTCGCTGTCGGTGCCGATCAGGACGTTGTGCGGTGCCATGTCGGTGTGCAGCAGTTGATCGCCGTCGAGCAGTCCGACCGCGCCCGTCGCGGCGTAGGGGGCCCAGCGCTGCGCGACCCGCTTGAGCGGGAGGTCGGGGCACGGTGTGCGGGCGAGCTGGTCGAGCGCGGCGACGACCCGGGGGAGGTCCGGTGACCCGGGGGCGAAGTCGGCCGTGCGGCCGGTGATCAGCTCGAACCCGAGCAGGTCCCATTCGGCGGTCCGCGCCCGCCACAGCAGCCGCGGGCACCCGGGCGGCAGGTGTGGGTTGATGTCGGCCTCGCGCTGCTGGGTGAGCGCCTGCGGATGCGCGGCGGGGACGCCCTTGACGAAGAACCGGCCGCGGTCGGTGTCGATCGTCGCGGCGATCCCGGAGTTGATGCCGGTCCGCGCGCTGCGCGCGGTGTGCACGACGCCGGTGTGCACGGCGACCGCCGCGCGGGTCGCGGCGGGCAGGTCGTGCCAGTGGATGCGGGGCATGGCCACGTTGGTGATCGTCCCTCGGCGCGTGTGAAGAGGACAAGCGGGGTTACCGCGTCGTTCCCGGCCGCCGAAAGGTGGGGGCCGGGAACGACGTTTTCCGTGCTGACTGCGGCGCGCTCAGTAGGGCTGGTCGTCACCGGCGCTGCACGAACACATCACGGTCTCGACGAGGGTGTCGAGATTCTCGACGTGCTCGACGATGTCGTCGTCGAGTGGCCGGATGTCGAGCGTGATCGGCATGGCGGTCATGGTTTCACCTCCCCTCTCGGTGTTGGCAGTAGGTCGCGAGTGGGGCTTTCGCCTCCTGGTAGAGCTTGGCCAGCGGGCGGCAGGTCCAGCACGTTCCGGAGATCGCACAGCCGGAGCAGCCGCCGGTGCGCAACATGAGCCCGTCGGCGATTCCGCCGAGCGCACGCAGACCGTTCGCGCCCTCGGCGATGAGGTCGATCTGGGGGTCGCGACCGACCTTGCAGATCGAGGCGTTCCCGAACGGGTCGGAGTGGAAGAACGTGTGTCCGGCGTTGCAGCCGGTGAATGCGCGCCGACGGCGGAGGAAGTCCGCAGCCTGGGTCGGGAGCGGTTCGCCGCCCCCGGAAATGGTCGGCCACATGTTCGTGTACACCTGGTGCGGGAAGCCGTGCCGATCGGCGAGCGCACGCATCTCGTCCAGCTCATGGGCGTTGCGGTCGGCGACGATGATGTTGAGCCGGACCGGCAGCTCGGCGTCGCGAGCCGCGTCGAGACCGCGGGTGAACCGCCCGAACGCGCCCCTGCTGCGGGTCAGGCCCTCGTAGGTCTCCGCGGTCGCCCCGTAGACGCTCAAGGTCAGCCGGTACGGCTTGTGCCGGGTGAGGCATTCGAGGATCCGGGGTTTCGACAACTGCGATCCATTCGACGAGATGGCGATCATCATCCCGAGCGAGGTCGCGTACTCGTACGATGCCGGGAAGTGCGCGTCGATCAGCGGTTCGCCGCCGGTGATCTGCAGCCACAGCACCCCGGCGTCGCGCATGACCTCCAGCAGCGTCATCTTTCCTTCCCACGACAGCCCCTCGAACCGTTTCAAGCCGAGGTAGCAGTGCTCGCAGTCGTAGTCACAACCTTTGTTGATCTCCCAGGACGCGCGGGCGTAGCCGAGTTCGGCGGGTTTCCGGATCAGCACCGTGTCCGCGAGCGCGGCGTCCCCGAGCGCGATGTCCCAGGCTCGTCCGGCCGACTCGACCAGCCATTCGGGAACGGGCCGATTGTGTGCGGTGTCATCGGCGAGTACGCGGAAGCGGCGCGCGGAGATGCGGATGCCCTGCTCACGTCCGGGCCGGACCACGAGGTGCTCGCCGAGGAACGGGCTGGCGATCAGCGCATGCATCAAGGTCCCCTGTCGTCGCGGATGTCCGCACCGCCCAACCCGCCGGGATCGTGCGGTGCGATCCCATCGTCAGCCGCCAGGGGCGGCCCGGGGAGGTCTGGGCGTCGCCCTGGTGTGGAACTTTCGATGCACCAATGGGCGTTCAGCGGGATCGCCCTGGCCGGCCCCGACCTACGCGCTCGGCACGGTCCGCGCGGCGAGGGTGGTCAGCGCGGTCAGGTCGACGAGCGGCCCCTGGTCCGCGTCCGGGAGCGCGAAGAACTCGACCGTCGTCGCGGTGCGCGTGAACGGCCGGGGATGCAGGTAGGCGCGGCCGCTGCGCCCGCACAGGTACGTTGGGCACCCGGCCGCGCGGGTGAGGTCGGCGAGTCGCGCCGACCGCTCGGTGCTGATCGGGCCCTGCCGGGCGAGGACGCTGGATCGGACGATCTCGCCCGTCCAGCCGCACGCGCGCAGCAGCAGCGTCGTCGAGGTCTCGGCGACGGTCGCCAGGCTCTCGGTCGACCCGATGAGGTCGGCGACCTCGTCGACGACTGCGGCGATGCGAGCCCAGCCCGGCGCTCTCCGGTAGTACTGCCGGGTCAGCCTCGCGACCCGCCGCCGCGCCGTCTCGGGATCGGCGACGCGGACATCGCGGATCGCCGTGCCGCGCCCGTGCGGTAGATGCACCGGGACGACGAGCCACTGGCGCTGCGCAGCATCGGGCTGGCCCAGTCGCGCGCGGTGCTGGTAGTCGTGACGGCAGAACTGCACGTCGTCAAGTACGACCCACGTTGTCGAGGCCAGCAGTTTCGCCAGAGTGACCCATCGGGGAAACAGATTCGGTTGATGGATTGCGCACACGCGGCCGTCGTTCATACCGATCCGAGCAGGCGGCTGATGAATCCGCGACCGACCAGCCGCGTATACGCCTGCTCGACTCCGATCGGCACGTCCTGTTCGACCGCGAAGCCCTGCTTCGGGTACTCGATGACCCGCTGCAGATCACCGACCAGCATGTCGATGACGAGTTTCTCGTCGCCGATGCTCTTCACGTAGTCGGGCAACGCCAGCGGCTCCGACGCGCACACCACCGTCAGCTCGGGCCACACCTTCCCGGCGGTGGCGTAGGCGCGCCGCTGCATGTACGGCTTCGAGATCAGCAACGCCGACCCCGGATGCACCCCTGCCCCGGCGAGGGCCTCGCGGGACAGGGCGATGTTCGCCCCGGTGTTCGTGGCCTGCGGCTCGACCAGGATCGCCGACGGCGGAACTCCCAGCTCGATCGCTTGCTCCCGGTAGTGTTCGGCCTCTCCGCGGGGGAAGCGATCCCGGGTGGTCGGGCTCGTGGCGCCGGTGAACACCACCGTCGGGAACAAACCCGCCCGGAACAGCTCGGCCGCGTACACCGCCACACCGAGGTCATGGCTGCCCAGCCCGATGGCCACCTCGCACGGGCGCACCTGGTGCCCCATCTGGTGGTAGTCCCAGATCAGCTCGGCATCCTCCCGATCCTGATCCGACACCACACCCAACTCACGTAAACCCACCTGCGAGAACCTCCACAAATCGGAATGGGTCAAGCCACTGACATCGCCGTACGAATACGCCTGATGCTGTCGAGTTGATGGCGCAGTCCGTGCAGCGCGGCCATCTCGCGGGCCCGGTCGATCACCTGTGCGCCCTCGTTCCGAGTGGCCGGATCGGTCAGCAGGATATGTGCCCGAGCGCTGTTTAGCCGCACCAGCTGCAAGGGCGAGTCGTTGATCCGGTTCCGCTCGGCGAGATCGATGAACGCCAACGCCTGCCCCAGGTCGCCCCGCGCCCGGTGCGCGAGCGCGAGCTTCTGCTGCGCCACCGACCAGTCCGCCGCCTCGTCCAGCCGCTCGAACGCCTCGCTGGCCGCCGCCATCGTCGTCAACGCGTGCTGCGCCGCGTCCGGACGCGGCACCTTGCTCAGCGCCGTGCCCACCCACAGCAGCGCCAAGGCCCGGTCCCGCTCGCTGAGCCGCTCATCCGTCGAGAGGCCCCGGTAACCCCGCGCCGACGACTCCAGGTCGCCGCCCATCTCCTCCAGCACGACCAACCCGAGGTCGGTTTGCGCCACCCGGCTGTCGATGCCCAGACGCGCGAACCCCTCCCGCGCAGCCAGGAACGACGCGCGTGCCGAGCCCGGCCCGACCAACCGTCCCTGATCCCGGCGGATCCCGCCTTGCAGGATCAGCGACCGGGCACGCAAGTAGCCGCCCCGCTCGTCCACCCCGGCCTCGGGAAACCGCATCAACCACCGCTCCAACAGCACGCTCGCCGACCCGAAGTCCTGACGGCTCAACGCGACCGACGCCCGTTCCAGATCGTCGGTCCACGTCTCGAACTCCCAGCCCTGCGGCCGCCACGCCGCCGCCGCTGACGGGCTCGCATCCGTGCGGCACAACATCTCGAATACTTGCTGCGCCGCCCCGTCCGCCCGCGAGAGCACCGTGTCCAGCATCGCCTGGGTCTCCGGACGCGGGAACGTCGCGGCCCCCGCCGCCTCCCACTTCGACACCGTCCGCGCCGCGACCCCCAGGTGCTCGGCGAACCCGCGCACGCTGAACCGCAGCGCCATCCGCAGCGCCCGCGCCTCCGCGCCCGTCCACCGCCGCACCACCGTCACGACCCACCAACTCCCCGTACCGCGGCCCGCACCCGACCTACGGCAGGCCGCCGCCAGCGCTGATCGTCCCAGGTCAGAACACCATCCGTCGGCACAGGTGCGACAACAGTTCCACACCCGATCATCCCGCCCCGGCCGCTCCGCGGCCCACGATCAACCCGTGGCCCCCACCAGGCACGCCGACCCCGGCAGCTGCCCCCAGACCGCCGGTCGGCGCGGTGCGACCCCGACCCGCCGCGCCGACCGGCATCCCACCCCGCAGCCCCGACGACCAGGGCGTCACCGCGCACCCGCCGCCGCGATACGCCAACCCCGGGAAGCCGCCCGCGAACGCCGGGAGCGCCGCGCTTGTGCGCGGTGGTGCCGCCTCACCTGGCAGGACCACCTCGCCTTCGTCCGCGCCCGCTACCTGCCATGAGCGAGGACCGCCCCGACGACGCCGTGCACGAAAGCCCCGGCGACCGCGCCGAGCAGGCGTTCACGGCCGCCGCCCGCCTCCTCGCGACTCAGCCCGGCAGCATCCAGCGCGCCCTCGCCACACACCACCACGCCCCCGACGGACGCTGCGCCGCCTGCGGCACCATCAGCCGCTGGCCCTGCGCCATCGCCACCATCGCCCAGCGCGCAGCCCGACTCACCAACCCCTGAGCGCCGTCCACGGACCCGTGACAGACCGCGATCGCCGCCTCCGACCGTGGGAGCACGGGGGCGAGACCACCCTGGCGAACCTGGTGATGTTGTGCCGGGCGCACCGGCGGGTGGGCCGTCCGGATCCGCGACGGGCTCCCGGAGTTCCTCCCGCCCCGATGGGTCGATCCACAGCAGACACCCCGCCGCAAACCGCGCCCCCACCTGGTGATCTGACCGATGCACGGGCGCGCACCGGTAGCGCAACGGCGTGGGCTGCTGATCTCGCAGTGGTCGGGGCCCGCACGCGGGCACCCGTCCCTCGGACGGCCCGCCGCATCGCGCGCAGCCCGCCCTCGGTGCAGGAGCCCAACCCGGACCGTCGGAACGATCCTGACTTTGCTGCTACTTTTAACAGACCTCCAAACTGTCACTACCTTAAAAGTGGGTCCAAAGTGCAGGACGAGCTTGTCACCGCACTGCGTCAGCTCCGACGCGGCACCAGGCCGCGCAAGCTGGAGAGCCAGACGCTCGACTTCAAGGCGCCGTCTCGGAGCGCGAAGGAGACCTTCGCCAACCTCACCGACGCCGCAGTGTGCTTCGCGAACGCGGCAGGCGGGCTGATCGTCCTGGGCGTGGCCGACGATGTGGCCGGCACGGATGCCGTCACCGGCACCGACCTGACGCCGTCAGCGATCCGCCGCGCCATCTACGAGCGCACGTCGCCGGGACTCGACGTCATCGTGGCCGAGGAGGTCGTCGAAGGGCGCACCGTTCTCGTCATCACGGTTCCCGAAGGGCTCGAGGTGTACGGCACCGCGACGGGCCGCTACTCCTGGCGCCGGGAAACCGACTGCCTCCCGATGACCGCCGACGATGTCGGCCGCTTGCGTGAGGAGCGGGCGAGCGAGGACTGGTCGGCTCGTTCGGCGGGGCGTGGCGGAGCCGATCACGCCGATCCGACGGCTCTCGCGCGGGCCCGATCCCTGCTGCTCGCGGTGCCGGAGCGCGGTGCCGCAGCCCTGGCCGACGGCAGTCCGGAGGACCTGCTGACCGGCTTGGGGGTGCTCACGCCGAGGAAGGCCCTCACGAACGCCGGCTGGCTGATGTTCGGCCCACGCAGCGAGCGAGACCTGCCGAGGGTCGTCTACCAACACCGGCAGGCAGCAGGGGGTGAAGCTGATCACGTGCTGCGGATGAGCGAGCCGCTCGTGCTCGTCGTCGAGCGCCTGTTCGAGATCGTGGAGGCCCGCCTCACCTACACCCCGGTCAATCTGCCGGCCGGGCAGCAACTCGCCGTCGCGGACTTCCCGCCGGTCGCGCTCCGCGAAGCACTGCTCAACGCGGTGGTCCACGGCGACCATCGGACCGGACGGCCGATCCAGGTGGAGCACTCTCCCGACTGGCTCAGCATCACGTCGCCAGGACCACTGGTGGCCGGCGTGACGCCGGGCAACATCCTCCGGCACCCACACCGGGCGCGGTTCCGCTCGCTGTTCAACGCATTCCGTCACCTGGGGCTCGTGGAACAGGTCGGACAGGGCATCGACCGGATGTACCGCGAGATGCTCCGGTTCGGCCGAGTGCCGCCGCGGATCACCGACGACCGCGATCAGGTGTCCGTCACGTTCACGGCGGACCGCCCCAACATCCGGATTGCGCGCTTCGTGGCGGGTCTCCCATCCAATGAGCAGGACGACCTCGACGTCCTCCTGATCATCGACCTCCTTCGCCGACGCCGCAGTGTGACCGCGAGGGACGTCTTTCCCCACATCCAACGCTCCGTGGAGGACGCCCAGCAGCTGTTGCGCCGACTCGCGGACGACGATCGCGGTCTACTCGAACCGAGCCAGGGCACCGTCGGCCGGAAGCTGCCCAACTACCGGCTCCGCGGCTCGGTCCTGGCCGAGCTCGGCCCGGCCGTGGCCTACCACCGCGCCCCGTCCTCGGAGCGCGAGAGAAAGATCATCGAGCATCTCGCCGAGTACGGCGGGATCAACAACAGGACCGTGCAGAACATGTTCGACGTCGATGTCTACCGTGCCTCCGCGATCCTGCGCGAGCTGGTCGGACGCGGGATCCTCGTCCGCACCTCGGAGCAGCAACGCGGGCAGACCGTCCGCTACGGCCCCGGCGAGGCGGTTCCCCGCAAGAAGCGCTGATCGAGGCACCAGCACGAACTTCTACGCCGCACTCGCCGACGTCCAGCTCGACGGCGCCACGATCCACTCCTCCGCGCTCTCGATGCCGATCGCGTGGCCGTCGATGCGCGGGGGCTGCCGCCCGTCCTCGGCGGGACACAGCAGCACGACCGTGCGCGGCCCGCCATTGCGGCCCGCCACCCGTGCGGCGTCGAGCACCCGGTTGAGCAGCGCCGGGCCGCCGGCATACCGGCCGAGCGGCGTGAGCTGGTCGAGCACGAGCACGTCGCGCTCCGACCACTCCCGCTCGAGCTGCTCCCACGCGGCGTCGACCACCCGGTGCAGGTTGCTGCGCGCGCGGGCATCCGCATCGGGCGCATCCGCGCGCAGGACGAGCCCGAAGTCGGTGATCCGCCGCTGCGCCGCGACCTGCCGCAGCGCGCCGACGAAGGCCGCGGAGACGTCCACCGGCTCGACGCCCGTCACCTCCGTCACCCGGCGGCGGCCGGCTGCCCAGCGGGACCGCCGGAAGGTGACGAGCCGGGCGCCGCCGTGGTCGAGGACGTAGGCGATCCGGGCCTCCGGCTCGCCGCCGACCGCCGCGACCGCGACGCCCGTTGCCGGGCCGACCGACGTCTCCGGCTGCCGCGAGCTGCTGGCGGTGACCGACGTCGGCGGCACCAGGCGTTCGCCGTCCCACCGCAGGTCGAAGCCGGCCTCGCGGAGCAGGCGCGACAGCTCCAAGCCGTCCGGCAGCGGCGCGAGGCCGGGGAATCGGGCGCCGACCCGCGCGCTGAGCGCGGCCGGGCTCAGCCCTTCCGTCGACACCCCGGCGCCGGCCTGGGACAGGCGCAGCGCGCGGATCGGATCCAGGTCGCGCGGATAGATCTCGAGCCGGGCGTTGGCCCACACCGTCGCCGACGTCGCCGCGGCGAGCTGCACCAGGCGTCGCTCGTCGGGGACGAGCTCGAACCGGAGCGCGACCTCGGCGAGGGTCCGCACCACCGTGATCGGCGTCGGCAACGGGTCGCGCGCGGCCAGCGTCACGGCCTCGTCGGCCACCGCAACGGCCATGTCGAGCAGCTGCGCGTCGCTCGGGGTGTCGAGCGACTCGTCATCCGACACCTGCAGGGCCACGATCAGCCAGTCGCTGTGCCGACGCGTGGCGAACCGGGGCGCGTCGGTGAGGGCGTCCGCCTCGACCGCGGCGCGCAGCACCGCGTAGCCGTAGGCGCGGCGGCGTTCCACGATCTCCTCACGCACACAGCCGCGTGACGCGAGGAGTTGTTCGACCAGCTCGGAGGCCGCCGCCACGCGGCGCAGCCCGCGCAGGATCTCCTCGAGCTCCGTCCGGACGTCGATCAGCCACGGATCGGCGACCCACTGCTTGCGGCGGGCGCCCATGATCTGGGCGATCCGCGCGCCGGTCAGCCCCAGTTCGGCGGCGACCTGGGCGAGCGTCGGCCACCGCGTTCCGGGCAGCTCGCCCTGGTCGCTCGGCAGGCCGAGCAGTCGGCGGGTCAGGTCGGCCTGGTCGACACCGCGCTTCCCCGGCAGGGGAATCAGGCGGGGCGCGATCTGGTCCAGGCTCGGGGGCGCACCACGGTCGTCGGCGGGCGCACCCCGATCGGGGCCCGGGACGGGCGCCGCGAAGGCACGCCGCCACTGGCTGGTCCGGCTGACGAGCTCGGTGCGGGTGAGCTTCGACAGCCCACGGGCCTTCCACAGCTCGCGCGTGGGGACGTCGAGGAGCTCGCCGACCGTATTGGCGCCGAGCCGCTGGGCCGCCGCCACTGCCCGCAGG
This sequence comes from Pseudonocardia nigra, assembly GCF_019396355.1. GTDB lineage: Bacteria > Actinomycetota > Actinomycetes > Mycobacteriales > Pseudonocardiaceae > Pseudonocardia > Pseudonocardia nigra. Next base: position 31,718 of record NZ_JAHKRK010000023.1, read on the forward strand.
GACAGACCGGCCGCGTCGAGTGCGGTCTCGGGGGTGGCCGCCTCGGCCGCTTCGTCGCGCAGCTCCTGGGGATCATCGGTTGGTGTGAAGGACGTGGTGGCCGGGCGCGCCTCGTCGACCGTGGTGAAGACCCGTCCCCACGCCTGACGCATCGCCGCCGGCGTCGGAAAGCGCTGGTCGGCGTCGCGGTGCAGCGCCTTGCGGAAGAACGCCGTGAGCGGCTCGCGCAGCGCCGCATCGAAGAGCTCGGCCGACAACGTCACCTCGTCCACAAACTGCGCGTCGGTGCCGTCGTCACCCCACACCGGCACTTCGAGGCTGGCCATCTCGTGCAGCGTGACCGCTGCCGCGTACAGCTCGGCGGCCCCGTCGTAGGTCGGCCGGCGGGCGCTGCCGAGGAAGGGGTCGCGGTACCCGCGCGTTCCGGCCTGGACGTCCGATGCGGCGGCGCCTGCGAGGGAGAAGTCGAACAGCACCAGGGCTGATCCACGTTTCGGGTGGCGCCGGACCCCGAGGTTGTCCGGCTTGATGTCTCGATGGAACGTGTCGCGGCGCGCCAGGTAGTCGAGGACGTCCAGCAGCTGGTCGCCGAACCGCTGCAGCTGGTCCGGCACGAGCGCGCCGTCGGTGCGCAGGAGGTGGGCGAGCGTCTGCTCCCCCGCATTGTCGATCTCGATGGCGTGCCGGATGCCGAGCGGAAAAGCGCCCCGCTTGAGGAGCACGAGGTGCTCGTGGCGCAGCCCTTCCAGCACCACCGCCTCGTCGCCGAGGCGTTCCTCGGACTGTGCCGATCGCCCCACCTTGAGCACGGACTCCAGCCCGTCGCGCTGCACGAGGAACGCGCGCGCGGTGGCGCCGGTGCCCAGCACGCGCAGGACCGTGCAGCCGTCCGGCAGTTCGGTTCCCGGCTGCGCCTCCCACGGGTCCTGCTCCTCGTCGACCGGCCGCTCCGGGCGCACGACCTTGTCCAGCTCGACGAGGAAGTCCTCGACGTCGGCGGGCCGGTCGCCGACGCGGGGCGCGGTGGCCAGCTCGATCAACGTGTCGACGTCGGGCGGGATCGCGTCGGAGACGGCCGAGGGATGCAGTCCGCCCTCGGCCGCGAGCCGCTCCATCAGCTCGGGCCGCCCGGCGGCGGGTGCGCGCCCGGTGAGGATCAGGTAGGCGGTGGCGCCGAGCCCGAAGACGTCGATGGCCACCGTGCCGTCGGCCTCGGCGGCGAACTCCGGGGCGAGGTAGGCCGCAGCCGCCGCCTCGACGTGCTGATGCGCGTGCGTCGTCGGAGCCACCCGGTACGTGGTACGGGTGGCCGACAGCCCCCGCGCCGCCGCCTGCCACTCCCCGATCCGCAGCCGCGGCTTCGCCCAGCCGTCCTCCCCCGACTCGGCGATGATCGCGCGCGGCGAGAGCGCCCGATGTACCAGCCGGCGGTCGTGCGCGTACCGGACGGCCTCCGCGAGCTGGCGGACCATGTCGAGGCGGCCCGGGAGATCGAGGGTGGCGCCGTGCTCGACGAGGTAGTGGTCGAGCCGGAGCGCGTCGGCCCGCTGGTCGATGACCAGTGCCGGGCCCATCTCGTGGTCGAGGAGGTCACCCGGCACCAGCAGGCCGGGATGGTCGATCCCCTGGCCTGCCACGAACTCCCGCTGGGCGGCGTGCCGAACCGACTCACGCTGCTCCGGGTCCGACTGCCGCTCGTACAGGTAGATGCGAATGCGCCGGTACGCGCCCTCGATGTCCTCCCGGGTGGCGTGGTGGTCCTGCCACGTCGGCCCCGACTCGTACGGCCGCGGGTCGATCTGCCACGGGCCCACCGCCACGCTGCGGCGCGTGCGGTGGATCCCGACGCTTTTCAGCAACCGGGGCAGGGCACGCAGGAACTCCTGCTGCGGTGGCGCGTGCGTGACCGGGCCGAGCAGCAGGTCCGCCCCGATCCGGGGAAGGACACCCGCCGAGCGGCCCTGCTCGGGGACATACAGGTGGTGGCGCTGCTCGGGCGCCAACTCGCACACCATGCCCGGCTCCGCGAGGAACACGCAGCCGCGCAGGAACGGGACCCGCAGGCCGCGGTCCTTGGCCGCCGCGCGACCGAGCAGCCCCTTGAGCTCCTTGGCCTTCTGATCGGCCAGCGGAAGCGGGTTGTCGAACGTGCGGCGCCGCTCGCCCGTCAGGGTCCAGGCCGAGCCGTCGTTGGTCAGCTTCCCGCGAAAGTTCTTGATCTCGATCAGGTAGAAGCCGGTCGGGGCGGCAACCAGCAGGTCGACCTCGCGGACGTGCCCCTGGTCGGAGACGAAGGTGAAGTTCGACCACGCCTGGAACGGGTGGCGGTCCGGGAGGAGGGAGCGCACGTACTCCAGCGCTGCGCGTTCGTGCGCGAACGACGACGGGGTCACCTCGTGCCAGCGGCTGGAGTTCGCCTCCACGTGTCCGTGTCCCCCTTCCCGGTGAAGCACCGGTCGGAGACTAACGCCGCGGGCAACGTGCTCATGCGGCCCCGGTATCAGCGGCAGCTCCCTCATCGGCTGCGGGTTGGTCTGCCCAGATCGTCAGCTCCCCGCAAGGTCGTCGGGCTAACAGCGCGATCGACAGCACCGATTTCACCGTCCGGGTCACCCGACCCGCGATCGGCGAAAGGCCCAGCACGTGAACCAGTACAACCCGCAGTTCCCGCCGTCCGGTCACCCGGGATCGGCCTACTACCCGCCGCCTCCGCCGCCGCAGAACGGCCTCGGCACCGCAGGCTTCGTCCTCGGCCTGCTCGGGCTGCTCTTCTCGTTCATCCCGGTGATCGGGATCATCGCGTGGCCGTTGGTCCTCCTCGGCCTGGTGCTCTCCGGCGTCGGGCTGGCCAAGGCGAGGGCGAGCCGGGCGACGAACACCGGCCTCGCCGTCGCCGGACTGGTGTGCTCGGCCGTCGGCCTGCTCGTCTGCATCGTGTATGCCGCCGCCTTCGGCGCCGCCGTTTCCGCGGCCTCGAGTGCCGTCGACGATGCACCTGCGATCTCCGCGCCGAGCGGCGACAGCCCACCCCAGGCCCCGGGCGTGGAGACGGCAGCGGCACGGATCGGCGAGGAGGTGCGCGACGGGTCGTTCGCGTTCACGGTCACCAGCGTCGAGACCGGGATCGAGAGGCTCGGCGAGAGCTTCCTCCAGTCCGAGGCGCAGGGCAGCTACGTGCTGGTCCATGTCACCGTCACCAACATCGGCAGCGAAGCGGAGCTGTTCTCGGGTAGCAGCCAGAAGCTTCTCGACGCGCAGGGCCGGACGTTCGACGCCGACAGTGGCGCCGCCGTGATGAACCTTCCCGACAGCGAGTCGTTCCTGAACAACATCAACCCGGGCAACAGCGTCAACGGCAGCGTCGTGTTCGACGTGCCGGAAGGACTCGTGCCGATGGCGATCGAGCTGCACGAGTCGCCGTGGTCCGCGGGTGCGACCGTCGCGCTCGACGGCTGATCCGCCCGGCCACTCCGCTGATCGAGGAGTATGGCGACGTGCAACTCGCCAAGGGCGCGAACGTGACCCTCCCCGCCGTCGACGGCCTGACGGTCGCCTGCAGCTGGGTTCCCCGACCGGGCGTCGAGGCCGACCTGTCGGCGCTGCTGCTCGCCGGCGGCCGGGTGCGCGACGACTCGGACTTCGTCTTCTACAACCAGCCCTCCTCGGGGGATCAGCGCGTGGTCCACGAGGGCAAGCGGGTGAACCGGGACGGTTCGACGACGGACCGCGTGACCGTCGATCTGGTCGGGTTCGATCCGGGTGTGGAGGCTGTGGCGTTCGCGGTGAGCCTCGACGCCCCGCACGGAAGGTCGTTCGCCGACCTGCAGCCGCTGCAGGTGCAGGTGTCCGAACGCGGCGGTGCGCGGCTGCTGGCCGGCTACCGCGTCGACGGTCTCGGCCCGGAGACCGCGGTCGTCACCGTCGAGCTGTACCGCCGCGGCGCCGTGTGGAAGGTCCGCGCGGTGGGGCAGGGACACCACGACGGCCTCGCCGGGCTCGCCCGCGATTTCGGAGTCGACATCGGCGACTCCGAACCCGAGCCGGTACCGGCCGATCCGCCGCCCTCGGTCGAATGGCGGAACCCACCCGTTCCGGCCGGATACGAACTGTAGGAGAACGCAGTGGGTTTCCGGATGCGCACCAGCATCAAGATCATGCCCGGGGTTCGGCTGAACATCAGCCGCAGCGGGGTCGGCTACTCCGTCGGGGGCCGGGGACTCCGCGTCACCAAGCACGCGAACGGGCGGGTCAGCCGGACGGTCGGCATCCCCGGCACCGGGCTCAGCCACAGCAGCACGGTGCGCGCGCCGCGCAGTCGTGCCACGCCCCGCCGACCGTCGCCTCCGGCACGCCCGGCACCGCGGCCACCGAAGCCCGGTCTGCTGGCACCGTCCTGGGAGAAGGACCTGTTCGACGCCGTCGAGGCCGGCCGGCCGGCGCGGCTCGCCGCGGTCGCCAGGGCCCACGGCCGCAGCGAGCCCGTGGTGCGGGTCCTCGCCGCGGCACTCGACGGGCTGTTGCACGTCGAGCACCTTGCGGACGGCACGGGCGACCCCGAGCGGGCCCGCGAGCTGCTGGCGTGGGTGGTCGCGCAGGGACCGGTGGGGCTGGGCCGGCACCCGTTCGCCACGAAGTACCTCGCGGAGCGGACGTGGCCCGTCGAGATCGCCGCCGGGGTCGTCGCCCACCTGGGTCTCCACCACGACGTCGTCCATCTCGCCGCCGCCGAACTGCACCAGGCGGGGGGCGACCTGGACACCGCGATCTGGACGGTCGAGCAGGCGCAGCCGATGGCGCCGGCCGCGCTGTCCCTGGTCGAGCTCTACAGCGACGCCGACCGGCACCAGGACGTCGTGGATCTGACGAACGGCATCGACAACGCCGACGACGCAACCGCCCTGCTGCTCGTCCTCCGCGGTCGCGCCTTCGCGCAGCTGGGTTACCACGAGGCCGCCCGCGAGGCGATCAAGGAAGCGATGCGGGTGCGCAGCCGGGCTGTGGCGGTGCGTCACCGCGCCCTGCTGGAACGCGGGCAGGTGAACCTCGCGCAGAATCGGAGGGCAGCGGCCCGCACGGACCTGGAGAAGATCCTCGCCGAGGACGCCGCCTACCCCGGGTTGGCGGACGCGCTCGCCGCCCTCCCCTGACGCGCGATCGGGCGCACCGGCGCGCTTCCTGCTGGTCACGGCCGACCCGGTGACCCGGCTCATCGCCGGCTTCCGGGTTCGCCACACTGGCCCGATGCGGATGCAGTTCGACGCCGAGGACGAGGACGCCTACTTCGCCCGGCGCGACCAGCTCGGTGAGCAGTTCGCGCAGTGGCTGAACACGCACGATGTGCCCGGCGACCCGAACGACGCGGGCCTGCTGATGGACTGGAAGTGGTCCTACGCCGACGGGAGGCTCGATCGGTGGACGGTCCCGGATGTGCACGAGTTCCTGTTCGAATGGTGCCCGCGCAAGCTGTCGGCCTCGCCTGCGGACTGCGCCGATATCCCACTGTCGGTGGCCGGGTTCGTGGAGTTCCTCGCCCACACGGGGATGCTCGGGCCCGGTAGCGCGGCGCCGTCCGCGATCCGGCGGCACTGCGAGAGCAACGTCGCGGCGTTCGTGCGGGAGATGGGCAACCCGGCGAACTTCGGGATGGCCAAGAGCCTGTTCGGGTCGATGGGTGGGCTGGAGCCCGACGCCGACGAGTCCCTGGAAGGCATGGCGACGCTGCTGCGGCAGCTGCCCGAGCTGCCACCCGGCGCGGTCGGCGAGGCGCTCGCACACCTGGCCGGGGACGAAACCGAGCCGCCCCCGATCGGGCCGGTCCGGCTGCCGTCCGACGCCGACCGGCTCGCCGCGGTCCGCGCCGCACCGGTGATGCGGCAACTGCGGGACCTCGCCGGCTACTGCGCGTCGCCGGGGCGGACGCTGACGTCGAAGGGAAACCTTCGGCTGGCCGACGCACGCCACCTCGTCGACGCGCTCGGGACCGGTGACGCGCCCAGCGGCGTCGAGAAGCTGCGATCCGCCGAGGACCTGCCCGAGCTGAGCAGGCTCGTCGACCTTGCCGTCGACGCCGGGGCGGTGCGGCGGCACCGGGGCAAGCTGGTCGCGGTGGCGCGTTTCGCCGCGCTGGACGAGTGCGCAGCCCACGAGAAGGTGGTGGTGGCTGCCGTCGGCGCCGGGCTGAGCGGGCCGCGGCGCACGTTCCTGTTCCCGGTCTTCGGCCAGCTCCACGGCATCGTCGACGAGGCCGCGGTCGGTCTGCTCGCCCAGCTGCTCCGCGCGGGCGGCACGGGCCTCGAGCGGGACGTGATCGGCCTGATGATGGCCGATCTCGTGGGTGGCGCGCTGCCCGGGCTTCCCGACTTCATGGCGGCCCCGCTCATCGGTCTCGCCGACGGCCACGTCGAACGGTTCGTGGACCTGGGCGTCCTCACGGTCGAGGGAGCCACCGCGGAAGCGTGCGACGACTGCGGCCGGCCGCACCAGCGGGGTGGCCGTGTCGCGCTCACCGCGGCGGGGGTGCCGGTCACGATCGAGCTGCTGCGGCAGGTCGGCGTCGAGGTGATCGTCCGTCCGGAGCCGGCCACGGCCGATGCCGCCGCGATCGCCGACCTGGCCGGTGTCCTCGACGAGGACGAGTTCCGGCGGGACGTGGCGGAGTGGTTCGCGGCGCAGCGCGACGGCGCCACCGCCGGCCGGTCGCTGGCCGCCGAGTTCACCGGCGAGGACCGCGACACACTCACTGCGTTGGCCGGCATCGGAGCTCTCGACGACATCGCCCCCGACCGCTCCGTCGACGCACTGCGTCCCCACCTCGGCGGCCCCCACGACGGGGTCGTTCTGCACTTCCTGATGGGCAAGCAGGCCATCGACCCCGCCACGGTGGATCCCGTCCGGTACACCTCCGGCCTGGTCGACGTCCTCGCCGCGGCCCTGGACGTCGCCGGACCGTCGGAGGTCGCCGCCCACTTCGGCGACGGGACACCGGACGTCGCGATCGGGATCCTCGAGGAGGTCTGGCGGCTCGACCACCCGCGGGTGCCCGATGTGCTCGAAGCGCTCGGCAGCGGTCATCGGGTGAAGGCCGTGGCCAAGGCGGCCCGCAAGGTGCTGATGAAGCACCGCAGCCGGCAATCCGCAGCGCTACGGTCGTCCCGTGCCCACGGATGACCCGATGCTCCGGCCGACCGAGTCCGAGGCGCTGACCAACGTCCACGCCGTCCTGCAGCTGTGCGCCGCCGGGAGGCTCCGGTGCAGCGAGAAGACCTTCCGGCCGTCGGCCGCCACCGTGACGGCCGTAGCCGGCGCGCTGCAGCAGGGCGACTTCTACCCGGACGAGCCGATCGCCGCGTTCGCCTGGCCGTTGCTCGTGCAGGCCGGAGGGCTCGCGCGTCTCGAAGGCGGCCGGCTGCAGCTGACCCCGAAGGGCCGCAAGGCCCTGTCCGACGCGCCCGAGAAGGCGATTCGCCAGATCTGGACGCGCTGGCCGCAGCACGCCCCGATCGACGAGTTCAGCCGCGTCGACCAGATCAAGGGGCAGCGGACGACGAACGTCCTGACGGCGGCGAAACCGCGCCGGCAAGCCGTGGCCGCCGCCCTCGCCTGCTGCCCGTCGGAAGAGTGGGTCAGCATCGACGAGCTGTTCGCGACGATACGCAAGGAGGGCCCGCCCCTCACGATCGCGCGCAGTGAGCGGGCGCTGTGGCGGCTCTACATCGAGGACCCGCAGTACGGCAGCCTCGGCTACGAAGGTTTCGGGGACTGGCCGATCGTGGAGGGCCGCTACACCCTCGCGGTGCTGTTCGAGTATGCGGCGACCCTGGGCCTCGTGGACGTCGAGTACACCGCGGCGGCCCGCGCCCGCGACGATTTCCGGCACCTGTGGGGCGCCGACTGGCTCGACGCGCTCAGCCGCTACGACGGGCTGCTGGCGGTCCGGCTGAACCCGCTCGGGGCCTACGCCGCGGGGCTGGCGGCCTCCTACGAGCCCCCCGCCCGGGCCACACCGGAGCGCGGGATCCAGGTGCTCGCGAACTTCGACGTCGTCGCCACGGCGGACCTGCCCGTCGCCGACGCGATCGTCCTCGACGCCTACGCCGGCCGCACGTCCGACCGGGTCTGGGCGCTGTCGGCGGTGAGCCTGCTCGCCGCGGCCGACACGGGCCGGAGCATCGAGGACCTCCGGTCGTTCCTGACCGAGCGCGCCGTGCACGACGTCCCCGCGACCGTCCGCACCCTCCTCGACGATGTGGCGGCTCGCACCCGCCAGGTCCGCGACCTGGGCATGCGCCGCATCATCGAGTGCGCCGACGTCGCAGTGGCCACCCTGCTCGCGCAGGACCGGGCGCTGCGGGCGCACTGCACCCGGATCGGCGACCGGCACCTGCTGCTCGCCCCGGGCGGCGAGGACAAGGTGCGAACGGCCATGCGGAAACTCGGCTACGCCCTCGGCCCCGGCGTCTGAGTCCTGCGGCGCCAGGACCGGCACGGCACACACACCGCCGCGCCGAGCAGCACAACGGTTCGGCCACTTCGTGCCTCCCGACACGTTCCACACGCCACCTGGCTCGACGGCCGGGCGAGCTGGGTCTGCCCGAAGAATCCTGCGCACCACTCGGAACGCATTCTGCGAGCGCTCGGGGGAAGCCCGCACGGATCAGCGCTGATCATGGCCTGAGGCTCGCTCCAAAGATCCACTGACGACCCGCTGCCCATGATCGCGCCTGCTACCGGCGCCAGGGCCCGTTCCGCGGAACGGCCGCGTCGGCCAGCACGTCCGCCACCTCGCCGGCGTGCTCCACCTCCAGCACGGCCGCGGTGACCCGCAGGTGGTCCCCGCCCACCGGCGCGACCAGGAACGGCTGGCCGGGTGCGGCGCCGATCCCCTGCGTGGCGAGCAGCACCAGCGCGTCCCGCTCGTGCGCCACGGGGACCCACAGGTTGAACCCGTCGCGGGCGAGCACCGGCACACCCCGCTGCGCGAGCGCATCGACCAGCGCATGGCGCCGCTGCGCGTACACCTCCCGGGCTCGGGCCACGGCGGCGACGCACCGGGCGTCGGCGAGCATGTCGGCCAGCAGCTGCTGGAGCAGCCGCGACGACCATGCGGGGCCGAGGTTGCGGCGGGCGATCATCGGTTCGAGCAGTTCGGCGGGACCGCCCACGGCCGCCAGCCGCAGGTCCGGGCCGTAGGACTTCGAGAAGCTGCGGATCAGCACGGTCCGGTCGGGCAGGTGGGTCGCCAGGCTCACCGGCTCCGCGACGGCGACGTCCCCGGCGTGGTCGTCCTCCACCACCACACAGGACGGTGCCGCGTTCAGCACCGCGGCGAGCTCGGCCGCGCGCGCCCGGCTCATGCTCGCGCCCGTCGGGTTGTGCGCCCGCGGCTGCAGCAGCAGCACCGCGGCGTCGCCCTGGTCCAGCGCCGCCCGCAGCGCGTCCGGGCGCATGCCCTCGCCGTCGATCCCGACCGGGACCGGCTGCGCCCCGATCAGCTCCAGCAGATCCAGGAACGGCGGGAAGGTCGGGTTCTCCACCAGCACGCGGTCGCCGAGCCGTAGCAGCCCGGTGAGCACCCGGTCGGCGGCGTCCAGCGACCCGTCGACGACCGTGACGATCTCCGGCTCCCCGACACCGCGCCAGCCGGCCCGGATCGCGCGCTCCAGCTCCGGGAGCACCGGGGCGTCGAGGTAGCCCGAGAGCTGCGGCTCGCCGCGCGTCCGGCGCAGCACCTCGTGCAACGGCGGGAGCAGCGCGGGATCGGGCACACCCGCGGAGAGGTCCAGCGGGAAGTCGCCCGCCGCGCCCGCGATCCGCCAGAACCGGCTCGGCCAGCCGCCGCGGTGCCCGTCGGCCACGAAGGAGCCGTTGCGTCCGTTGGTGCGCACCGACCCGACCCGGACGAGCGAGCGCCACGCCTCGTTCACGGTGGTGGGGCTGGTGCCGAGGGCCTTGGCCAGCACCCGCACGGTGGGCAGCCGGGTGCCCGGTGACAGCTCCCCGGACTTGATCAGCCGGTTGACGGCGGCCGCGATCCCCGCCGCCGAACGGCTCTCCGCGCTCGCCGCGATGAGCGCGGCGGGCGAGGTCTGCCCGTCCATCCCCGCGTCCTCCACTTTTGTTCGGTAACAAAAGGGATATTGCCACACCTTCGACCGAACAATATGGTCCCGGTCACAGTCGCACACTCGCTGGGGAGTTGGCATGCCGAACCTCGTCCGCGCCGCACTGGTGCAAGCCAAGTGGACCGGCGACACCGCCTCGATGGTCGACGCGCACGAGCAGCACGCTCGCGCCGCCGCGGCCCAGGGCGCGAAGATCATGGGCTTCCAAGAGGTGTTCAACGCCCCGTACTTCTGCCAGGTGCAGGAGGCCGAGCACTACCGCTGGGCCGAGCCGGTGCCCGACGGGCCCACCGTGCAGCGGATGTGCGCGCTCGCCAAGGAGCTGGGCATGGTGCTGGTGGTGCCCGTGTACGAGGTCGAGGCCTCGGGCTTCTACTACAACACCGCAGCGGTGATCGACGCCGACGGCAACTACCTCGGCAAGTACCGCAAGCACCACATCCCGCAGGTGAAGGGCTTCTGGGAGAAGTTCTACTTCCGTCCCGGCAACCTCGGCTGGCCCGTGTGGGACACCGCGGTGGGCAGGGTCGGCGTCTACATCTGCTACGACCGGCACTTCCCCGAGGGCTGGCGGGCACTCGGGCTCGCGGGCGCACAGATCGTGTTCAACCCGAGCGCCACGAGCCGCTCGCTCTCGTCGTATCTGTGGAAGCTCGAGCAGCCGGCCGCCGCCGTCGCCAACGAGTACTTCGTCGCGGCGATCAACCGCGTCGGGGTGGAGGAGTACGGCGACAACGACTTCTACGGCACCAGCTACTTCGTCGACCCGCGCGGGCAGTTCGTCGGCGACGTCGCCAGCGGTGACGAGGAGGAACTGGTCGTCCGTGACCTCGACCTCGACCTCATCGACGAGGTCCGCCAGCAGTGGGCGTTCTACCGCGACCGCCGTCCCGACGCCTACGGCCCGCTGACCGAGGCGTGAGGAGCGAGGAGATGAACGGGACCCACGCCGACCTGCACAAGCGCCGCCAGGCCGTGCTGCCGTCCTGGCTGTCCACCTACTACGCCGAGCCGATCGAGATCGACCACGGCGAGGGCCGCCACGTCTGGGACGCCGAGGGCAACCGCTACCTGGACTTCTTCGGCGGCATCCTCACCACGATGACGGCGCACGCGCTGCCGGAGGTCACGGCGGCAGTGTCGGAGCAGGCGGGCAAGATCCTGCACAGCTCCACGCTCTACCTGAACCGGCCGATGATCGAGCTGGCCGAGCAGGTGGCGGAGCTGTCGGGCATCGACGACCCGAAGGTCTTCTTCACCTCCAGCGGCACCGAGGCCACCGACACCGCGCTGCTGCTCGCCACCGGCTACCGCGCGTCCAACCAGGTGCTGGCCCTGCGCAACAGCTACCACGGCCGGTCGTTCTCCTCGGTCGCGATCACGGGCAACTCCGGCTGGTCCCCTACCAGCCTCTCCCCGGTGCAGACGTTCTACGTGCACGGCACCCGCCGCCCCGGCCAGCCGCTCGCCGAGCTGTCCGACGCGGACCTGATCGCCGCGTGCGTGGCCGACCTGGAGGACGTGCTGGGCCAGGTACGGGACAACGTCGCCTGCCTGATCGCGGAGCCGATCCAGGGCGTCGGCGGCTTCTCGATGCCGCCCGACGGACTGCTCGGCGAGTTCAAGAAGGTGCTCGACCGGCACGGCATCCTCTGGATCTCCGACGAGGTGCAGACCGGGTGGGGCCGCACCGGTGACCACTTCTGGGGCTGGCAGGCGCACGCCCAGGACGGCGCGAAGCCCGACATGATCACGTTCGCGAAGGGGCTGGGCAACGGGCTGTCGATCGGCGGGGTGGTCGCTCGCGCCGAGATCATGGACAGCGTCCCGGCCAACTCCATCTCCACCTTCGGCGGCAGCCCGGTCACCACCGCCGGCGCGCTCGCAAACCTGCGCTACGCGCTGGACCACGACCTGCAGGGCAACGCCCGCCGCGTCGGAGCGGTCCTGCGGGCCCGCCTGGACGACGCGGCCGCCCGGTTGCCCGTGGTCGGCGACGTCCGCGGGCGCGGGCTGATGCTCGGCGTCGAGCTGGTCGACGCGCACGGCCGCCCGTCGCCCGCCGCGGCCACCGAGGCCCTGGAGGCCGCGCGGCGGGGTGGCGTGCTGATCGGCAAGGGGGGCCTGCACGGGAACGTGCTGCGGATCGCGCCGCCGCTGTCGATCACCGAGGACGAGGCGACGGAAGGCGCGGCAGTGCTGGTCGCCGCCTTCCAGGAGGCGGGGCGGGTGATCGCATGAGTACGACGCTGATCCGGAACGGCCTGGTGATCTCCGCTACCGACGAGGTCACGGCCGACGTGCTCGTCGACGGCGAGCGGGTGGTCGGGCTGCTCGCCCCCGACTCCGGGCTCGCCGGGAGCGCCGACCGCGTGATCGACGCGAGCGGGAAGTACGTGATCCCCGGCGGCGTCGACCCGCACACGCACATGGAGATGCCCTTCGGCGGCACCTACGCGAGCGACACGTTCGAGACCGGCACCGCGGCCGCGGCCTGGGGCGGCACCACCACGATCGTCGACTTCGCGATCCAGACGGTCGGGAGTTCGCTGCGCGAGGGGCTGGACGCGTGGCACGCGAAGGCCGAGGGCAGGTGCGCCGTCGACTACGCCTTCCACATGATCCTCTCCGACGTGCACGAGCAGTCCATGAAGGAGATGGACATCCTCGTCGGCGAGGGCGTCACCAGCTTCAAGATGTTCATGGCCTATCCGGGGGTGTTCTACTCCGACGACGGCAAGATCCTGCGCGCGATGCAGCAGGGCACCGCCAACGGCGCGCTCACGATGATGCACGCCGAGAACGGCATCGCGATCGACCTGCTGGTGCAGCAGGCGCTCGCCGCCGGCCGGACGGATCCGCGCGTGCACGGCGACGTCCGGCACGCGCTGCTCGAGGCCGAGGCCACCCACCGCGCGATCCAGCTGGCGCGGGTGGCGGGTTCACCGCTCTACGTCGTGCACGTCTCGGCGCAGGAGGCGGTGGCGGAGCTCGCCGCGGCCCGCGACGCCGGGCTGCCGGTGTTCGCCGAGACCTGCCCGCAGTACCTGTTCCTGTCCACCGACGACCTCGCGAAGCCGGACTTCGAGGGCGCCAAGTACGTGTGCTCCACGCCGCTGCGCCCGCGGGAGAACCAGGCCGCGCTGTGGCGGGCACTGCGCACCGACGACCTGTCGGTGGTCTCCACCGACCACTGCCCGTTCTGCTTCAAGGGGCAGAAGGAGATGGGCCGCGACGACTTCTCGAAGATCCCCAACGGGATGCCGGGCGTGGAGAACCGGGTGGACCTGCTGCACCAGGCCGTGGTGGACGGGCACATCACCCGCCGCCGCTGGGTGGAGCTGGCCAGCACCGCGCCGGCCCGGATGTTCGGGCTGCACCCGCGGAAGGGCACGCTCGCGCCCGGCGCGGACGCCGACATCGTGGTCTACGACCCGCACGCCGAGCAGGTGATCTCCGCCGAGACCCACCACATGAACGTCGACTACTCCGCCTACGAGGGCAAGCGCGTCACCGGCCGCGTGCACACCGTGCTCTCCCGCGGCGAGGTGATCGTCGACGACGGCCGGTACTTCGGCCGGCCCGGCCGTGGGCACTACCTGCGCCGCTCCACCTGCGACTACCTCTGAGGGGCTCCGCATGAAGACCGTTGGACATCTGATCGGCGGGAAGATCGTCGACGCGAGGTCCGGGCGGACCGCACCGGTCACCGACCCCGCCACCGGCGAGCACACCGCCGACGTGCTGCTCGCGGGCGGCGAGGACGTCGACCTCGCCGTGGCGGCCGCGACCGAGGCCGCCGTCGAGTGGTCGCGCTCGTCGCTCGCCACCCGCACCCGGGTGCTCTTCGCCTACCGAGAACTGCTCGACCGCCACCGCGACGAGATCGCGCGGCTGGTCACGGCCGAGCACGGCAAGGTGCACGCCGACGCGCTGGGCGAGGTGGCCCGCGGGATCGAGGTCGTCGAGTTCGCCTGCGGGATCCCGCAGCTGCTCAAGGGCGGGGCGTCGCACGAGGTGTCGACCGACGTGGACGTTCGGGAGATCCGGCAGCCGCTCGGCGTGGTCGCCGGCATCACGCCGTTCAACTTCCCGGCGATGGTGCCGCTGTGGATGTTCCCGATCGCGATCGCGTGCGGCAACACGTTCGTCCTCAAGCCGAGCGAGAAGGACCCGTCCGCGGCGCTGCGGGTGGCCGAGCTGATGGCCGAGGCGGGGCTGCCGCCGGGCGTGCTCAACGTGGTCCACGGCGACAAGGTGGCCGTCGACCGGCTGCTCGAACACCCGGACGTCGCCGGTGTGAGCTTCGTGGGCTCCACGCCGATCGCGCGATACGTCTACGACACCGGCACCCGCAACGGGAAGCGGGTCCAGGCGCTCGGCGGCGCGAAGAACCACATGGTGGTGCTGCCCGACGCCGACCTCGACCTCGCCGCCGACAGCGCGGTCTCGGCGGGCTACGGCTCGGCCGGGGAGCGCTGCATGGCGGTGTCGGTGGTGGTCGCGGTGGGCGGGATCGGCGACGAGCTGGTCACGAAGATCGCCGAGCGGGCGCGGTCGCTGCGCGTCGGGCCGGGCGAGGACCCGTCGTCGGAGATGGGCCCGCTGATCACGGCCGAGCACCGCGACCGCGTGGCCGCCTACGTCCCGCAGGCCCGTGCGCAGGGCGCCGAGGTCGTCGTGGAGGGCACTGCGGGCGACGGGCACTTCGTCGGGGTCAGCCTGCTCGACCACGTGACCCCGGAGATGGACGCCTACCGCGACGAGATCTTCGGCCCGGTGCTGTCGGTGGTGCGCGCCGACACGTTCGCCGACGCGATGCGGCTGGTCAACGCGAGCCCGTGGGGCAACGGCGCGGCCGTGTTCACCTCCGACGGCGCCGCGGCGCGGCTGTTCGAGCAGGAGGTGCAGGCCGGGATGGTGGGGATCAACGTGCCGATCCCGGTGCCGGTGGCCTACCACTCCTTCGGCGGCTGGAAGGCGTCGCTGTTCGGCGACAGCCACGTCTACGGCACCGACAGCGTGCACTTCCACACGCGCGGGAAGGTCGTCACCACCCGGTGGCCCGCGCCGGCCGTCCGCGGCCTCGACCTCGCCTTTCCGTCGAGTTCCGGATCCTGAGGAGGGCTGCATCGATGCTCGCTCCGCAAGCTCCGCTCGGGATGGACTTCGGTCTCGTACTGCAGACGGACCCACCCGCCTCCGCCGTGGTCGAGCGCATGCGCCGGGCGGAGCAGGCCGGCTTCCGCTACGGCTGGACGTTCGACTCCTGCGTGCTCTGGCAGGAGCCGTTCGTCATCCACTCGCAGATCCTGGCCCGCACCGAGCACCTGGTGGTCGGGCCGATGGTGACCAACCCGTCCACCCGGGACTGGACGGTCACCGCGTCCACGTTCGCCACCCTGAACGAGATGTTCGGCAACCGCACGGTGTGCGGCATCGGCCGCGGCGACTCGGCGGTGCGCGTGACCGGGGGCAAGCCCAACACGCTCGCGAACCTGGGCCGGTCCATGCACGTGATCAAAGAGCTCGCCGAGGGCCGCGAGGTGGACGTGGACGGCACGCCGGTGCGGCTGCCGTGGGTGCGCGACGGCCGCCTCCCGGTGTGGATGGCGGCGTACGGGCCGAAGGCGCTCGAGATGGTCGGGCGGCAGGCGGACGGCTTCATCCTGCAGCTCGCCGACCTCTACCTGACGGAGTGGATGGTCAAGCACGTCCGCGACGCCGCCTCCCGGGCCGGGCGCGACCCCGACTCCGTCACGATCTGCGTGGCCGCGCCAGCCTACGTCGGTGACGACGTCGAGCACGCCCGCAACCAGTGCCGCTGGTTCGGCGGGATGGTCGGCAACCACGTGGCCGACCTCGTGAGCCGCTACGGCGAGGGCTCGGACATGGTGCCGCTGGAGCTCACCGAGTACATCAAGGGCCGCGACGGCTACGACTACCGCCACCACGGGCGGAGCGGGAACCCCAGCACGGACTTCGTACCCGACGCGATCGTCGACCGGTTCTGCCTGCTCGGGCCCGTCGAGGCACATGTGGAGAAGCTCCGGCAACTGCGGGAGCTCGGGGTGCACCAGTTCGCGGTGTACGACATGCACGACGCGCAGGACGCCACGATCGAGGCCTACGGCCGGCACGTCGTTCCGGCGATGAGTTGAGGGTGAACCATGACGACCGTAGCCCCCCGCGCCTCGCAGGACAGTGACGCGCTCGGCAGAGTCGACCTGACGGACCGCTCGGTGATCGGCGAGAGCCGGTTCGTCAACGAGGAACTGCTGCCCACCCCACTGCCGAAGCGGACCTGGACGACCTACAACTACGCCGCGCTGTGGATGGGAATGGCGCACAACATCCCCAGCTACCTGCTCGCGTCCGGGCTGATCGCGCTCGGGATGAATTGGCTGCAGGCGTTTCTCACCATCACGCTGGCCAACCTGATCGTGCTGGTCCCGCTGCTGCTCAACAGCCATGCCGGCACGAAGTACGGCATCCCGTTCCCGGTGTTCGCCCGCGCCTTCTACGGGCTGCGCGGGGCCAACCTCGCGGCGTTGCTGCGGGCGTTCATCGGCTGTGGCTGGTTCGGCGTCCAGACCTGGGTGGGCGGTCAGGCGATCTTCGTGGTCGTCGGCCAGCTCATCGGCTCCGGGTGGACGGACGCTCCCGGGTTCGGCGGGTACCCGTGGACGGTCTGGCTGTCCTTCGCGGTGTTCTGGCTGATCCAGATGGCGATCATCTGGCGCGGCATCGAGGCGCTGCGGCGGTTCGAGAACTGGGCGGCGCCGCTGGTCACGGTGGCGTTCCTGGCGCTGCTGATCTGGGTCGTCGTCGAGGTCGGCGGGCTGGGTCCGATCTTCGCGCAGCCCTCCGAGCTGGGCTGGGGCCCGGAGTTCTGGGCGGTCTTCGCACCCGCGCTGATGGGCATGATCGCGTTCTGGGCCACCCTCTCGCTGAACATGCCCGACTTCACCCGCTTCGGCGGGAGCCAGCGCAAGCAGATGCTCGGGCAGGTGTACGGGCTGCCGACCACCATGTCGTTCATCTCGATGGTCTCGATCGTCGTCACCTCGGGCACGGTCGTGCTCTACGGCGAGGCGATCTGGGACCCGGTGGAGGTCGCGAGCCGGTTCTCCAGCCCCGTCGTGGTGGTCATCGGCCTGCTGATGGCGGTGCTCGCCACGATCTCGGCGAACGTCGCCGCCAACGTCGTCAGCCCGTCCTACGACTTCTCCAACGCCCTGCCCCGCCTGCTGAACTTCCGCACGGCCGGGCTGCTCACCGGCGTGATCGGCATCCTCATCCAGCCCTGGCGGCTGGTGTCGGACCCGCAGATCTACATCTTCACCTGGCTCGGGTTCTACGGCGGCGTGCTCGCGTCGGTGGCCGGCGTGCTCGTCGCCGGGTACTGGCTGGTGGCCCGCACGCACCTCGACCTGGTGGACCTCTACCGTCCCGGCGGCCGGTACTGGTTCACCGGTGGATGGAACATGCGGGCACTGGTGGCCACGGTGCTCGGCGCGGTGGCTGCCGTCGGTGGCGCCTATTCGGCGGAGGGCAGCGGCCCGTTCCCCGCGGACGGCCTGATCCCGGTGCTCAAACCGCTCTACGACTACAGCTGGGCCGTCGGGTTGGTGATCGGGTTCGTGGTGTACGCCCTCCTGGCGCTACCGACCTCCCGGCGGTCGCGATCGGAGTAGGCACCGTCCGGCTTTCACCTGTCAGGGGCCACCGGCCCCGTACCGGCCTGATCACGTTCGCGGGTGGCGGAACCGGGTACTGCGAGGTCATGGCACGTGAGCTGCGCGGCCGCGTCGTTCTGCTGACCGGCGGTACGTCGGGGATCGGGCGCGTGGCGACGGCGCGGCTGGCCCGGCGGGGCGCGTGCGTGGTGACGTGCGCCCGCGACGCCGAGCGCCTGCGCACGGTGGTCGCCGGGCTGCCCGGCGAGGTGCACGGCGTGGCGTGCGACCTCGTCGACGCGGACGACCGGGAACAGCTGGTGCAGACCGTGATCGACCGACACGGCCGCCTCGACGCGCTGGTCAACAATGCCGGCGTGGGCCGGGTCGGCCCGCTCATGGACCTCGACGCCGCGTCGATCGAGCAGATGGTGACGGTCAACCTGACCGCAGTCGCCGACTTGACCCGCCTCGCGCTGCCCCACCTGCGGCGGGCGGGCGGCGACATCGTGATGTTGTCCTCGGCGGCGGCATGGGCGCCCATCCCGCCGCTGGCGCTGTACTCGGCGACCAAGGCGGGTGTGGACGGGCTCGTCACGGCCTTGCGCCGCGAGGTTCCCCGCGATGTCCGCATCCACAGCGTGAATCCCGGGCCGGTGCGGACCGAGTGGCTGGCGCGCGCCTTCGGCGCACGACCCGACGAGGACGACAGCGAGCGGAAGCTCTCGTTCGGGGTGCCGCCGGAGTGGGTGGCCGTCCAGATCGAGAAGTGCCTCACCGCATACCACTCGCGCAGTGCGGCCGTGCCCCACCTGCTCGGCCTTGCCCGACTGACGCGTGTCCCGCCGGTGGGCAGGGTGCTGGACGCCCTCATCGCACCCCTGGCGCCGTCGCTCGCGCGCCGCACCCGTGAGTACGGACGGCGGATCGCCAATCGTCGATAGGTGCGGCGTTCGGCCTAATATTGGAGTCCGATCAGCTCTAAATCACCGAATGCACGTGCAACAGCACGCTCAGTGGGCATCCTCTATCCGGGCGTTCTGCGAGGTATTCCGAGATCACCGTGAGTCGGAGGGGTCGGACCATGGCGGCTGGCAGGTGGGACGGTGTCGCCGTCGGTCTGCTCGAGTCGCTAGGCCGCAGCCTCTGGGGATTTCCGCCGCGGTTGATGGCCCCCATGGTCGAGCAGCTCGGTCCGTTCCGGGCGATCGTCTGGTTCGCCGCGAACATGCCGCGCTACGAGCGCACGCTGCGGGTGCTCGGCCCGCTGCGCACCCACCTCGTCGCGGTCACCGTCTCGCTGCACAACGGGTGCCGCTACTGCACCTACGGTCACGCCTACGCCCTCGAGCTGGTCCACCTCCACGAACGGGACGTCCTGTTCCCGATCGACGCGCAGACCCTCGCCGACTGGCGCGAGCTCTCCCCCGTCGAGCTGCGTGACCGGCTGCGCGACCTGTTGCAGGAGGCGGGCCTGCACCGCGAGGTGCTGTGGGTCGACCGCACCCTCGCGATGGCGACCGGGGCACAGCGCCCGATGGACGGCGACGAGGCCCGCATCGCCCACCTGGTGCGCATGTTCGGCGTGCTCAACGCCGTGGGGATCGCCGCGCAACCAGAGCCGGACGAGGCGCACGACCCGCTCAACAAGGACGTCGCTCTCAAGTCCCGGTACTCGGAGCTGCGGGCAGCCGTCCGCTGATTCGCCGACACGGCACGAGGCCGGCGGCGGACGGGAGCTGCCTGGGTAGTGTGCCGAGCATGGGCAGGCGATCCCGTGCCGCGGTCACCCTCGAGGACGTCGCGCGCGCGGCCGGCGTCTCGCGCGCGACCGCGTCCCGCGCACTCATCGGGGCAGGGCCGGTCACCCCCGCCCGGCAGCGGGTCCGCGCCGTTGCCGAACAGCTCGGCTACTCGCCCGACCCTCTCGCCCGCGCCCTGGCCGGCGGCGCGGGCAGTCGGCTGGTCGTCGCCGTCGCCGGGCCGACCCCGGAGGTGCTCCGCGACGCGTACGTCTCCCGCGTCGTCAGCTCGGCGGCGCTCGTCGGGGACCCGCACGGCGTCGGTGTCTCACTGCAGTGGCTGCCGTTCGACGGGGCCCGCCTGCTGGACCGGCTCGCGGCCGACCGCAGCGTCCGCGGCGTCGTCCTGATCAACCCGACCGAGCCGCTCATCGACGCGGTCCCCACCGCGCTGCACGGGCGGATCGTGTCCGTCGGCACCGGTTCTGCCGCCGTCCCGATGTTCGACGTCGACGGCAGCGGCGGCGCCGGGCACATCGTGCGGCACCTGTACACCTCGGGCCGCAGGCGCATCGCGATGATCACGGGCCCGGACTGGCTGCCTTGCACCCGACGGCCCGCCGCGGCCTACCGCGCCACGCTCCTCGCCGCCGGGCTGCCGGTGCGCATCGTGGCCGGCGACTTCACCGCCGCGAGCGGCCACGCGGGCGCCCTGGAAGTGCTGAGCCGGTGGCCCGACACCGATGCGATCTACGCCGCGTGCGACGCCACCGCGCTCGGCGCGATCGCCGCGCTGCGCGCCCGCGGCGTGGACGTCCCGGGCGACATCGCCGTCGCGGGCTTCGACGACGTCCCGGTCGCTGCGCTGAGCGGGCCCGCCCTGACCACCGCCACGCACCCCGTCGAGCAGATCGCCGCGGCCGCGGCCACCGCCGTGATCGACAGCGCTCCCGTCCCCGAGGCGACCGTGTTCGGGTCGGAGCTCGTCCTGCGCGAGAGCGCCTGAGCCCGGTCAGGGCGACGGCAGCCGCAGGGCGACCGGGGTGGAGCCGAAGCGCAGCTCGTGCTGGCGCCGCAGCCACGCCCGTTGCGCCCACCGGTACCTGCCGAGCAGGCCCGCCCCACGCTTCGCGAGCGCATAGCGGCGGCTCGATGCGCGCGCGTCGCCCTGCCCCCGCGCCTCCCGGCGCTGCAGCTGCTGTGCGCGCAGCACCTCGGGTTCGCGCTCGGCCGACGAGCACGTTCAACCGGACCGGGGCCGAGACGTCAGCGCGGCGGGCGAGGACGTCGCCGGCCAGCCATCCCGGGGCGGACGCGAGGGCGGCGGGCAGCCAGTCGTCGCGGCGGAACTCCGCGAGCCCGCCCTTGGGCATGATCAGCCCGCACCGCAGCCGGCCGTCCCAGGACGGGTAGGCGACGAGGGGATGACACCCCGCCCGCACCATGATCAGGAACTCGCAGCGGTCGCGCAGCGCTGCGGGCGCCGGTGCTGCGAACCAGAGCACGTCGTAGCTCTCCCGCGCCTGCTCCAGGGACAGCCCGGAACGGGTGCGCACGGACGAACCGCGGCCGTCACAGCCGACGACGAGGTCGGCGGGCCACTCCAGCTCGCTGCCTCCGGTGACCGCCCGGACCCCGACGACGCGGCCGTCCGACGCGCGCAGGACGTCGGCGAACCGGGTGTCCGGGTGGAAGGCGAAGACCGGATGGGTCGCGGCCACGGCGAGGACCCCCTCCAGCAGCGCGCCGGGGGACGCGATGCGGAACGCCCGGTCCCCCAGCTCGGCAACGGGCTCCGGGATCGTGAACACCTCGGCACCGTCGATGACGATCCGCCACCGTTCGACGGGCCGCCCGGGCACTTCCCGCAGCACCGGGCCCAGCCCCATCTGCTGCAGCGCATCCAGTCCCAGCGGCATCAGCCCTTCGCCGCGGAATGCCCCGCCGACGGACGCCTCCCGCTCCAGCAGCCGCACGCGGACCCCGTGCCGGGCCAGCAGCAGGGCCAGGGTCGCACCGGCCGGGCCGGCCCCCACGACGACGACGTCCACGGCGCCTCCTCGCGTCGACCCTTCCCGATCGGCAGTCGGCTCGCCGGTGCCGCGACGGGTTCGGGTTCTCCTCCGGTCCGCTCCGGGGGCTCACCGGCCTGAAACCGCCGATCCGCAGGCGAACACTCTGCACCATGACCACGTCCTCCGCGCCCAGCCGCGGGCAACTCGTTCCCGTCCCGGTCCGCCGTTCGATCCTGTTGTGGCTCGCCGCCATCGGCGCCGGGGTGGCCGAGACCCTGGTCCGGTTCGCCATGCCCGATCCGCCGGCCCCGGCGGACCTGGCCGTCCGTTTCACGATCTACGCGACCCTCACCGCACTGGTGCTGGCGCTGCGCACCGGCCGCGACGCCGTCCGCTGGGTCGTGGCGGTGCTGCTCGGCGGGGTCGGCACCCTCTCCCTGGTCGTGGAACCCCTGTCGTGGTGGACGGCGGGCGGTTCGGTCCCGGCGTTCCTCGGGGCGGCCGACGGGCCGACCCTGCTGGCCGCCGGGCTGCGGCTGTTCCACGTCGTGGCCGTGCTCGCCGCGCTCGTCCTGATGTTCCGGCCGCGGGCGAACGCGTTCTTCCGCCGCGGCTAGCCGCTACCGCCGGAACAGCGCCGTCCAGAGGAACGGTTCCCCGAAGGACGCCGCTTCCGGCGGCTCGTCGTGCATGCGGCGCAGCTCGACCTCCGTGAGGTCGGAGAAGATCCAGCGCAGGGACTCCGGCGTGTAGGCGAGGCCGCCGTCGAGGCGGGACCGGCGGTAGAGGTCCGCGTCGGGGATCTCGGAGCCCATCGCACCCGCGGCGAAGCAGGTGAGGGCGAACAGGCCGCCCGGGGCGAGGAGCCGGTCGAGCAGGGCGAGGTAGCTGATGCGGCGGTGCGGCGGCAGGTGGTGGAAGCAGCCGGAGTCGTAGATCAGGTCGTACGGCCCGGCGAGCTCGGTGCCGGCCAGGGCGAAGGCGTCCCCGCAGTGGAACCGGACCTCGACGCCGGCCCCGCGGGCACGCTCCTCGGCCCAGGCGATGGCCGCCGGAGACAGGTCGACCGCGTCCACCTCGACGCCGCGCGAAGCCAGGTGGAGGGCGTTGCGTCCCGCCCCGCACCCCAGGTCGAGTGCGCGACCGGCGGTGATCAGGCCGCGGTCGAGGTACGACACGAGGTTCTCGTCCGGCTCGGCCGCGAAGAACGGGACCGGTCTGGACCGGTCCGCGTAGAAGCCGTCCCACCAGGAGGCGGCGTCGTTCGTCCAGCGGTCGGCCTCCGGCGTGAACAGGCCGTCCAGGAGCCTCAGGACGTCGTCCACCGTGCGGATGTTCCGGTCCATTCGCCCCTTCCTAGCAGTGGTCGATCAGCGCCCCGCAGCTGATGTTCATCGTCGCCGCCGTCATCGACCGCGCCCGGTCGGACGCGGCGAAGGCGGCGGCGTTCCCCACGTCGGCGAGCGTCGCGGCGCGTCCGAGCATGGTCTGCTTCTCGATCTCGGCGGCTATCGCGTCCCGGCCGTCGACGTCCGGGGAGATCGACTCGGGCACGCCGCCGGTGCGCAGGGTCAGCACCCGCACCCCGGACGCGCCGAGCTCGGACGCGAGCTGGCGGCGCATCGACTCGAGCGCCTCGAACGCGGTCTGCAGGCCGCCGAGGTGGTACCCGCGCATCGGGTCGCCCGAGCCGCCGAACATCAGGATCACGCCGGAGCCCTGCCGGACCATGTGGCGCACGGCGGCCCGCGCGGTGAGGAACGTGGTCGTCACGGCCGTCGCGACCGGCCGCAGGTAGTCCGCGACCTGCATCTGCACCATCGGCGTGCCCTGCACGTCGCCGTGCTGGATGACGTTGAGCGAGATGTCGAGGCTCCCGGCCTGCACCGCCACGGTGTCGGCGTGCGCGTCGACGGCAGCCTCGTCGAGCGCGTCGACCTGCGCCGTCTCGGCGGACCCGCCCGCGGCGCGGATGTCCGCGGCCACCGCCTCGAGCGTGGCGAGGGTGCGGCCGGCCAGGAAGACCGTCGCGCCCTCGCGGGCGAACGCCCGCGCGACCGCGCCGCCGATCGAGCCGCCGCCTCCGTAGACGACGGCGTTCCTGCCTTCGAGCAACATCGCGGTACCTCCGGGTCAGTCGGTGGCGATGACGCCGGACGGGACGCCCGGCTCCAGGTCGAGCCAGATGGGCTGCCAGTCGGCGAGCTCGTGGTAGCGGCCGAGCCCGGCCACACCGCCGAGCCACCCGGCATAGGGCGGGTGCTGCTCGTCGAAGCCGCTCTGCACGAACGTGAGGCGGGTGCGGCCCTCGGTGCCCTCCAGCTCCCAGGTGGACACCATCGAGCCCCAGTCGACGGTGAGGCTGCGACCGGGCTCGAGGTCGACGATCCGGGCGGGCTCCGCCACCGCGTCGAAACCACCCATCGCCAGCCGGCCGCCGACGTGCGGCTCGATGTCGACGGTCACGCCGAACCACCGGCGGAGCTCGGCGGGCGTGACCAGCGAGCGCCACACCGCGTCCGGCGGCGCGGCGACGACCACCTGCTCGCGCATCACCGGCGAGGTGAAGTCGACCTTCGGGGTGAGCTCGCGGCCCTCCAGGTGGTCGACGAGGTTCGCGATCGCCAGCGACCAGAACGTGAACAGCACGGCGCGCGGACCCGCCTCGGCCGCTGCCTCGCTCCACGGCGGGACGTGGGTCTGTGCCAGCGACACGATCGTCGCGGCCGCGCCCTCCTCCTCCAGCCGGAACTCGGCGGTCGTGTCCTCGCCGCCGATCCGCCAGGCGAACCGCACCGTGCGGTCGTCGACGTGCAGCGGGCGCTGGCGCGGCACATCGCCCTCGGGGGTGTACCGGCCCCAGAACGCGTACCGGTCCGGCAGGTCGACCTCGGCGTGCTCAGCCAGCCACACGCGCAGCTGTGCGGCGTCGGTGAGGGCGCGGTGGACGTCGGCGACCGGGGCGCCTGCGCGGGCGCGGAGCCGCACGACCTCGCTCATGGCGTCGTCTCCTTCGGGTACGTCGGGTAGCAGGCGACGGCGAGCTTGAACGCGTCGCCCTCGGCGCCCCCGTAGCGGGTGAACAGGTCCTGCAACGCGCCCTGCAAGTCGGCGAGGAACTGCGGGCGCTGCTCCGGCCGGACGCGGATCTCACCGGAGACGCCGATCGAGGGCAGCTCCGGGGCGGCCACCGTGCCCGCGGTGGCGTCGAGCGCGGCGACGTCGCCCTGGACCTCCTCCATGAGGTCCAGGAGGTGGCCAAGGCTCAGGTCGTCGCGGGTGCGGCGCGCGCCGATGCGTCCGACGACGCCCGGGGAGAGCCAGTAGGAGTGGGCCGTGGCCTGGTAGACGCCCTCCCGGATCCCACGCACCCGGCGCTCGTCCACCTGCCTGACGAGACCGGCCGTGACCAGGCGCTTCACGTGGTAGTAGACCCACTGCGGCGTCTGGCCGAGATCGGCCGCGACCTCCGTGCACGACCGCGGATCCGCCAGCCGGCGCAACACCTCGACCCGCTGCGGCTTGAGCAACGCCTCCGCCTGCTCGATCCGGTCGAGATACAGCACATCCTTCATGCGAGGAGATTTTTGTACGTAAAGACTCATCTTGTCAATGCTCAAGGGCGTTCAGGAAAGCCACGTTCCTGCCGTTCAACGTCCGGAACGTGGCTTTCCTGACGCAGGCCGTCGCGCCTTCCGCCGCCGCAGGACAAGGGCTGCGTGATCGGGCAGACTGCGGCCCGTCACCCCGTCCCGAGGAGAAAGGCCCCGCAGCCCGCCCATGGACTTCCGCTCCCCGTACCGCCACGGCTTCCTGCGGGCCGCCGCGTGCACGATCCGAACCACGATCGCCGAGCCCGCCGCCAACGCCGCCGCCGTCGTCAGTGCGGCGCGCGAGTGCCACGACGACGACGTGGGACTGGCGGTGTTCCCGGAGCTGACGCTCACGGGCTACTCGATCGAGGACATCCTCCTGCAGGACACGTTGCTCGACGCCGTCCAGGACGCGCTGGCCGAGGTCGTCGCCGCCTCGGCCGACCTGCTGCCGGTGCTGGTGGTCGGTGCGCCGCTGCACTACCGGCACCGCATCTACAACACGGCGGTGGTGATCCACCGCGGCCGCGTGCTCGGCGTGGCGCCGAAGTCGTACCTGCCGACCTACCGGGAGTTCTACGAGCGCCGCCAGCTCGCCCCCGGCGACGACGTGCGCGCGACGATCCGCATCGGGGAGGCTGACGTCCCGTTCGGACCGGATCTGCTGTTCGCCGCCGACGACGTGCCCGGCTTCGTGCTGCACGTCGAGGTGTGCGAGGACATGTGGGTGCCCGTGCCGCCCAGCGCCGAGGCCGCGCTGGCGGGGGCGACCGTGCTCGCCAACCTGTCCGGCAGCCCGATCACGGTGGGCCGCGCCGAGGACCGGAAGCTGTTGTGCCGCTCAGCGGCGTCGCGGTGCCTCGCCGCCTACGTCTACGCAGCGGCGGGCGAGGGCGAGTCGACCACGGACCTCGCCTGGGACGGCCAGACGATGATTTACGAGAACGGTGTGCTGCTCGCCGAGACCGACCGCTTCCCGCAGGGCGAGCGCAGGTCGGTGGCCGACATCGACCTGGACCTGCTGCGTGCCGAGCGGCTGCGGATGGGCACGTTCGACGACAACCGCCGCCACCTCGCCGACCGCACCGACGCGTTCCGGAGCGTCTCGTTCCGGCTCGACCCGCCCGGCGGCGACATCGGGTTGCGCCGGGAGCTCGAGCGCTTCCCGTTCGTGCCCGCCGACGAGTCGCGGCTGGAGCAGGACTGTTACGAGGCCTACAGCATCCAGGTGGCCGGTCTGGAGCAGCGGCTGCGCGCGATCGGCCAGCCCAAGATCGTGATCGGCGTGTCCGGCGGGCTGGACTCCACGCACGCGCTGATCGTCGCGGCCAAGGCGATGGACCGGCAGGGCCGCCCACGCAGCGACATCCTCGGGTTCACGCTGCCCGGGTTCGCCACCGGTGACCGCACGAAGGGCAACGCCACGCGCCTGGCCGAGGCCCTCGGCATCACCTTCGAGGAGCTCGACATCACCGAGACCGCGAAGCTGATGCTCACCAACCTGGAGCACCCCTTCTCCCAGGGCGAGCCGGTCTACGACGTGACGTTCGAGAACGTCCAGGCGGGCCTGCGCACCGACTACCTGTTCCGCGCGGCCAACCAACGCGGCGGCATCGTGCTCGGCACCGGCGACCTGTCGGAGCTCGCGCTCGGCTGGTCCACCTACGGGGTGGGCGACCAGATGTCGCACTACAACGTCAACGGCGGCGTGCCGAAGACGCTCATCCAGCACCTCATCCGTTGGGTCGTCTCGTCGAAGCAGTTCGAGGCCGAGGTGAGCGACGTGCTCACCGACGTGCTCGATACCGAGATCACGCCCGAGCTCGTGCCCACCGGCGAGGACAAGGAGGTGCAGAGCAGCGAGGCGAAGGTCGGGCCGTACTCGCTGCAGGACTTCACCCTTTTCCACGTGCTGCGCTACGGCTTCCGCCCGTCGAAGATCGCGTTCCTGGCCTGGCACGCCTGGCACGACCCCGACCGCTTCGACTGGCCCGCCGGCTACCCGACCGACGAGCGCCCCGCCTACTCGCTGGCCGAGATCCGGCACTGGCTCGAGGTCTTCGCGCAGCGCTTCTACAGCTTCAGCCAGTTCAAGCGCTCGGCGCTCCCGAACGGGCCGAAGGTGTCGGCGGGCGGGTCGCTGTCGCCGCGGGGCGACTGGCGGGCCCCCTCGGACGTGTCGGCACGGATCTGGCTGGAGGAGATCGAACGCGAGGTCCCGCGGGACTGACGCCATGGGCAGGCCACCGCGGAACCAGGGGGACGACTCGCGCGGCAGAAACGGGCGACTCGCGCGCGGGAAACGGGCGACTCGCGGGAACCTCGGCGCAGCCTCGCGCGTCGATCACGTGTGGGAACAGTGAGGTGATCTCAGCAAGATCGTAGCGCGACGTGAGCGCGACACGCTCATATCGGACAATCTGCGCGGTGCTGGTGAGAGCGTGGGGTCCCCCGATAGGGAGTTCTCACCACAAGATCGACCCGCAG